>CACWSW010000291.1 GCA_902763655.1 uncultured bacterium
GTCCTTGGCGCCGGCGGCGATGCCGCACGTGCCCATGCCCACGATCACCTGCACGTCCTTGTTGGACGCGTCGCGCATTTCCATCGCCTGCTGCTTCTCTTCGCGCATCTTGCGCAGGTCTGCCAATGTAAGCTTAGCCATTTTCTTTTTCCTTTCAGCCTTCAGCACAGTACTTCGCGATGATGTTCTCGACGTCCTTCGTCGAGAGCTTGCCGTGGACCTCGCCGTTCACGACCGCCACCGGCGCGAGGCCGCAGCAGCCGAGGCAGCGCACCGCCTCCACGGAGAACATCCCGTCAGGGGTGGTCGCGTTCAGGCCCACGCCCAGCTGCTTCTCGAACTCCTTGAGCACGTCGTCGCCGCCGCGCAGGTAGCAGGCCGTGCCGAGGCACACCTGGATGTTGTACTTGCCCGCCTTGCGCAGGCGGAAAAAGTTGTAGAACGTGATCACGCCGTAGATCTTCGCAAGCGGCACGTCAAGTATCTGGCTCGTCTCGATTGCGATCTCGCGCGGGATGTACCCGTACGTCTGCTGGACGCGATGGAGCACCATGATCAGGTTGCCCGGCTTCGCCTTCCACTCCTCGATGAACGCCCGCAGCTCCGGCGTCATCTTCTCTAGCTCTTTGCTCATGTCGTTGTCCTTCTGGTGTTAGAAATTGCCTTTTGCAGTACGGCAACGGAAATTATCTCATGCCGACGGCTTGTTAGGCAAGGGTAAGATTAAGAAATCGATATTTTTGGAGCGATTGGCGGGCCGATGGCTGGGCAACAGGCCGATAACCAGAGTAGGCGCCAGGCCGCTCCGCGGGACAAGCGCCTGCTACCGGAAAATGGCATCCCCCTTGCGGACGGCCCGCCAACTGGATATAATATGTCCTCTCTTCAACCCTTTAACCCTTCTAACCCTTCAACCCCTCAACCCTTCTAACCCTTCAACCCCTCAACCCTTCTAACCCTTCAACCCCTCAACCCTTTAACCTTTTAACCTTCCCCATGCACGCGACACTCGCAGACGTAATCGCCGACACCGCCCAGAACTCCATCGAGGCAGGGGCGAGGCACATAACGCTGTCCCTTTCCGAGGACGGCACCGTCATATCGGTTCGCATAGCCGACGACGGGAAGGGCATGGACGAGGCGACACAGGCGCGCGCGTTCAACCCCTTCTACACCGAGCCCGGCAAGCACGACAAGCGGAAGGTGGGGTTGGGGTTGCCGATCCTGAAGCAGATATGCGAGTCGACGGACGGGACCGTATCCCTGAAATCGGAGAAAGGCGTGGGCACCGAGCTTTCCTACTCATTCTCCGCCACGCACATCGACCTGCCGCCGATGGGCGACCTCGTGAACGCGGTTCTCATGCTCTTCAACTACCCTGGCGACTTCGACCTCACCTTCACCCACAAGAAAGGAGAGGAGGAGTACTCCATCTCCCGCCTGGAGCTGGCGGAGGCCGTGGGCGGGCTGGAAAGCGTGGATGGACTGTCCCTCGCGCGCGAGTTCCTCCAGTCTCAGGAGGACGCACTACCGCAAGCGCAGAAAATTTGATAGAATATACCCGCAATGACGCGAGAAGAAATAGAAGCCAAGATCAAGGAGACCATCGTCGCATCGCTCGACCTTGAGGACCTGACTCCGTCCGACATCCAGACGGACGTCCCGCTCTTCGGCGAAGGCCTGGGGCTAGACTCCATTGATGCGCTCGAGCTCGGCATGGCCATCAAGAAGGCGTTCGGCGTTACGTTCTCCTCGGACCCCGCCGACAACAAGAAGACGTTCTACTCGGTCAAGACCTTGGCCGACCACGTTGAAGCACAGCAAGGGACAGCGCAATGACTGACGCAGAAATCGAGCAGAAGATAAAGGATATCCTCGTCGAGGAATTCGAGTGCGATCCGGACAGACTGAAAAGCGACACCAACCTGTTCACCGAACTCGATCTCGACTCCATCGACGCGGTCGATCTCGTGGTGCGCCTCCAGCAAGAGATACAAAAGAAGGTCGAACCCGATGACTTCCGCCAGATCCGTACGCTCGGCGACGTCGTCGCCGCCGTCTCGAAACTCTTGAACACATGATATCGATCCTGTTCGCCGCCCTCTTCGGCTGGTCGCTCCTGCCAGGCCACAGGCCGCTGTGCCTGCGCTTCGCGGACCGCATCTCGGACGGCATCCTGCCCGACGGCGCAGTCGCCTACTGCCGTCGCCTCACATGGGTGTGGCTGTTCGTTCTGCTCGCGAACGCCGCCCTTTCCATGTCGCTCATCGCAATCCTGCCCAACGGAGCTTGGCGCTTCTTAGTCCCCCTTCTCCTTTCCGCAATCGTCGTAGCCGGCACGTTCGCCATCGAAAAGCCCATCCGCGACCGCCGCTTCTCCGTGACCTTCCACACCTCCGGCTCCACGTCCAACCCCAAGTCCATCGTCAAGACGTTCGAGTCGCTCGCCAAGGAGGTCGCATTCCACCGCACACGCCTGGCGGACATCCTCGCACAAAAGCCCACCTTCCTCTCAACCGTCGAGCCGCAGCACATGTACGGCACGCTCTGGCGCGTCATGCTCCCACGCGCTGCCGAATGCCATGTAGACCCCGAGGTGATCCTCACCCCGGAATCGCTCATCGCGAAGATGCGCGCCGCTCGCAAGGTGTTCCTAGTCACCACACCCAGCTTCCTTGAAAGGTTCGCCGCCTACGCAGATCTCTACGAGGTGCCCAAGAACTGCATCGCGATCACCACCTCCGGCGCGTTGCTCACTCCCGCAGTCTCCTCATCCGCCGCCCGCATCTTTGGCGTCGTCCCGCTCGAGATTTTCGGCAGCACGGAGACGGGAGGCGTCGCAAGCCGTCAGCAGAATACCCCCGACTGCGACTGGACCGTCTTAGACCCCGTCAAGGTCGCCACATTGCCCGACGGCCGGCTGGAGGTGCGATCCCCCTTCTCCTTCAAAAAGCGCTTCGTCATGGGCGACGCCGTCACCCTATCCGCCGACCGCCGTACGTTCAAGCTCCACGGCCGCCTAGACCGGCTCGTCAAGATCGCCGAGCAGCGAGTGCTCCTCCCCGAGCTGGAAGAGGCAGTGCGCGCCCTCCCCGAGATCGCCGACGCCGCACTCTGTCCCCTCGAAGGCCCCCACGGCACCTACCTCGGCCTCGTGGTCGTGCCAGATCGGGAGGGTCGCAGCTTGCTGCGACCGCACGGAGAGGCGCAGTCATTTCCAAAGCGTTCCCTCGCCCTACGCCAAAAGCTCCTCCCCATCTTCCCCAAAGGGTCTGTCCCCAAGAGGTACCGCTTCGTCCACGAGCTCCCGCGCAACGCGCAGGGGAAGGTGCAAGCCGCCGCCATCCGCAAGATACTTCTATCGAACCTGGTGGAGCCTATAGTCGAAAACATCGCGCGGACCGAGAACTCGTGGTCGGCAGACTTCACCTTCGAGCCGGACGCGCCATACTTCAAGGGACACTTCCCCGGTTTTCCGTTGCTGCCGGGCGTTGTGCAGCTTGGTCTTGCGCATCATTTCGCAGAGGTTTTCCTGCGCAGGTCTTTCATAGTAGGCAGCGTTAAGAAGATGAAGTTCTCGCGCCCGATCTTGCCAGGCGAACGGATACGCTTCACGCTCGAAAAGCGCGCCGAGAATGAGCTGGGCTATACCTACGCCAAAGGCGAGGCCATCTGCTCGTCAGGTACAATCCAAGCGCGATAGCAGGACAACCCTCTCTTTGCTTTCGCTACTGGGAGTTCTGGAGTTTAGGAGGCTTGGAGGATTTTTATAATCTCCTCCGAAACTCCTTGTCTCCTAATCTCCCAGTAGCGAAAGCAATAAAGTTATCCTCATGTTCATTTCTGCGCGAAGCGTAGGCGGCGGGCTACAATCCCACAATCCTACAATCACCTCACCACGAAATTGACCATCTTCTTCGGCACGCAGATGACCTTGACGATCGTCTTGCCTTCGAGGAACTTCGCAATGTCGGGATTCGCCTCGGCGGCGGCGCGCATCGCTGCGGCATCGGCATCAGCAGGCACCTTCACGCGGCCGCGCAGCTTGCCTAGCACCTGCACCGGCACCTCCACCTCGTCCTCCACGAGCGCCGCCGGATCGTAATCCGGGAACGGCTCGTAGGCGAGCGTGTCCGAATGGCCCAGGAACTGCCAAAGCTCCTCGCCTAGGTGCGGCGCGAACGGCGCGAGGCACAGCAC
>CACWSW010000292.1 GCA_902763655.1 uncultured bacterium
AGCGAGAAGTTCTTGCGGATGATGTAGTAGAGGGCGTAGCCGCCCATCGTCACCAGCAGCGTCTCCCACTGCCACCAGCCCAGCGAACGTTTCGTCTTCGTCATGATGTAATTCCTTTTAGGATCGAACCACGAAATACACGAAATACACGAAATATCTTTCAATGCCGTTTCGTGTATTTCGTGGTTGAAACACTATTTAGTCTCCCACACGCCGCCCGCGCCGAAGAGGCGGTCCAGAAGTGCGGGCATGAGTCCGACGCGCTGCACGAGGTCCGCGCCGAAGTAGCGGGCGCGCATGTACGGTACGCCCGCGAACGTCTCGCGGAACCGCGCGCGCGTGACGCCGATCTCCTCGGGCTCCGCCGGCGCGCCGACCTTGCGCAGGTTCTCCTTCACCTCGTCGAACGGCATCAGCTGCGCGCGGATCTTCGCGGCGAGGTCGCCCCAGTTGTCGCGGATTGCCGTAAGCTCCTTGCGGAGCGCGTCCTTCGTCGGGAACTTCTTCGCGTACTCCAGCTCGGCGCGCGTGACGTGTGCGGGGCGGCCGGGGAAGACGGACGGGAACGTGGCCTTCACGTCGTCGAACGACGGCCACCAGGCAGCGTGTCCCAGTAGTGCGCCACCTGGTGCTCCGTGCCGCTCGCCGGGCGCGAGGAGCCCATCGCCTGCATGGCGAACGCGCTCATGACGAGGCCCTCGCAGAGCTTGCGCACCTCGCGCTCGTCGCCGGACGCGCATCCGACGGGGTTGGAGAGCGTGTCGCGCAACGGCCCCTGCACGAGCTTCCAGGCGAGCGGATGTATGGCTTCGGAGCCGATGAGGTCGGCGATGATCCAGTCGGCGCCCGCTGGGATCTTCGCGATGAGGTCGGCGTATCCGCTCGCCGTCATCTCCTTGGGCGCGGCGGCGGCAACTGCGCTGTCGACTATGCACCCGAGCGGGGCCTTGCAGCCCATGGTCTGCTTCATGCCGTCCTTCGTGATGGCAGCGCCGTAGGCAGTGTAGCCGTCCATCGAGGCCGCCGTGCCCACGACCATGTAGCGGAGTCCCAGTTCGCCGCATGCGCGCTTGGTGAGGTCGTTGATGACGCCCGAGCCCACGGCCACTGGAATCGCGCCGTCCGCGGCGGCGATGGCCTTGCGCACCTCCTCGACCTTCGCGTATGTGGCGTGGAAGTCCGAGCCGTCCGGGTTGATCACGTGCTCCGCCACTTCAAGTCCTGCCGCCTTCAGGAGCCCGATCACGCGCTCGCCGGCCACGGCCCGCGTGCGCGGATCGTCTATGACGATCGCCTTCTTCGCGTCCGGGAACAGTTCGCCGAACATCTTCGCGGCGGCCTCGGTCGCCCCGGGGCCGATCACGCACGCTTTCGTGTCGGTAGTCTTTGTCAAAGCCTCTTCGATCATCGTCATTTCTTCGTTCTCCTGCATTCGTCGGGAAATCGGAATTTGGACATTATACACGAGTGTCGGGCCGGAAACAACTGCCTGTCACGGGACGGCGGAGAGCAGGCGCGCGCCGGTGAAGTAGAGCGGTTCGCCCGTCACTAGCGCCTGGCGCGTGCGGCCCGCGCCGTGCACGACAGCCGGCTTGCCCCACATGTCGTGGAACGCGATGTCGTCCGCGTCGAAGGCAAGACGCAGCTCCCGCGCGGCGCGGTCCGTCCAGATCATGCCGCCGACCTTTTCGTCGGGACGCTTCCACTGCGGGAAGAAGATGCCGTCCCTGCGCCATTCGCCGCCGAGATTCGCCGACCCGGCCGGACGCTGCGTGATGAACATCTTGTTCGCGAGCCATCCGTCCTTCGGCACGAGGTTCGCGTGCACCATGCCGAAATGGTGCTCGTTGTAGAAGCGGTCGGTCTCGCGCGCCCTCAGGCTGTACCAGAAGAACGCCTCCACGCCCTCCGCGAAGGAGATGCCCATCGTTCGCGCGAACATCACGCCCTGCTGGTGTTCCGAGACGGGAAACGCCGATCCGCCGCTTCCCTTCTGGATGCCGCACACCACCACGCGTCCCTTCATGTCGCCGTCGAGCAGATACGTGCAGGCGGCGACGGCCGGCTTGCCGTTGAGCGGGTTCGTGCAGGCGATGAGCGGCACCATCCGGTCGTTCGGGCCGAGCGCCTTCCCAGTGAAGAAGTGTCCGCACGGGAAGCCGGTGGGGGATTGCTTGACTCCGGCGGTAAGCCCCTCGGGCGTGGCGTAGACCTTCATCGGATTGCCGTCGGTCCTTGGCAGCTCGCTGCCCGGCAGCCACCACGAGTCTAGGCCGATTTTGAGGCGCCTGAAGCGCTCGCGCCCGCCATCGTGCGGGAATTTCTGCCCGCTTCCGTCCGGCAGGTTGCGGTAGGGATTCCACATCGGCATCCCGCCGAGGTCGATGAGCGTACCTCCCTTCCGCACGAACTCGACCACTGCGTCGAGCGTGTCGGCCGGATACGATTCGTCGAGCGGATACACGACGGCGTCCCAGCCGCCTTCGGCCAGCCGCTCGCACGTTTCCTTCGGGGCGCACACGCGCACCGCCGATCCGGGCGGCAGACGGGCGAGCAGGCCTTTCGCCAGGTTCTGGTCCGGTTTCTCCGCGTCCGGTTTGCAGACGGCGTAGATTACGTTCCAGCGTGTCTTCTCCGGACGCGCCGTCTTCAACCCCGCAAGCAGGACGTTCCCCGGTCCCGTGAGGTCCACCTCGTGCGTGGGCCAGCCGATCTCCGTGAACCAGATCGGCTTTTCCGCGTCGCCGTACTCCGCCATGATCCTCCGCAGCTCCTCGAATCCTTTCCGCAGCGGTTCCTCAGGCGGGTACGGGTAGCAGTAGGGATGCACGTTCACGATGTCGAAGTAGTCCTTGGCGCCTATCGCGTAGAGGGAGCGGATGAACCCGTGCGCCCAGCCCGCCGTGCCGCCCAACGCCACGCGCACCGAGGGGTCGACCTCCTTCGCGGTCTTGTATGCCACCTTCAGGAGCGCGAGGTAGTTCGTGGGGTTTGGGTTCTTCCAGAATCCGGCGATGTTCTGCTCGTTCCAGATCTCGATCACGGGAAGCCGCTTCCCGTATCGGCGCACGGTCTCGCGCACGAACGCGGCGTAGCCGTCGAGATGCTGCCATGCGGGATACGCCCAGCTCGGCGGGCCGTACACGATGGGCAGCACCGTGACGCCGCGCGACTCGTCCGCTTCAACGATCTTGTCGTACCTCGAGAAGTCGAACGGGCCGTCCTTCTCCTTCTGGCACGCGCGCCAGTCCCAGTCCACGCGCTCGTAGCCCATGCCGCCCACCTTGATGAGGTCGGCGAGGTCGTCGTGCATGTCGTATTCCGACCGCGAGCCGTCCGTCACCACGCCGTACGGGCTGAACGCCGCCAGCGCCGAAGCCGGGAACGCAAGGAAGAAGATTCCCTGCCGCCATTTTCTCATTGCCGCTTCCATGTTGCCATCTCCGTCTGGATGCCGAGTCGTTGCGGATTATACCATATTCTTCCGCTGCACATTCTATGGATAAAAACTTGTCTGCCTACTCTAGATGCTAGGCGCAAAATGATGGTAAACTATTCGACATGAAAGCAAGAACCCTGATTCCGACTTTACTGATGGCAGGCGTGGCCTGTGCCGCGCCGTCTGGCGGGAAGCTCGTGGAGTGCGAGAGTTTCCGCGATCTCGGCGGGTGGGTGGTCGATCCGCATTCCATGCGGCAGATCGGCTCCAGCTACGTGATGGCGCACGGTTACGGCACGCCGGTGAAGGACGCCGTGACGACGGCGAAGTTCCCCGCTGCCGGTCGGTACGCCGTGTGGGCGCGCACGCGCAACTGGAACGCGGTCTGGACGAAAGGCGCGGCGGGACGCTTCCTGGTGGTCGTGGACGGCAAGACGCTGCCGGCCGAGCTCGGCACGCTCGGCAAGGACTGGGACTGGCAGCTCGCAGGACACGTCGAACTCAAGGCGGGCGTTCCCGTCGAGATACGCCTGCGCGACCTGACCGGCTTCAACGGACGCTGCGACGCGCTCTGGTTCACGACGGATTCCAAGGCGCTGCCGCCGAACGAGCCGGGCGCGCTCCGCGACTGGAAGAAGGCGCGCGGAGAACTCCGTTTCCGCGACGCGCAGAGGAGCTGGGATCTCGTTGTCATCGGCGGCGGCATTTCCGGCATCTGTGTGGCGCAGACGGCCGCGCGCTACGGCGTGAAGACGCTGTTGCTGCAGGACCGTCCGGTGCTGGGCGGCTGCAACTCCTCGGAAATCCGCGTGTCGGCCGGCGGCGGCATCAACATGGGACCATACCCTGCGCTCGGGAACGTCCTGCGCGAGATCATGCCCGTCCACGGCGACTATGTGCCGCTCCCCGCCAAGTTCTACGAGGACGACCGCAAGGAGATGGCCTTCCGCACGCACGGGCTTCCCGCGCTCGCCGTGTTGAACCAGTCCGTGTACGGCGTCGAGAAGGGCGCGGACGGCCGCATCGCGGCGGTCCTCTACCGCGACACGCGCACGGGCGAGGAGATCCGCGTGAAGGCGCCGCTCTTCTGCGACGCCACGGGCGACGGCGTGATCGCGCGCCTTGTGATGGGGCACTCGATCCAGTGGATCACCCGCGTGGACGCGAAGCCCGTCGACTTCCCCGACATCGATTGGGGGCTCCCCATCACGGAGGAGACGGTCAACTACGTGAGGGGCGGCGCCTGGTGGCAGGAGGCGGGTCAGTACCGCGACATGGCGGACGACACGGAGTCGATCCGCGACTACGGTCTTCTCGCGATCTTCTCGAACTGGAGTTTTCTCAAGAACCACGCGAAGCGCAAGGCCGAATGGGCCAACCGCGCGTTCGAGTGGATATCACCGATCGGCGGCAAGCGCGAGAGCTACCGCGTGGTCGGCGACTACGTGCTGACGCAGCTCGACCTGGAAGGGCAGAGGAAGTTCGACGACGGCACGGCGGTGATCACGTGGGACGTCGACCTCCACTTCCCCGATCCGCGCAACGAGAAGGCGTTCGGCGAGCCGTTCCGGTCCTGCGCGCTCCACCGCGGCTACGGCGATCCCGTGGCCGTGCCGTACCGCTGCCTCTACGCGCGGGACTGTCCGAACCTCTTCCTCGCGGGACGCGACATCAGCTGCTCGCACGTCGCCTTTGCGGCGGTGCGCGTGCAGAAGACGCTCGGCATGCTGGGCGAGGTCGTGGGCATGGCCGCCGGCATCTGCAAGGAGAAGGGGTGCTCGCCGCGCGCGGTCTACGCCGAGCATCTCGCGCTTCTCAAGGAGCGCATGACGAAGGGCGCGCCGTCCCGCGCGCAGTACTGCGCGTTCTGGGGCGGACTGCACGAGAAGTACCATTTCCACGACCTCGGGTTCATCCGCATCGGGCCCAATCCCACCACCAACCTCTCCGAGCGGGTGAAGGAGGCCATCGACCACATCGGGATGGAGCACCGCCACAGGCATCCCGAACTGTCCAGGTAGGGGCGCGGCAAGGCATTTAAAAAAATTGCGGAACCCCCTTGACGGGGACAGGGGCAATATGATAAAGTAATCGCGTGCTTACCTTAATAGGA
>CACWSW010000293.1 GCA_902763655.1 uncultured bacterium
CGTCCGACGCTCTTCAAGACGTTCGGCGACATCGTCAACACGCCGGAGGGACTCGCGCTCGACAAAGACGGCAACCTGTTCCTTTCGGCGATCAACGGCGTCGATTCGTCCTATTCCGGCCACATCTGGAAGCGCGATGCGCAGACAGGCAAATGGAGCGTGTTCGCCGTCACGCGCACGAACACGAAGAGCGGGAAGTCCTTCCCCCAGGGCATCTGCTTCGGCGACGACGGCAACCTCTACTACGCCGAGAACCAGTATTTCGCCAACCGCAACTACGCCTCCACCGTCCGGCGCATCGTGATCGAAAACGGCGAGCCGCAGCGCTGCGAGACCGTCGTCGAGCACGTGATGCTTCCGAACGGACTCCGGTGGCGCGACGGCGCGCTCTACTTCTCGGAGTCGTTCGCGCACCACGGCGGCAAGTTCGGCGGCGCGCTCTACCGGATCCCGGCGGCTGACCTCCGCGCAGACAAGCCCGCTCGCCTGCTCGACAAGGACCGCATGGATCAGGATCCCTACTGCCTCGGGTTCGTGCCCACGAAGCTCTTTTCGCGCAACGGCATCGACCCGCTCGACAACAAGGTGCACATCTACACGGCCGGCCCCGATGGCATCGATTTCGACGCGGCCGGCAACCTCTACACGGGCTCGTTCGGCGACGGTCGCTTCTGGCGGCTGAAGGCGCTTGGCGGCGGCAAGTTCGGACAACCAGAATTGCTCGATGACAAGACAATGGTCTGTTGCGATGGCATCGTTCACGATGCCAAGAACGACCGCATCCTCTGCACGGCGGCCGCGCAGAACGCCATCTACGCCTGGGACGTGGCGAAGGGCAAGATGGAGCTCGTGTGGGCCAACGGCGACAACGATGGCGCGACGGGGCTTCTCGACCAGCCGAGCGAGCTCATCTACCTGCCTGACGGACGCCTCGTGGTGGTGAACATCGACGCGCCCTCCGCGGGCATGGTCAACTCCGGCGCCGACGCTGTCCACACGCTCAGCGTCATCAAGTAGACTCTTTACACCTGAACGAGAAATCGGCTATACTGGCGGCGTACCGGAAAGGAACGCCATGAACAGTGTATTGTCGATTGTATTGCTGTTGTCTGTAGTCGTATGCGCGCAAACCGCACCGGCCGCAGAAGCAAGGCCCGAAAGCCAGGCCACCGAATGGCGACGGCTGGCGTTCCTGCCAGCGATCAAGCCGGACGCGCGCGTCTACCGCCACATTGTGAACCTGGGCCGCACGGACTGGCGCGTGATCATGCCCCTGAAGCTTACCCTTGAAGGCGCGGATGGGGGCGTGTTCGCGGTGAAGATGAACGGCAAGGACCTAGGCGAGACGCGCGCCGCGCCCTTCGAGGTGATCGTGCCGATGTGGGCAATAAGGGCCGAGACGGGCAACGAACTGGAGATCACGGTCCGCGAGGCCCCCGCGAAACCCGTATCGCGCATCGTGCTGAGCGGAACGTATCCGACCACGAAGGGTCCGCTCCTCTCCGAACTCGATTTCTTCACGAACCGCCTCGACACGACGATTCCCGCGTTTTCGGGAATCCCGGCGCGCATCGCCGCCGGCGACGTGGCGGGCGCGCGGAAGGTTTTCGCCGACCATGTGCGCCGCAGCCTTCGCCCCGGATTCGTCCTTGCCGACTGGAAGGCGAGGCAGAACACGCCAGCCACCATCAAGGTTCTTCGGAAGAAGGCCGAGCTCGTGCAGGACCACACGCTAAACACGCTGGGAACGTCCTGGCACTTTGAGGGACCGGTGGAATGGGAGTTCAACCCCACGTACAATGGCTACCGCGAATGGAACTACCATATCTCTTACTTCGACTGCGGCGACCCGCTCGCAGAACTCTATCTCCTGACGCATGACGAATCCCTCGCGCGTTCGTGGCGCGAACTTCTCCTTTCCTTCATCTCCTACAACCCTGTGCCGCTCCGCGCGGGTGCAGGTGCCACGAAGTGCTGGCGTTCGCTCGACACGGCGTCGCGCACGTTCTACCTCACGCGCCAGCTCCACGCCTTCGCCACGTCGCCGGTCTGCGACGACGAGTTCCTCGTGACACTCTTCCGCAGCATCTGGGAGCACGGCATGCGCCTCCGCACCGGCCACGCGCCCCGCGGCAACTGGTTCACGAACGAGATGAGTTCGCTCGCGCGCCTCTCGTTCTTCTATCCTTATTTCCAGGAGACACGCGAATGGCGGGACTATGCCATCAAGCGCCTGCAGGCCGAACTGGACCGGCAAGTCTATCCCGACGGTTTCCAGAGCGAACTCGCGCCCGGCTACCACTGCGGCGTGATGCGCCACTTCCTCTCCGTCGTGGAGACGGCCAGCGAATGCGGCGAGCCCCTGCCGCCCGCGTTCACGAAGAGCGTGGAGCGGATGTTCCAGATCTTCCCCCGCCTCGCGCGGCCCGACCTGCGTTCGCCTAACATCAACGATTCAGGGAACGCGTCCGGCGGTCCGCTCGCCCGTTCGGCGCTCCGCCACTATCCGCACAACGACGTGATGCGCTGGTTCGCGACGGAACGCCGGGAGGGACGTCCCCCGGAGTGGCTCTCGTGCGAGATGCCCTACGCCGGATTCGCGGCGTTGCGCAGCTCGTGGGACCCGGATTCGCTCTGGGCCTTCCTCGACGGCGGTCCCTTCGGCATGGCGCACCAGCACGAGGACAAGCTCAACGTTCTGCTCAGCGCCTACGGCAAGAACATGGTCGTCGAGGCCGGCACCTTCGCCTACGACACGTCGGAGATGCGCAAGTACGTGCTTTCCACGCGCGCGCACAACACGGTCCGCATCGACGGCTTCGACCAGAACCGTCGCAAGGGCTACCGCTGGCAGGAGGAGGACATCGCGCGGAAGTCCGACCTCGTGTTTCGCACGTCGCCGTCCCTCGACTGGGCGGAGGCCGTGTATGATGACGGCTACGGTCCGGCGAAGATCCCCGTACGCCACGCGCGCCGGCTCATCTTCCACAAGAACGAGTCCGGCATGCCGCCGTTCTTCGTGGTTGTGGACAGGCTTTCCGCGGGAGACGGCGCTCGGCACGCGTTCGAGCAGATCTGGCATCTCGAGACCTGCACGTGCGAGACGCGTTCCGACACGTTTGCCGCGGACTTCGGAGGCGGGGTGAGGCTGACCGGCGCGTTCTCCCAGCCGGGACTCGTTGACAAGAAGGGCCAGCACGAACCGGAATACCAGGGCTGGATGCCCATCCACACCGGAGACGAGCACGAACACCGTGCCGTCCACACGCCGACGTTGTGCGGGAAACTCGAAGGTGCCCTGCGCATCGTCACGGTGTTCATGCCTTCGCGTGGCGCCGTTGCCGGCATCCAGGGCGTGCGGGCTTCGGCCGACCCGTCTTCAAAGGACTACACCGTCATTCTCTCAGAAGGTCAGGAACGTACCTTCACCGAACAATAAGGACAAATGAAAATGAAGACACAAGTTGCACTCATGTCGGCAGGGCTGGCGCTCGGACTGTTCGCGGCGGATGCGTCCGCGAAACCTGATCAAGCCGCGCCGGCCGCCGCGCCCGCGTTCGTGAACGACATCTGCCTGCCTTCGTCGCTGTACCTGCTCTCCGATACGCAGAACGACCTCTTCGTGCAGCCGTTCATCAAGCGCTGGCGCCCGTACGACGACTACGTGCGGTTCTCCATGAACAAGAAGTACGGCAAGTTCATGCGCCACCTCAGCACGGTGGTGACACTCGACAAGCCCGTCGACGGTGCGGACATCAACGTGGAGCTCATCAACGGCGACGAGTTCAAGACGATCAAGCGGCAGAAGGTCACTCTCCGCGTGGGGAAGAAAGGCGCAGGCGACAAGGACGTCTACGCGCAGATCGTGGGCGACAGCTTCACGCACGGCCAGTTCTTCCGCGATGCGCTCCTTGATTCCGACTACGTCCCCAAGCTTCACCTCGTGGGTCTCTTGAAGTGCGGTGCCGGACAGTACAACGAGGGTCGTGGCGGATGGGCGCTTTCCTCGTACTTCAGCGTGCCTTCCAGGCCAAACCGCTCCTACCATGGATTCATGCAGCCTGACGGCGGCCGGTACTGGGGAAATCGCGATTTCTGGAAGATGGCGTGGCGCTGCGTGCGCAAGACCCAGCCGCCAGGCTTCGAGCCCACGTACTCGTGCGCGCGGTTCGACGACTACGTG
>CACWSW010000294.1 GCA_902763655.1 uncultured bacterium
CAGCAGGAACGTGCCGCCGGTGACTGTCTCGCCCGGCACGGGGATGCGGGCAGACCGCACCACCATGTCGGTGTTCGTGCTTCCGATTACTACGATCTTCGCCATGGTCAGTATTCTTCCTTCGGTTGAGATTTGACGCCAGCAGTATATCAAAAATCACTCACGACGTCCCTGATCGGCAGGTCGGCGGCGCGCGCGGCGGCGGCCACGTCGTCGAACTCGAGCTTCGTCCGGCGCACGCCGTATCCCTCGGAGACCTTGCGCCGGACCGTCTTGCCGTCGGAAAGAGCCACCGTCTCCTCGCGGCGCGCCAGCACCTGACGCCGGCAGCGCGTCTCGCGGATGCCCAGCGTCGTCGTGTGGCGGAACATCGCGGCCACGAGCGCGTCGTGATCCGCCACCGCGCACAGCGCCTGGATCATCACGCCCGGGCGTCCCTTCTTCATCGTCACAGGGATGGTCAACACGTCCTTCGCGCCTGCGGCGAACAGCCGCTCGCACGCGAAGGCGATCTCCTCGCCCGTCATGTCGTCGATGTTGCAGACGAGCTCGAACACCTCGTCCGCGTCTCCACCAGCGACGCTCTCGCCAAGCGATGCCCTCAGCAGGTTAGCACGCCCTTCGAATTCACGCGCGCCCGCGCCGTAGCCGACAGCCTTCACCGACATGGTAGGCTGCGGCCCGAACCGCGTCGCGAAGTGCTTCAGGAGCGCCGCGCCGGTAGGCGTGCAGAGCTCGCCCTGCACCGCGCCGTCCGAATAGCTCGGCACGCCTTCAAGCAGGAAGGCCGTCGCAGGCGCCGGCACCGGCAGGATGCCGTGCGCGCACCGCACCGTACCGCTCCCCACATGTATCGGCGACACCACTACCTCGTCAGGCGCCAGCTCCGCCAGCAGCCAGCATACGGCTGCGATGTCGGCTACCGCATCGAGCGCGCCCACCTCGTGGAAATGCACCTCGCCCACAGGCCGCCCGTGAGCGCGGCTCTCCGCATCCGCCAGCAGCTGGTATACGGCCGCCATCTCCCGGTCATCCCGGCCTTCCTCCTCCCCATGCACCTTCACGGACAGATGTGTGCCCATGATGCCGCACTTCGCCATCCGCTCGCGCGCGTAAGCGACGCCATGGATGCCGAAGGCGTTCATTTGCGCGAGAGCGGCGTCCGCGTCGGGCATCAGCTCCAGGAGCGCGGCGGCCAGCATGTCGCCGGCTGCGCCCATCGAACAGTCAATGTAGAGTGTCTTCATCTATCGAGTCCCATGTGGTTGATTCGGTGCGCTAGGAAGCCCGCGCCGAAGCCGTTGTCGATGTTCACCACGGAAACGCCCGCGGCACACGAATTGAGCATGGAAAGCAGCGCCGATATGCCGCCGAAAGATGCACCGTACCCGACGCTTGTCGGAACGGCGATGACGGGGCATGAGACGAGTCCGCCCACCACGCTCGCAAGCGCCCCCTCCATGCCAGCCACGGCCACGACCACACGGGCCGACTTGAGCTCGTCCGTGCAGGCGAGCAGACGGTGCAGGCCGGCCACCCCAACGTCGTACAGGCGCGTCACCTCGTTGCCAAGCGTCTCGGCAGTGACTGCCGCCTCCTCCGCCACAGGCAGATCGCTTGTCCCTGCGGCGGCGACGGCAATCGGGCCGAGGCCGTCCGGCGCGCGCGCCGCGCCAAGCCGCCCGAGGCGCGGCACCGGAAAATAGGTGAAGTCGTCGCCCAAGGCCGCCGCAACGGCCTTGGCCTTCTCCTCGTCCACGCGCGTGGCTAGCGCTGGCAACTGGCCGTGCTTCCGCAGGGAACCGAGGATCGCGACTATCTGCTCGGCCGTCTTGCCCGCACCGTAAACGACCTCGGGCACGCCCTGCCGACGCATGCGCGCGAGGTCCACACGCGCGAAGTCTAGATTGTCCGTGTCTGTCTGCGCGTTCATCCTATCGGCCAATCTTCAGGGCAAACGGGATCGTGGCGTTGGCGTACGCCGGCGGGATGGACACCTTGAGACCGTCTGGCGTCCTTGCCGACTTGAGCGTCGTCCCCTCGCCGATGATCGACACCGTCGCGTTGTCCGGGACGGCGCACGCGAGCGTCACTTCCGCCGCCGGCTTCTTCACGATCGCGTAGGCCGTCTTGCCGTCCTTAGACTGCGTGTAGTCCACGGCGTCCGTTTTGAACGGGGCGAGGATGCGCGTCGCGTAGATGGCCTCGCCGTACCGCTTGAGCCAGTTGCCGATCTGCAGCAGCCGCTCGCGCTGCACGGCGGGGATCTCGCCCTGCGGATCGAGGTTCACGAGCAGGAGCAGGTTGCCGCCGCGCGCCACGATGTCCGCGAAGTGGATCACGAACTCGCGCTCGGACATCACCATGTCGGCCGTCTCCTGCCAGTGGTTGCCGTACGCTTTCGAGATGCCGGAGCAGGACTCCCACGGATGCCACTTGGCCGGATCGAGGCACTCCTCAGTGTCGCCCCACTCGTCCGTGAAGAAATCGCCGCGCACGGTCCGCAGCCAGTTGCGCGGCTTCTTTGTGAAGCGCCCCTTGATCTCCTCCGGCTTCGCCTTGCCGTAGCGGTCGTTGCAGGCCACCTCCTTGCGCCCCTCGGCCTTGTTGTAGAAGTAGGCCGTGATGTCGTAGCTGCCGTTCTCGTGGGCGAACGTCATCCAGTCGTAGTCGTACCAGAGGATGTCGGGATCGTACTTGTCCACGAGCTCAGTCGTCTGCGGCACGATGTAGTCGCGCACGAAGTCCTTCACCGCGATCTTGCCTGACGCCTTCGTCTCCATGTCCGGCGTCAGGTCCACCATTTTCCCCGCCTCTTTCAAGATCTTGATCGACCCGTCGTCCTGCAGGATGGGGTATTCCCACTCGCCCGCCTGCGAAACGTACGCGCCGAACTTCAGCCCCTGCGCGCGGCACGCCGCCGACATCTCCTTCGCGAAGTCGCGGTGCGCCCCCTGGTCCACGGAGTCGCGAAACGTGTAGGAGCAGTCCCACAGGCAGAAGCCGGAATGGTGCTTGAGGAACGGCACCACGTACTTCGCGCCGCAGGCGTCGAAGAGTCTCGTGAGCGCGGGCGCGTCGAACTTCTTTCCCCGGAAGAGGTCGATGAAGTGGTCGCGCTTGAAGTCGGGGCCCCAGTTCTTCTCGTGGTACTCCTTCATGCCGTGGAACGGGTGCCCCTTCGGGTAGTCCACCCCGCTCCGCAACTCGTACCAGTCCGGGTACAGGCGCGCGCCCTTGATGTAAGGGCACCACGAGGCTAGCGACCAGAGCCCCCAGTCGATGAAAATGCCAAACTTCGCATCGATGAACCATTCCGGGCACGGATGCGTGTCCATCGACGCGCCCGTGGCCTTGTACTTCCCGGCGGCGTTCGTCGCGTCCACCTTTTCCATCTGCCTCTTCGCGCGCGCCATCGTCTCCGCCGAATGGTCCCGCGCGATCTCGCGCAGGCTCTTCGGGTAGAGGACCGGCTTCCAGCCCTTCGGCCGCCTGTAGCCTTCCGGCGCTTCCGGCACGTTCACCGTTTCCTTCTGCCGAGCCCGCGCCAGCTCGTCCGCCGGCGCCGCGGCCTCGCCAAGCGCCACGCCGGCGACACCCGCGACACATGCCAGTAAGATGCTCTTCATTTTGTCATTGCTCCATCTTTGCTTGCCCAGATCGTTCACGCCTTTGCCGTCAGCGCGGCTGACTTCTTGCCCCAGCACGATATCGCCCGCACCGAGAAAGTGACGTTCTCCGCAGGCACGCGCGAACATGCTACGCGGAATACGGCCGGCGCGGAAGCGCGCGGGTCGGAGAGCGGGAAGCGATAGCCCTCGAACGCCATCGCAAACACATGCCCCTTGCCGTCCGGCCCTGTCGCCGTGACCTCGTAGACGCCCGTGCGCGCCGAGCGGACCGCAGTCGCCGCCGGAATCGTCAGCTCCCAGATGTCCGCGTTCTTGCGTCTCTTGTCGCGCAGCGTCCCCTTCGTGCGCCGCACCGTCAGCGTCGCGCCTGCGGGGAACTCCGGCGCCACCGCCTTCGCCGCGCGCGGCGGGAACGCGAAAGGCTTCTTCTCCGCCGCGGGCAACGGCATCACCAGGTCGTCGCCGAGCGCCGCGCCCGTGACGAACTCGCGCCGGGAGAAGACCACGCGGTCCGCGTACACGCGGACGAGCTGGCCCTGGCGGCAGTTCATTAGGTTCGTGACGCCCATCGCCTTGAGGCCGTTCTGCGTGGCGTACTCCTTGCCCTTGGGCGTCCGGGCGTTCTCGAGGCCGCCCCGTACCCAGATCGACCCCGGCGTGCCCTGCGAGACGTTACGCAGCGAGGCGCAGCCAACGGACGTGAACGCCCCCTGCCAGATCGAGCGCTCGTCAGTGAGAGAGGTGTGCGAATGGCCAGAGAACGCGACCGCATTGGGGTAGGCAGAGAGAATGCCGGGCGTCGTGCCGTCGTCCTGCCCCCACACCATCTCGCCATGTACCGTGCCGCGCGGATGCGGATGCTGTATGTGGAAGAACGGCTTCTCCGGATCGAACGGTTCCTTGCGCGATGCGTAGAACTCCTTCATGCCCTTCGTGAACGTCTCGTTCTTGCCTTTGCAGCCGCCGTGGCACCAGTGCGCGCCGATGAACGGATAGCCCTTGACCGTCTTCTCGAAGAACGGCGTCCACTCTTCGTGGAATATCTCGTCCCACCACTTCTTGGGATCGGCGACGAGAAGGTTGGCCTTGCATTCGGCCTCGTCGGGAAATACCGCCTTCGCGCGGCCGGGGCTTGACCAGTCGTGGTTGCCGAACACGAACACGCGCTCGACGCGCCGCCCGTCCGGCGCCTTGTCGCCCGGGAATACCTTGAACCATACGTCGGCAATCGCCTTCAGCTCGCCGGCAAGGCCGCTGTGCGCCATGTCGCCCGCGATCGCCACGGCGTCGGCGCCGTTGTCGCGGAACCAGGCGAACGCCGCCTCGAGCGTGTCCGCGCCGTACGGCTCCCGCAGCGCGGC
>CACWSW010000295.1 GCA_902763655.1 uncultured bacterium
TGGCTGCGCCGGCGCGGCAACCGCGTGCTGGAGGCGTTCGCCGCCTACGCGAAGCGCCACCGGTGCTACATCGTGTACCCCACCTACCGGCAACTGCCGGACGGCGCCTGGGCCAACTGCGCCATCGTGATCGACCGCGACGGCGACGTGGTGGGCGTGTACGACAAGTACCAGCCCACCGTGCGCGACCTGGGCAACCCCGCCATGGACGTGCGTCCGGGCACAGGGACGTGCGTGGTGGAGACGGACTTCGGCCGCCTCGGCGTGATGATCTGCTTCGATCTCAACTTCCAGCCGATCCAGGACCTCTACGCGAAGGAGAACGTGGACGTGCTCGCCTTCCCGTCCTACTACGACGGCGGGCACAACCGACACACGTGGGCGGCGCGCTGCCAGGCGTACGTGGTGGCGGCCACCGTGGGATCCCTCGACAAGACCGTGGTCGGCCCCGCCGGCGACGAGCTCTTCCGCGCCGTCTCCCCGGTCACCACGGCCACGGTGCGCATCAACACGAACTGCCGCGTGGTGCATCTCGACTTCAACGAGGCGAAGCTCGCCGCCGCGAAGAAGAAGTACGGTTCGCGCCTCGCCTACCGCTACGAGGGGCGCACGGGCGTGGTCACCGTGCTCTCGACGGATCCCGCCCTCCCGGTGGACCAGGCGCTCGCGGAGTTCGAGATCGAGAACTGGCGGGACTACGCGGCGCGCAGCGCCGCCGCGCGCAAGGCGAAGTTGCCGGACGCCGCGCCTGCGGCACGGCCATAAGGGCAGGGAGGGGACGTCATGGGGTGTCCGCAGAAACCGCTCGGGCGTCGCCCCGGATTTCTAGGCACGCTGGCTGCCGCCGTTTTCCTGTCCGCGGCGTCGTCCGCGGAGACGATTGTGCAGAATCTCACCTGGTCGCTCTGCCAGTACGCTTCGATTGACGGCAACATCCTCACCGTGGACGTGCCCGAGAGCGCGACGAACAGGAGCTGGATGTGCAGCGCGACGGTCGACCTGACGCCGTTCGAGGGCAGGGAATTCCGGATCGACGCGCGGGTGAGCGGCGTGAACGTCCGGAACGCGACCAGCGTCTCGTATCTCGGTTCGAAGTTCATGCTGGTCTACCAGAAGGCGGAAGACGGCACCACGGTCTACACGGAGGGCTCGCACCCCAGTGGCACGTTCACCAACCTGGCGCACACGTTTTCCGATTTCGGCGCGAGTTTCGGCCGGCGCTCGGCAACCGGTTCGCTGCGGTTCGGCTTCCAGAACGGCTGCGGGAGGTATTCGCTCGACCTGTCGTCCGTCACGCTCACCGCCGATACGCCGCCCTACCCCGTCACCAACATGGACTACGTCGTCTCGTATCCGCCGCGCATCCGCGTGGCCGAGCCGCTGCACGGCGTGATGTCGCCCTCGCGCGCCATGACGGAGGCCGACTTCGCCACGTTGAGGGACTGGGGCGCGAACCTCCTCCGGTACCAGATGAACGGCGGGCCCAAGTTCGAGTCTGGCACGCGCGAGGCGTATCTGGCCGGTTCGTACGGCCCGTGGCTCCAGGGCAAGCTCGACCATCTCGACCAGGTGGTGCTCCCGATGGCCGAGAAGTACGGCATCCAGGTGGTGGTCGACCTCCACACGCCGCCCGGCGCGGGCGGTTCGGGCGGCAACAACAACAACGCCCTGATGCTGAACGACGACGTCTTCAAGGAGTACTTCGTCGAGCTCTGGCGCGGCATCGCCACGCGCTTCAAGGGCCGGCGCAACGTCTACGGCTACGACCTCGTCAACGAGCTGAACCACAACGGCCACGTGAAGTGGGACTACTGGACGATCCAGTCGCTGGCCGCGGAGGCGGTCCGAGCGATCGACCCGGACGTGACGATCATCATGGAGTCCAACGGCTGCGACAGCTACGACGCCTACCGGTACCTCTCGCCGCTCGCGATGGACAACGTGATCTACCAGGTGCACATGTATTCGCCCGGCGCGTTCACGCACCAGGGCGTGAACGGAAAGGCCACCGGGTACGTCTATCCCGACGCGGCGCAGGGGTGGGACCGGGCGTACCTCGAGAACTGCTTCCGGCACGTTAAGGAGTTCGAGCGGCGGCACCGCGCCAAGATCTACATCGGCGAGTTCAGCGCCATCGCCTGGGGCGAGGGGGCGGAGAACTGGCTCTCGGACTGGATCGGCGTGATGAACTCCAACCGCTGGGACTGGACGTACCACGCCTTCCGCGAGTGGAACGGGTGGAGCGTGGAGCACACGGCCTCGGCGGTGGGCGTGTACCAGGCGTCCAGCGACAATCCCCGCAAGCGCGCGCTCCTCGCGGGCATCAACGAGACGATGCCGGTCTACTCCGCCACGTGGACGGGCAACGGCGCCGTGGGCGACGCGGCGAACTGGGCGGGTGGCGTACTGCCCGACCTCGACCGCGCCTCGACGGTGGCGCATTTCGCGGCGTCCGGCGCGTCCGCCACGCTGGACCGTCCGATCGCGCTGCACGGGATGACGCTCGGCGGCGGCTTCGCGTTCGCCGAGGGGACGAACCGCATCGACCTCGGCCGGAGCGGGATCCGGGCGCTCGACGCCACGTCGGCGAAGTCGTATTCGATCGGCGTGCCGGTGGCGGCGGGCGTGGCGCAGGAGTGGCAGTTCGGCACGAACACGGTGACCGACTTCCATCGGCCCGTGTGGCTCGACGAGGGCGCGGCGCTCACGATCTCGGGGCGCGGCCGCGCGAACTTCCGCGCGCCGGGGCGCGGCACCAACGGCGTGGTCCTCGCCGGCTGCGCCGACCAGGCGGCGAAGGGCGACGGCGTCGTCGGCGCGGTCTACTGCTACACGAACGACGTCTTCGGCACGGGCACGCTCGACGTGGACACGCGCCGCACGCAGCTGCGCCTCGTCGGCGACTTCACGTGGAACACGCCCGTCGTCACGCACAGCGACCAGAACGACTGGGACCAGCCCGTCTACTTCGACGGCAACATCACGGTGGACGCCGAGTGGCGGAACACGAACAAGAACACGCACCTCTCCTTCGCGCGGGGGAAGCGCGTCGTGTTCAACCGGACGCTCAAGACGTCCTCGGCCTGCTACTGCTCGGCCTCCGGCTCCTCCGGCGTCGCCGAGATCGTGTTCAACGCCAAGCTGGACGTGGGCGACCGCTTCAACGTCGGCAACCACATGACGTTCGTCCTGAACACGCCCACGAACCGCCTGAACGGCAACTCCGGCCGCGTCGACGGCACGATCCGCTGCGGCGTGCCGTACGCGATCGCCGAGAAGAACGGAGCCGGCAACCGAACCGAGCTCTTCGTCTACTCCACGGGCGTCCTGGACCTGAACGGACACGACCAGGCGACGGGGCTCCTCTGCGCGATGGGCAACGCGACGGGCGGCACGGTCACGAGCGCCGAACCGGCGACGCTGCATCTCGTCGACAGCTACACCGTCAACAACTACGACAGCTGGGTGAAGGACGCGTCCGGCACCAAGATCGCGGTGCCCGGCTACACCAACACGCTCGTCTACGCCGGCTGCGTGACGCTGTCGAAGGAGGGCTTCTACACGAACCGCCTCACGCGCGCGAGCCCCACCGCGGGCGCGCTCGTCGTGACGCGCGGCAAGATGGAGTTCGCGCCGACCGCCTCGTGGACGAACGCGTCCGAGCTCGTCGTGTCGGGAACCGGCACGTTCGCGCTCGAGGCGCGCACGGCCGCGCAGGGCGCCGCGTTCCCGCGCACGCTGACGGTGAAGCTCGATTCAACGGCGACGCTGGAACTCGGCTCGACGCTCGAGGTGCGCGCGCTCCATCTCGACGGGGACTGTTGGCGCAACGGCTGCTGGGGAAGCGCCGAGGCGGCTGCGGCGAATCCCGCGGACAACGTCCGGGTCCTGCCCAACCTCCGCGGGCCGGGGCTTCTCCGCGTGCGCCCCACGCCGGACGAGGGCACGTTGATGTCCCTGCGTTAAGTTTGAAGAAGGAGAAAATACTGGCCATGAAACAGATGCAGACGAGAAGAGAGTTCATTGGTGCGGGATGCGCGGCGCTGGCGGGGGCGGCGGCGACGAAGTCGCTGGCCGCCGTCCGCCCGGAGCCCGCGTTCATGTGGGGCGTCCTGCTCCATTTCGGCGTCAACATCCAGTGCGACCTGCCCGTCACGCAGTGGGGCAAGTACCGGATCACCGACCGTATGGCCGCCAAGGGCCTGAACACTGTTGTCATTGATCTCGAGGAGGCGCTGTCCTATCCCAGCCATCCCGAGCTGGCCGTGAAGGGCACCTGGGGCGTGGAGCGGTTCCGCAGGAAGCTGGAGCAGCTGCGGGCCAAGGGACTAGAGCCGATACCCAAGCTCAACTTCTCCACGACCCACGACATCTGGCTCAAGGAGTACCACAAGATGGTCTCGACGCCGCAGTACTACCGCGTCTGCGCGGACGTCATCGCGGACGTGATCGACATCTTCGACAGGCCGCGCTACTTCCACATCGGCTTTGACGAGGAAACGCATAACCACCAGCGCAAGCACTCCATCTCGATCGTGCGGCAGGGCGAGCTGTGGTGGCACGACTTCCTCTTCATCGTCAGGGAGGTCGAGAAGCGGGGCGTGCGCGCCTGGTGCTGGAGCGACAAGATCTGGCACGCGAAGGACGAATTCCTCAACCGCATGCCCAAGAGCGTGCTGCAGTCGAACTGGTACTACGGACGCAATTTCGACCTGAACCGGCCCCTGAAGGGGAATCGCCAGTGCAACGAGCCGAACGCCTACATCGAGCTGGAGAAGGCCGGATTCGACCAGGTGCCCACGCCGTCCAACTGGAGCGCGGACGACAGCGTCTCGTCCACGGTGGCGTTCGCCCGGCAGCACATCTCGCCCCAGCGCCTGAAAGGCTTCTTGGCCGCGCCGTGGGTGAAGACGCTCCCGCAGTTCGAGAAGCTCCACGAGGAGCAGGTCGACCAGATGGCGTCGGCGAAGCTCCAGATGTGAGCAGCAGGCATCTGACGTGCAATTTTGGGAGGGCCGCGCTCCTGCGCGGCCGCCTAACTGGGAAAGTCGCCTTCCAGGCGACGCGCAAGCGATGTTTTCGCTTGCGTGTGGGGCCGAATTGTGGTACCATCCCCTCATTCATGGCGTAGAGGATCTTTTTTAGGTTTCTTGTCGCCTGTGATGTCACCGGAATGTCACCATGAGGAGGAGCGTAGAATGAAGCGTTATGTGAGGTGTCTGGCGGCGATGCGAATCGCTGGTGGGATGGCATTGTCGGCGGTTGCAGTTGCGGTAGGTGCGGCGATGGCCGACACGGTGACGATCGCGCCGGGGAACGGCGTGTTCACGAACGTGACGGCGCGCATCGCGGGCGAGACGGACGTCGCGATCAACAGCGGCACGTCCGGCGGCGGCATCGTGCGCCTCAACGCGGCGAACGGCTACGTCGGCACCACGACCGTCAACTGCGGCACGCTCGTCGTCGAAACTCGTCCGTGGGCGCGGGCGGCGACGTCGTGATGGGACGTGGCACGTTCCTCTACAACGGACCCGACGGCGGGGTGATCGACCGCGCCTTCACGAACAACGTGACCGGCAGCGCCGCCATCTACAACATCTCGAACGAGCTGTGGATCACGGGCAACATGCGCCAGAACACCGCGTCGTTCGTTAAGACCGGCCCCGGCACGCTCCACCTCGCAGGTTCCGGCACGAACATCTTCTACAGCAAGAGCGGTCCGCTCAGCGACAACACGAGCGGCCTCCAGGCACGCTACGTCCCGACCGCGAACGGCGACGCGCCGTCGAAGGGCTACCGCCACTTCCACGTGCTGGAGGGCACGCTCGTCCTGGGCGAGGGCGGCGGCACGTTCCTTGTCGACAACGGCAACAACGTCGGCGCGGGCGGCTGGCTCGCGGCGGACGGCGAGCAGGAGAAGGAGGCGCACCTCGAAATCCGCGGCGGCAAGGTCCAGTTCACGAGCGACGCCGCAGAAGCGCACCGCCTCGTCCGTCCGCATTTACGCCGGCGACTTCACGATGGGGAGCGGCACGTTCGCGATGGGGCGCAACAAGCTCACCTACGGCACCTACGCGCAGAACTGCGAGCCGCATTTGGAAATCTACGGCGGCACGTTCACGGCAGGCAGCCTCTCGGCTTCCGACGATCGGGGCGCGAACAGCGTGGTGCTCGTGCACGGCGGTACGGCGACGGTGGAAAATGCCTACGCAGGACGCTGCAGCGGCAGTGCCGATACGACCGTGCTGATGGAAATCAAGGCTCCTGGCCGATTCATCGCCACCAGCGTGCATAACAACAGTGGATCCGTCTTCAACGTACACGTGGTGGACGGCGGCGTCCTGCAGGTGGACACGATCGAGAATAAGAGCACCGGAGAACTCAACGTGCTGATCGACGGCGGCACGGTGATCGGCCGCCATAACGGCACCTACGCCTCGTTCTACGCCAATCTCACGTCCGTGAAGATTGGCGGCAAGGGCGCCGTGGTGGGCGGCTACGGCGTGGCGCGCACGCGCCATCTGA
>CACWSW010000296.1 GCA_902763655.1 uncultured bacterium
ACAATTGTTGGTGAGCGCGGCGAACTCCGCATCCGTCGGCATGCGCCACGGGGCGCCGAGATGCGCCGTCGCCGCATCATATTCGGGCGCAAGGTTGCCGGTTGAATCGACGTAACCCGCCGAGAGAAGCTCCGAATCGTCTTTGCCGTATGTCGGACACGACGAAGGCGAGAACGGACTGCTGCTCATCTGCTCACCCGTGCTCGACACCCATGTCACGCTTGTGTAAAGTCCAAAAAGCCCCAATGTTCCTCCGCTTCGCGTATAGCCCACTGTGTCGCCCCACCAGAAGTAGTAACCGAAATCCTCCGGCTCCGAGGCGCCCACGTTGCACTCCGCCCAATACGGCCCGTTCTCCCATAGCTGGACACCGCCAAGGCTCACGTCCCCCTCCGTTGCCGAGAGACGATAGAAGCGCGAGGCGGCGTTTCCCATCGGAAACACGGTGCGCCCCGTCGCATCGAGCGGCTTCCTCCGCGTCACCGCCGCGCCGGCGACGTCGCTCGACTCAACGACCGAAACCGCGAAGCCCACCGTGTTCGATACGGGCGGCGTCTTCACGACGGCGTGGTCGCCCTCGATCGCGATGTCGAGCAGCACCGGATCCTCGAAAGCGCCCGTCGGCTTGTCGAAGACGTAGCGGAAGATGTTGTGGACGCCGAGCGCATCCGTTTCATTCCAGGCGCCTGAGACGCCGTTTGCGGCGGCCCAGATTTCGTAGGCGGTGGCGAACGTGGCGGAAACGACCACGTTCTCGGCGGGCATCGTCAGCACCCACGCGTCGCCGCTCTTCGCCAGCTCGCCCGCGCTTGCCGCGAAGGCGTCGTGCATTTTCCCGGCGGGGGGCGTTCCCGTGAACGCAAGGGAAAGCGCAACCGAATTGCTGGATGCCGCGTAGAAGGTCCCGCCGTACGCTATCCCCACGGGATAGAATGCCAGGCCACTTGCGCCGTATGTGCGAAGCGGTTCGCCGCAGTCCAGCTCGACGCCTTCGCTCGCCGTCACGGAATAGGCCCGTCTGCCGCGCTTGTCATCGCTCCACCTATTGTCCAGGGGGTAAAACCTGCTTGCGAGAGAATACGTGTTGGAGACGCATACGGGATCGTTGGGGCCGATCCCGATGGGCTTGTGGGTCTCGCTCGCGTCAAGGCAGTCGATGAGCGTCACCTCCGCGCCGTCGTCGTTCCAGCCCCAGAGCGATCCGGCGTAGGTTGCGTTGACGAGTCTGGGGAAGCCTCCGGAGAACACGCACCCGCGCAGCTCGGTGGTCGATGTTTGCCCGTGCCCGACGATGCCGCCATAATGCGAGCTGTCCGACGAGACGGCGACGGAGACGAGGCAGTTCGAGATGAGATTCGCGCCGTCCGCGAGGCCGACGAGCCCGGAACAGTGCTTCTCGCCCGAGACCGTGCCCGCGACCGACAGGTTGGCGATCGTGGCGTCGGAGATGCGGGTGAACGGGGCGACGTAGTCGCCAGTGCCAGACAGGGCCAGCGTCAGCGTGTTCAAGCCGCCGTCGAAGACGCCGGAGAACGGATGCTCCGCCGTGCCGACCGTCGTCGAGACGGGGCCGACGTCGTTCGCGAGGCGGATGGTCGCCTCCTCGGTCGCGAGGCTGCCGTCCGCGACGGCGGCGCAAAACCCGTTCCAGTCGGCCACGCTTTCGATGACGACCACGACGGGATCGTAGGTGACGACGCCGGACGCGCTGGCGTTTTCGACAGGTCCCCGCACGGGACGGACAGGCAACCCGACGTCGCGATCGAAGTAGGTAGTGTCGCGGTAGTTCAAGGCGAAATAGAGCACCCACGAATCTACATCGTTCGACTGCGGCGTGGAAGTCCAGTAGTAGCTGTGTATGTCGCCAAATGTGCCGCTATTGTCGTGGCCATCATCGAAGCGTGTGTCCAGGCCGACACCGGCATACGGAATGAAGATGCTCCGGTTCTTATATTCTTCCCCGATGCCCGTTACCTGTCGCCCATACACGCCGTCGCGGGAAAGAAAAGTTGTGGTGGTATTTTCATAGTAGATGAGGGCGGCGCACTCCTCTTTCGTCGGCATGCGCCAAGGCGCGCCGAGATGCGCCGTCGCCGCGTCGTGCGCCGCCGCGAGATTGTCGGTCGAGTCGATCCAGCCCTCAGACTGCAGCGTCGAATTGCTCTTGTCGTAGGTTGAGCCTGCCGTAACATCACTCGAAGAGAACGAAATGCTTGTTCCGTCCTTGACCGAAATCCATGCACTTCCCGTGTTCGTGTATCCCACCGTGTCGCCCCACCAGAAGTAGTAGCCGAAGTCCGTGGGTTTCGAGGCGCCCACGTTGCACTCCGCCCAGTAGGGCCCGCCCTCCCACAGCTGCACGCCGCCGAAGTCTGCCACGATCGTCACGACGAACGACGCGTTGGTGAGCCGGAGCGCGCCGCCGAAGGACGAGGCGAAGTCGATCACGTTCGTGTTCGCGCCCGCAACGACGCTGTTCTGCGTGAAGGTCGCGCTCGTGCCGTCCTCGCTGAGCGTGATCTTCGCGACGGCGTTCGCGGGGAGCGGCCCTCCCACCGTGTATTCGACCGTCGCCTTGCCCGCATACGGATACGACTGGTTGAACTTCGTGACCGTGACCGTGTTGACCGTTTCAGCCATGACGCCCATCGCCATCGCGGCGACGATGGACGAGACGATTCTCCTTTTCATTTTTTGCCTTTCTTTGTTTGGCGAAATAGTATACCCTATCCCCACCGCCGGTTGCAAGCGAGGATTTTGGGAAAATCGCAAAGGACGGAGATCAAAAGGCAAAGGATGGAAGTTTCGCGCGGACGGGATTAGCGGATGATGAGCAATGTGTCACGGCTGGCGACGCACACCGTGACCGTGTCGGAAACGGTATAGTTCGCGTCGTCCGCATAGGCGACCACCGAATACCGGGCCTTCTCCGGCGTGCCCGTGTCCACGTCGAGCCAGGACGAGGTCGCGCCGGGTATCGGCGTCGTCCCCTTGAACCACTGGTAGCGCACCGCTCCCGGCGCGAAGGCGTGGAGCGCGTGCGGCTTCCCGATGCCGAGAGTCGCCGCCTGCGGCTGGATCGTGAACGCCGGGCCGTCGCCCTTCGACGCCACCGCCGGGCGCACGAACACGTACAGGTCGCTCGTCGTGAAGCTCGCGCCGTTCCCGGCCGTCGTCCAGTCGACCTCCGTCGTGTTCGCCTGCTCGTTGCGGTTGCCGATGCCGAGCGAGGCCGTGCGCAGCGTCGTCGGTCCCGCGGACGCTCCCGTGCGTGTCACGGAGAGGACGACCTGGCTCTCGCGGTAGTTGTGTACCTGCAGGCAGCCGTAGCCCGGCTTGGTGGTGAAGGTCCACGAGTCACCCCAGTCATACACTTCCGCGCTCGCGTTCGGAATGTTTTTCTGATTCCCCTGCGAGAAGTCGTGCCAGCAGAACTCGATGTTGCCGTCCGGGAAGTCGCCCGGCGTCACGTAGAGGTGGTCGTCCGACCGGTAGGCGCGCACGGAGAGGTTCGTCACGTATTCCTGGAAGTCGTTGACGCGGCGCTTCGTCGGCAAGCCGATCTTCGAGAGATCGTCCGTGAAGGCGTCCATCGACGCCCACGCCCACTGCTCCAAGCCGTCTGTGCCGACGAGATGCAGCAGGTAGGCCACGCGGTCGAAGGCCATGTTCCCGAAGCGCGACTCGTCCACCGCATACGGCGCGTCCTTCCACGTGTAGTTGAACGTCGTGTGCGGGATGTTCAGCAGGTACACGAGCGCGTAGTTCCCGGCTTCCGGCACGGCCTCCGCCGTGAGGAACGCGGGAAGCGGGTCGGCGGCGGCGGTCGTGAAGGACTTGCTCGCCGTCTTCGCCTCGCCGCCGGACGTGTAGGCGCACTGGAGCGTGTAGCTCGTGGAGGCGGCGAGCGGCTCGGCGAGCGTCAGCACCACCTCGCGCGGATCGACCGGGGACGCGACGGCATCAACCACGGTCGCGGCGCCCGACGTGAACGTCCACGCCGAGGGGTCGCGCAGCTGCGGCGGCACGGTCTCGTCGAACGCCACGCTCACCTTCGTCCGGTCCAGGCTCGCAACGGCGTGGAAGATCGCGGACGGCGTCGTCTCGAACGCCACGAACACGTAGAGGC
>CACWSW010000297.1 GCA_902763655.1 uncultured bacterium
TTGGCTCGCGGGCCTGCAGTCGGCGGCGCGCGCGAAGCCGCAGCTCTTTGCCAAGACGGAAGGGATGTCGCCCGACCTGTGGGTGACGGTCGTCTCGGAATGGACGCAGGACGACGGCAAGTGGAACTGTGCGGCGGACGGATGGAACGACTGTCTGCGGCGGCGGTTCGCGGCGCGCGCGAAGCTGCTGTCCGATCCGCGCCTCAAGGAGACGCTCGCGAGGGGGATCCTCTTCAACACGCGCCGTCCGCCCACGTGGAACCACTGCGTGGCGCAGTACTTCGGCTGGCGGCAGCGTCCGGGCGGTAGCCTGCTCGTGCTGGAGGAGCCGGGGCGGTCGCTCAGGACGAGGGATGTGATCGCGGGACGTATGCCGCGCGGCAGCTATCTGGAGCCTCGCCTCTCCTACGACGCCTTGTACGCTCTCTTCGCGTTCGTTGAGACGGACGGCCCGCTCGATCCCTACTCGATGCCGGTGAACGAGAAGGGCACTGACGACCACTACTACCACCTCTGGGCTATCAACCTGGACGGCACGGGCCTCAGGCAGCTCACGCGCGGCGTGTACGAGGATTTCATGCCAGAGTTCCTGCCGGACGGCGACATCGCGTTCATGTCGTCGCGCCGTCGCTCGCAGAGCCGTTGCTTCTGGTACGGATACTCCAACCGCTGGCAGGCGTACACCATGTTCAGGATGAAGCCGGACGGCAGCGACATCCGCCAGCTTTCGTGGAACGACGTGGCGGAATGGTTCCCGACGATGGCGAACAACGGCGAGCTGCTGTTCGCGCGGTGGGACTACATCGACCGCGACGCCGTGCGCCACCAGAACCTGTGGAGCATGCGGCCGGACGGCACGAACCCGAAGGCCGTGTGGGGTAACGAGACGCCGAGCCCACACTGCACATTCCAGCCGCGCGCGATCCCTGGCTCGCGGAAGATCGCCTGCGTCGCCTCGGCGCACCATGCTCTCGCCGGCGGACCGCTGGTTCTGATCGACCCGTCCGTGGACGAGAACAGCGAGGCAGCGGTGACGCACATCACGCCTGGGCACTATCCGGAATGCGCGGACGGCAAGCACGACTACGACGACGCCACGCCCGCCGCGCACAACGACTGGTACAACTCGCCTCATCCGTACGGCGAGGACCTGTTCCTCGTCTGCTGGAGCCGCGCGCCGATGCAGTACGAGCCGTCGCGTCCCGCGCCGAGCGACGCGCTGGGCCTCTACGTGTTGGCGGCGGACGGTCGGCGCGAGGTGCTGTGGCGCGACGGCTGCCTGTGCGCGTGCTCGCCGCAGCCGCTCGTGCCGCGGCCGGTGCCGCCGAAGCTGGAGTCGCAGTTCGACATGAAGCTCGCGGCGGAGAAGAAGGGCGAGGTGTTCCTCGCGAACGTGTACAGGGGCCTCACGAACGCCGCTCCGGGTTCGCTCAAGGAAGTGCGCGTGGTGCAGATATTCCCGCGCACCGCGCCGGACCAGTATAGACCCAACACGGGGCGCGGCGGGCACGAGAACGCGCGCGCCGTGCTGGGGACTGTCCCCTTGGAGACGGACGGATCGGCGCGGTTCATCGTGCCGGCGGAGAAGCCAATCCTCTTCCAGGTGCTGGACAAGGACGGGTTCGCGTGGCGGACGATGCGCTCGACGACGTCGCTCATGCCGGGCGAGCGCGTGTCGTGCGTCGGGTGCCACGAGTCGAAGAGGGAGGTCTCGTACGGGCCGATCTCCGGGGCGCTGAAGATGCCCGCGCGCGAGCTGACGCGGACGCCCGAGGCGGGGCGTCCCTGGGGCTTCGTCGAGAACGTGCAGCCGATCTTCGACGCGAAGTGCGCGAGCTGCCACGGCGACGAGAAGCCGCCGAAGGGCATTTCGCTCACGCGCACGCCCGATCCGCGCTTCGGGCAGAAGTCGGAGGTGCTGGAGGTCGGTCCGCTCCAGTATTCCGCGCCGTTCACGAAGTCGTACGCGACGCTCTGCTTCACGGACGAGCCGACGGGCCGCAAGCCGAACTCCATGAGCTTCGAGAAGCCGTTCCTCTGGTGGAAGGTGCGGATGGGCAAGGATCGCCTCGGGCGGCCCGCGCCGATGGTACCGTGCTGGGTGGAGTACAATCCCGTGCAGACGACGCCGGAGGGGCCGGGCGTGAACGCGCTCGGATCCGGACTCTTCGGCACGCTCTCGCGCGGCAAGCACGCGAAGATGCTCACGGACGCCGAGAAGCGCATCATCGCCACGTGGATCGACCTCAACGCCACGTTCTACGGCTGCTACGAGGAACCGTGCCTGACTAAGCAGCTGAAGGGCGAGCAGATCCCCATGCCGGACAGGCAATGACGCTTGCCGCGTGTTGGGTGTTGACTTTCGCGCCCCGATAGAGGATAATTTACGCGCAACTTTCACGGGATATTCTCCCCGGAGGTCGGAAGATGGCAGAAGAAAACATAGAACAAGACGCGGGCGCTGTTGACCTGAGCGGCATCGGCTCCTTTGATTTCACGCCGGACTGGGCCAAGGGCAAGCCGGACGACAAGTCGCGGTACGCGCGGTTCGAGCCGCGCGAGGAGCGGGACGACCGTCCCGCCCGAGGACGCGACGGCGGGCGGCGTGACGCAGGGCGAGGGCGGCCGGCGTTCGGCGATCGTCAGGATGCTGGACGTGGACGGCCCTCGTTCGGCGAGCGGCGTGATGCAGGCCGTGGGCGGCCGCCGTTCGGCGATCGCCGCGACGGCGGGCGCGACGATCGCGGTCCGCGCCGCGAGCCGCGTCCGTTCGTGAAGCCCCTCGACGCGGAGGTGCGGATTCTGCCGAACCAGAAGGATCTGGGAGGGATCATCCGCAAGATCCAGACGTCTCATCTTGCCTATCCGATGCGCCAGCTGGAGCGCCTGTTCCTAGAAAACCCAGGCTCGTGCATGCTGCGCGTCACTCCTCGCGGCGAGACGGCCGTGACCTTCCACCAGTGCAAGGCTTGCGGCGCAGTGGCGTTCTCCGAGGACGAGCTGGCGGCGCACCTGCTGGCGGCGCATCTTGGCGACTACTGGACCTCGGAGGAGGTCGAGTGCGAACCGCCCAAGGGCGCGTTCACTTGCGTGGCGAAGTGCGGCCTGAGCGGCGAGCTGCTGGGTCCGCCGAACCTGCACGGGTACGACGCGCGCATCCGCGAGATGATCCGCACGCGCTACCCGAACATGAGCGAGGCCGCGTACCGCGCTCGCATCGAGATCGTGCGCGACCAGGAGGCCGTGGAGGCTTGGAGGCAGTCCGCCACGAAGAAGGTGGTCTTCAAGAAGAAGGGCGAGGCGGACGCTCCTGCGGTCGAGCGCGAGGCGGCGGAGATGGACTTCCGCATGCAGATCGCGCCGTCGCTGATGTCGTCGCCGAAGGCGGTGGACGTGCCTGCCGACCAGGCTCTGAAGGCGACCGACCGCGCGTTCCTCTTCGCGTGCCGCGATGCCTTCGAGTTCGAGAAGCGCCGCCCGCGTAACCTTTCGTTCGCGCTGCACGGCGCGTTCCACCACCGCAAGCTCGAGTTCTTCCGCGCGAACGATCCGCGCGGGCCGGAGTTCGTGGTGGCGGTGAAGCCCACGCCGCTCGACACGGCGCACGCGATTCCCGAGCTGGCCGCGCTGGTGAAGTTCGTCGAGGAGCACGGGGAGACGACCCGCGCAGAGCTGCTGGCCGCGCTTGCCGCCGGCGACGAGAAGAAGGCGGCGGAGATCAAGTCGCACATCGCATGGCTCGTGGAGAAGGGGCATCTCATCGGCTTCAGCGACGGGGCGCTCACGGTCCCCGCGAAGTTCCCGAAGCACGCGCAGCAGAGGCGCTCGGCAGGGGAGGGTCGCGCTCCCGCACGACCGGCGCAGGGCGGGGCGGACGCAATAAATTGCGTCCCTCCCGTAGATGAAAGTGTTCCGGGAGGGGCGCAACTTGTTGCGCCCGAAGAAGTTCCCGCAGAGGAGAATGCTTCGGGAGGGGCGCAACTTGTTGCGCCCGAAGAACCGGGCGCTCCTGAGAAGGTTTCTCAAGAAGAACCGAAGGTAGAAGAACCCAAGGTGGAAATCCAGGAAGAAGTCAAGAAAGATGAAACTGCCGATCAGCTGGCTGAATGAGTATGTGGACGTGTCCGACATCCCCGGAGCCGCTCTCCGACTTCTTCGTCGCCGTCGAGGTGAAGACATGCGAGGCGCATCCCGACAGCGACCACCTCCACGTCACCACCGTCACCGACGGCAAGGAGACGTGGCAGGTCGTGTGCGGCGCGCCGAACTGCCGCGCGGGCCTTAAGACCGCCTTCGCCAAGATCGGCGCCGTGATTCCCGACGGAGGATTCAAGATCAAGAAGGGCAAGCTGCGCGGCGTGGAGTCGTTCGGCATGCTATGCAGCTCGAAGGAGCTGGCGCTGCCAGGCGGCGACCACTCTGGCATCATGGAGCTTCCGCCGGAGACGCCGGTCGGAGCGTTCCTTCGCGATGTGGTGGGCTGCGAGAAGCCCGAGACCGTGTTCGACATCGAGGTGACGTGGAACAGGCCCGACGCGCTGAGCGTCATAGGCATCGCGCGCGAGTACAGCGCGATCCTCGGGCGTCCTCTCAAGATGCCGGCGATCGACTTCGAGGAATCCGACACGGACGTCAACGGCGAGGTGAAGGTGACGGTGGAGGACGCCGTGCGCTGCCCGCGCTACACCGCACGCGTCGTCACCTCCGTGCAGGACGGTCCCTCGCCGGACTTCATGCGCACTCGCCTTGAGGCGTGCGGCGTCCGCTCTCTGGGCCTCCTCGTGGACGTGACGAACTACGTGATGCTCGAGTGCGGCCAGCCGATGCACGCGTTCGACTACCGCACGCTCGCGGGCCGCGAGATCATCGTGCGCGACGCGAAGCCCGGCGAGACGATCAAGACGCTCGACGGGGTGGAGCGGAAGCTCGACGAGTCGATGCTCGTGATCGCCGACGCGGAGAAGCCCAGCGCCGTGGCCGGCGTGATGGGCGGCGAAGGCTCTGAGATCGTGGCCGGCACCGACCGCGTGCTGATCGAGAGCGCGCTCTTCGAGCCGACGTCAACGAAGTACACGGCCACGAAGCTTGGCCTTGGCACGGAATCCAGCTACCGCTACATCCGCGGCGTCGACAAGGACCTCGCAGACTGGGCGAGCCGCCGCGCCGCTCACCTGCTGCAGAAGTACGGCAAGGCCGTCGTGGCGAAGGGCGTGGTGGACGTGGACAACCGCGCGAAGCCTCTTAATGCCGACGTCTCGATCGACTTCGACCGCGCGCGTTCCCTTATCGGCATCCCGATCGGCAACGACGCGATGGTCGTGATTCTAAGGCGCCTCGGCTTCACGTGCCGCGACGACGGCCCCGGCAAGCTCTTCGCAGCCGCCAAGTCGGCCACATTCGGCGTGCCGTCATGGCGCTGGGACATCCAGCTCGAGGCAGACCTCGTGGAGGAGATCGCCCGCATGTACGGCCTCGACAACATTCCGGACACGATGCCGTCCGCGCCGAGCGTCTCCCCGCTCTCCGATGCGCCGTTCCGCGCGAAGGAGAAGGTGCGCGAGACGTGCCTTGCGCTAGGCTTCACGGAGGCGATGCACTACTCGTTCCTCTCCGCAGGCGAGCTTGACGCGTTCGACGCGCGGCCGGAGACGAAGGCCGTGCGCCTCGCGCTGCCCGATCCGGTGAGCGCAGAATACGGAGTACTGCGCGATTCGCTCCTTCCGCAGCTGATGGGATCCTTGGGCCGCAACGCCACGCACCAGCTTGAGACGGCCGAGCTGTTCGAGATGGGGCGCGTGTTCGGCAAGGCCAAGGACGGAACGCCGTTCGAGGCAGAGCGGCTCTCGCTCGGGTTCGCGGGACCCGTAGGTCGCGGAGCGCTCGACCGTCGCCGCGCCGTGGGCGTCGAGGAGGCGCTGCTCTGGATCAAGGGCGCCGTGGAGCGCCTGGCTGCCGCGGTGCACGTGGGCAAGCTCGAGTTCCGGGCGGCGGAGCATCCTGCGTTTGCGCCGGGCGCGTCGCTAGCGATCGTCGTGAACGGCCGTCCCGCCGGCGTGGCGGGCGTGCTGTCCGCCAAGCTGCGCCACCCGTTCCGCCTCACGACGCAGATGGCTCTCGCCGAGCTCGACCTCGCGCCGCTCCTCAAGCGGTTCGACGCCGTCGGCAAGGTGTCGCCGGTGCCGGCGTTCCCGATGGTCAAGCGCGACATCGCGTTCGTCGCCGGCGCGGGAGTCACGCACGAGGCCGTGGTGAAGTGCATCCGCAAGGCGGCACCGCCAGAGCTGATCGACGTCTCCATCTTCGACATCTTCACGTCCAAGGACATCGGCAAGGACCGCCGTTCGTTCGCCTACTCGCTCGCTTTCCGCGCGCCCGACCGCACGCTGACCGACGACGAGGTGAACCGCGCGTTCGCGAAGATCGCGGAAGCGCTCAAGGCGACGCTCCAGGTAGACGTCCGGGACAATTGATCTTTGCATCGTGGGTCCTGGCTTGCACGCGGACTCGGCAGCGTATTTCTCTGACCTTCGTTTTTTGACGGGAGCCTAAAGCGTGCGGCGTGCGCGCCGCGCGTGGGGGTGCCCACTTGGGACAATAGGTTCCAGGGATTCTGCGCTACGGCAAGCCGGGATTCTTTTCTTTCTGCGCGGCACAAGGAGAACGACATGGCAAGGCGGATATTGATCGCGGTAACGGCGGCTTGCGCCGCGACGGCGTCCCTCGCGGAAGGCGGCCGCACGACGGTGAGGCCGGCGGACGACGGGCGCGCTCTCGTGAACCCAGGCATGGGCTGGACCATGCACTACTACTCGAACGTGCCGCGCAACTACGGCTCAACCATCGAGCCGGGCGATGCGATGGAGTGGTTCCCCGGCTGCTCGGCCTGCTACCTGCGCATACCGTGGGCGTACCTTGAACCGGAGGAGGGCGTGTACAACTGGTCTGCGCTCGATACGCCTGCCCAGCGTTGGATCGAACGTGGCGGGCAAATCGCGTTCCGCATCACCTGCTCCGAAAGCTGGCTGGAATACGCCACGCCCAAGTGGGTGTTCGATGCTGGCGCGAAGGGAGTCCGCTGGACGTGGGGAAAGGGGCCTGACAAAAACGGAAAGCTGGTGGATCCCGAGTTCGCCGATCCCATCTTTCTGGAGAAACTTGAGAACTTCCTAAAGGCGTTCGCCCGGCGCTACGATGGCCGACCAGAGGTGGCGTTCATGGACATCGGCACATACGGCCTCTGGGGAGAGGGCCACACGCTCATGTCCTCGAAGGTGCCTCAGGAAAAGATGAACGTCGACGTCAAGAAGCACATCGACCTTCACGTGAAGTGCTTCCCCCGCACGCCGCTCGTCATATCGGACGACGTGTCCGGCCCGTCCAACAGGAGCGGCCACTATCCGCTGCTCGACTACGCGCGCGAGAAGGGGGTCGGCTGGCGCGACGACTCCGTGCTCGTCGCCAACCCGCCGAACAGCTGGTACCATGCCGACCAGGCGGAGCGCTACTGGCGGACGTTGCCGGTGGTGCTGGAGCACGAGCACTATCTCGGTTCGGTCAAGCGCGGCGCATGGTCGAAGGACCTGCTCGTGAAGAGCGTGGAGGACATGCACGCGAGCTACATGTCGATCCACGGTCCGGCGAAGAAGCTCCTCGACGAGAACCGCGACGCGATCGACAAGATCAACCTCCGCCTCGGCTACAGGTTCCAGCTGCGCGAGGCGTCATGGCCTGATGTCGTCCACGTTGGGCCTGAAGCGCGTCCGTTCGGCGTGACATGGACGTGGGCCAACGCGGGAGTGGCGCCATGCTACGCCGACGCGTTCCCGTGCCTCACGGTGAAAGACGCAAGTGGGCGCATCATGGCCGTGCTGGCTGACGACAAGTTCAACCTGCGCGAGCTGAAGGTAGGCGAGCCCGGCAAGGCGCCGCCTGCCGCGCATGGCTTCGAGCGCGTATTGGGTCGCTGGTCGGCGCCGACGTTCAGCCTCGGCGAGTTCGACGTGTACGTCTCCGTTGGCAAGGTGGACGGGACACCGGTCTACGAGCTGCCGCTTCCTGGTTGCGACGGCCACCGTCGCTACAGGCTCGGAAAG
>CACWSW010000298.1 GCA_902763655.1 uncultured bacterium
CTGAAATATGTCCATGGGAACATTTCCGTGTGCGTACGACTACTTCACTTCGCCTTCGTTCGTGCCGCGGATCTTGATGTGGAGCTCGCGGAGCTGCTGCTCGGTGACGAAGTTCGGCGCGTTCATCATAAGGTCCTGCGCCTTCTGGTTCATCGGGAACGCGATTACCTCGCGGATGTTCGCCGTGTCGGCGAGCAGCATCACCATGCGGTCGACGCCGGGCGCGATGCCGCCGTGCGGAGGCGCGCCGAACTGGAACGCGCTATGCAGCGCGCCAAATTTCTGCTCCACCACATCCTTGCTGTACCCGGCGATCTCGAACGCCTTGTACATCACCTCGGGGAGGTGGTTGCGGATGGCGCCTGAGGAAAGCTCGATGCCGTTGCAGACGACGTCGTACTGGTAGGCGACGATGTCCAGGGGCGGCATCTCGTTCAGCGCCTTCAGCCCGCCCTGCGGCATGGAGAAGGGGTTGTGCGAGAAGATGATCTTGCCGGTCTCGGGGTCCTTCTCGAAGAACGGGAAGTCGACGATCCAGCAGAACTTGTAGCAGTTGTGCTCGCGGATGTCTTTCGTCAGGTTGTCGGCGATGTTCGTCCGGACGAGGCCGGAGAGGCGGTGGCACTCGTCCACGTCCGCGGCCATGAAGAACAGGCAGTCGCCCGGCTCCATCTTCGCGAGCGCCTTCATCTCCTCGAGCTGCTCGGGAGTGAGGAACTTGGCGATCGGGCCCTTGAGCTCGCCGTCCTTCGTCCAGGAGATGTAGCCGAGGCCCTTGCCGCCGTTCTCCTTGACGAACGCCTCGCGCTTGTCGAACCATGCGCGCGCCTCGACGCCGACGATGCCCTTGACGAGCAGTCCCTTGACGAGGCCGCCGTTCTCAACGCACGCGGCGAACGCCTTGAAGCTCGCGCGGCGGAAGAAGTCGCTCATGTCGATCCACTTGAGCGGGTTGCGGAGGTCGGGCTTGTCGGAGCCGTAGACCATCATCGCGTCGCGGTACTTGATGCGCGGCCAAGGGGCCTCGTTGCAGGTCCAGGTGGAGAACTTCCTGAAGGTGGCGGAGACGACGTCCTCGACGACTGCGAAGATCTCGTCCTGCGTGGCGTACGACATCTCGATGTCGAGCTGGTAGAACTCGCCGGGCGAGCGGTCGGCGCGTGCGGCCTCGTCGCGGAAGCAGGGGGCGATCTGGAAGTACTTGTCGAAACCCGAGACCATCAGCAGCTGCTTGAACATCTGCGGGGCCTGCGGAAGGGCGTAGAACTGGCCGCGGTGGATGCGGCTCGGCACCAGGTAGTCGCGCGCGCCTTCGGGCGAGGAGGCGGTGAGGATGGGAGTCTGGAACTCGTTGAAGCCCTTGGCCCACATCTGCTCGCGCAGGAAGCGGATCACCTGCGAGCGGAGGATGATATTGTTGTGGAGCTTCTCGCGGCGGAGGTCGAGGAAACGGTACTTGAGGCGCATCTCCTCGCTCTCGTCGGCCTTCTCGTCGGGGATGTAGATGGGCGTTACGGCGCTTGCGCTCTCCATGACGAGCTCGTTCGCCTCGATCTCAATCTCGCCGGTGGGGAGCTCCGGGTTGATCGTCTCGGGGTCGCGCAGCTTGACCTCGCCCGTCACGGTGATGACGGACTCAAGGTGCGCCTTCTCGACCTGCCCGAAGAAGCTGCGGGAGGGATGGACTACGATCTGCGTGATGCCGTAGTGGTCGCGGAGGTCGACGAATAGGATTCCGCCGTGGTCGCGGAGGCGGAACATCCAGCCGGAGAGGCGGACGGTCTTGCCCGCATCGGCGGCGCGGAGCTGGTTGCAGGTGTGCGTACGGTATGGGTGCATGTCTGCCATGGTTCTGTTCTTTCTGTTCTGAGGCCGCACATTATACCATTTATGATGTTGATGTGGGGAAATAAAGTTATGGGCAGTATCGGCGGCGTTTGGTAAAATGACTTGCATGAAAAACTGCATCTTGTGCTTTGGACTGCTCGCCGCCTGCGTGGCGGGGGCGGGGAAGGTTGAATGGAACACGCCTGAGTCGCTCGCCAGCTGGACGAAGCGCGGGCACCAGGTCGCCTCTGCGTCCGTGAAGGACGGCGCGCTGCACGTCGTGTGCGGCGGCGTTGACACGCACCTTTACAGCGGATCGTTCGACCTCGCCTCGTCGGCCGCGCAGGAGATCGTGTTCCGCGCGAAGGGGAACCGCGCCGGCACCGGCGAGATTTTCTGGATGGAGCCCGGCAAGGGGCCCACGCAGAAGCAGTCCGTCAGTTTCGAGTGGATCGGCGACGGCGCGTGGCACGAGTACCGGGTGCGCCCGTTCTGGCAGTGCCAGCCGCGCATCGGCCAGCTGCGCCTCGACTTCCCGCCCTCCGGCGCGCAGGGCGGGGTGTTCGACGTGGCGTCGGTCGCCGTCGTCTCCTCGGCGAAGGTGACGGCGTTCTCCGCCGCCGACTGGGGCGGGCTCGTCCTTGACGTGAAGGCTGACGCGCCCGGCGCGGGGCAGTTCTGCTGGGCCTCTTCGGTCCGCAGCGGCCTCCGCAAGAAGGGCTTCCGCTATCCCGGCGACGGACGCGTCCATCGGATCTACCTCGACCTCGCCGCCGATTCGGACTGGAGCGGGGTGGTCTCCTGGACGAATCTCGTAATCGACGCCGCGCAGGTTTCGTCCGCGTCGCTTGTGAGCGAGGAGCCCGAAATCCCGGCGGACCTCGTGGTGAAGGGCGCGCGCGCCGAGGATGCCTTCAACCGCGTGGGCGAGCAGGTGCCCGTGCGCGTGTCGATCGAGAACATCGGCACCCGCACCGCCCGCCACGTGTCGCTGACGTCCGGACCGCTCCCCGCCGGCGTCCGCCTCGCGAACGCCGCCGCGCTCGCCGACATCGGCGACCTCTGCGGACTCGACGCGAAATCCTTCATTGTCGCGTTCGAGGTCGCCGAGCCCTGCTCCTTCACGGCACAGCTCTTCCTGAAGGCGGAGGGCGTCGCCCCGGTTCCCTTTTCGGTGCCCGTGAAGGTGCTGCCGTCGCTCAACCTCCCGAAGGCGTCGTACGTGCCCGAGCCGAAGCCGGTCGAGACCGACTACGACATCGCCGCGCTCTACTTCCCCGGCTGGCCGCGCGTGGAGGCGTGGCAGCGCGTCTGGAACGTATGCCCCGAGCGCAAGCCCGTGCTGGGCTGGTACGACGAGGCGAACCCCGAGGTGGTGGACTGGCAGATCAAGTGGCTCGTCGAGAACGGCATCCGCACGCTCTACGTGGACTGGTACTGGCACCAGGGCCGCCAGCACCTCGACCACTGGGTGAAGGCGTTCTACAAGGCGAAGTACCGCCGCCACCTGAAGTGGGCGATGATGTGGGCGAACCATAACCCGGCGGGTAGCCACTCGGAGGAGGACCAGCGCGCCGTGACGAAGTTCTGGATCGAGAACTACTTCAACACGCCCGAGTACCTGCGCATCGACGACAAGCCCGTGGTGTGGATCTGGGCGGCGGCGAACATGGACCGCGACCTCGGTCCGGGCGGCTGCAAGAAGCTGCTCGAGATCTCGCGCCAGATGGCGCGCGAGGCCGGCTACAAGGGCATCTACTTCATCGCGATGAAGTGGCCCGAGGCGGACTGGGGCGAGAAGGCCGTGCAGTCGTGCAAGGACCGCGGCTTCGACATGACGAGCATCTACCACTTCATGGACCACGGCGGCAAGGCCAAGTCGGGCCGCCGCTACAGCTACGACCTCTGCGTGGAGGCGAGCCTGCCCGCGTGGCGGAAGCGCCAGGCGTCCGGCATCCTGCCGTTCATGCCCAACCTCTCGACGGGCTGGGACGACCGTCCGTGGAACGACCACTGCGAGATCTACGGCAAGAGCGCGGAGGGTTTCCGCAACATCTGCCAGGACGCGAAGCGATTCGCGGACGAGACGGGCGTGAAGCGCCTCTGCCTCGCGCCGCTCAACGAATGGGGCGAGGGCTCCTACGCCGAGCCGAACGCCGAATTCGGGTTCGGGTTCTACGAGGCCGTGCGCGACACCTTCTGCAAGCGTCCGGCGGGCGGCTGGCCGCTCAACTACGGTCCGAAGGACGTGGGGCTCGGTCCCTACGACCTCCCGCCGCCCGCGCCGATGCCGCGCGTGCGGGATCACGTTCCGCACGGCGACGCGCGATCCGGCCACCTGCGTGTCGTTCGCGCCCATCGACGCGCGCGACTACAGCGAGGTGGTGGTGCGCATGAAGGTGGAAGGAACCGCGGCGGCGGGGAACTGCCAGCTCTTCTGGGCGGGGCCCGGACGCAAGGTGGCGGAGGTCTCCTCGGCCATGTTGCCAGTGGCGGCGGACGGCGCGTTCCACGACTACCGCTTCCCTGTGGGCTCGAACCGCAACTGGCGCGGCCGTATCAACCACTTCCGCTTCGACCCGGCCCAGATGCCGGACCTGCGCGTGACCATCGAATCCGTGAAGATGGCGAAATAAGGGTAATCTTGTGTTCGGCGCGAAAAACGGGTAAAATGCGCCTCGCAACGGAAGGAACAGACAATGAAGAAACTGATGCTTATCGGAATGATGGCGGTTGCGGGTGCGGTGACGGCCCGTCCGCCGAACTACGACGAGTCCAAGGTGGCTCCGTACACGCTTGAGGATCCGCTGACTTTCGCGGACGGACGCAAGCTGAAGAGCGCAGCAGATTGGCCCGCGCGCCGGAAGGAGATTCTCGAGATCTTCGCGCGCGAGATGTACGGCCAGCCGCCGCCTGCGCCGGAGACGGTGGTGACCGAGCTGATAGAGGAGGGCTCGACGCTCGGCGGCCTCGGCATCCGCCGCCAGTACAAGATGTGGTTCAAGGCGGACAAGTCCGGTCCGATGATCGACTGGATCGTGTTCCTGCCGAACCAGATCAACGACCTGTCGCCCAAGAAGAAGGGCAAGGTGCCCGTGTGCGAGAACGCGCGCAAGGTGCCGGTGATCCTCTTCCTCAACTACCGCGGCAACCAGGAGCTCGTGACGGACCCCGAGGTGATCTTCCCCGAGAACATCTGGGTGCGGAACAACAAGAGCGTCGACTGCGCGGACCACAAGCCCGACTTCGAGAAGACGCGCGGTCGGCAGCGCCGGACGGCCGAGACGAGCGTGTTCCCGCTCGAGACGATCCTCGCGCGCGGCTACGCCGTGATGAGCGCGTGCTACGGGCAGGTGTCCCCCGACGTTGAGGAGCGCGACGTTAAGCAGGGCACGCCGCGCGAGACGGCCTACACGGGCGTCTTCACGCTGTGGCCGAAGCGCGACGAGAGCCGCGACGACAACACGACGGCGCTCGGCGCGTGGGCGTGGGCGCTTTCGCGCGGGCTCGACCTCGCCGAGCGCATCCCCGAGATCGACGCGACGAAGTCCGTAGCGACCGGCTGCTCGCGCCTCGCGAAGACCGCGCTCCTCGCGGCCGCGCGCGACGAGCGCTTCGCCGTGTGCGTGCCCAACCAGACGGGCGGCGGCGGCGTGCCGCTCGCGAAGCGCGACTACGGCGAGAACGTCTCGACCGAGATGAACATGTTCCACCACTGGTACTGCAAGGCGTACAACAAGTACGTGGACAACGAGCAGGCGATGAAGTTCGACCAGCACCTGATCGTCGC
>CACWSW010000299.1 GCA_902763655.1 uncultured bacterium
GCCCGACCTGCTCACGGCGCTCGCCGACCTCGTGCGCGAGCTCGACCCGTACCATCCCGTGGTGATGACGACGTGGAACGAGACCATGAACGAGTACCGCCGCACGTGGGACACGCACTGGACGCAGGCGTACGGCGACCCGGCAGGCGTGGTGCGTCAGATCGCCGAGCACCGCAAGTTCCTGAAGAACGCCTCGCCGATCACCTTGCTCGTCAACTGCAACGACCAGAAGCAGGGCTCGGCGCGGCGGAGGGGCGTCGAGCCGGATCCCGCAAAGTTCTCGCGCGACTACGCCCACCTGCGCGCGTGCGCGATGCTCGGCATCGCGGAGGAGTGCAACGGCCTGTGGTGGTGGTGGTTCGCGCGCGACTGCCGCGACTTCTACACGGCGGCGCAGAACCCGAAGGCGTGGGACGACCTCCGCAAGGTGGTCCGCGAGATGATGGAGCTGCGTCCGCTCGTCAACGCCCCCGGCGCGGAGCGGAACGGCCATGCCGGTGACGCGAAGCAGCCCGTCGTCTGGTGGGCGAAGGACATGGGCGACCGCACGGCCGTCATCGCCGTCAACACCTCGACGGAGCCGCAGACGGTCGACGTCCCCGCGCTCGGCGACGCCGGCAAGGGTCTCGTCTTCTCCCGTTACGAGGTGAAGATCTTCCGCTAGACCGAGATGAGGCGGAGGTTGATGGCGAGGGATGTGGCTTCCGTTCGGGAGGCGGCGCCGAGGCGCGTGTAGATCACCTTGAGGTGCGCCTTCACGCCGTTCACGCCGATGCCGAGGATGTCGCCGATCTCCCGATTGGTGAATCCCTTCGCCGCGAGGTTGAGCACTTCGAGCTGGCGCATGGAGAGGAGGGGTGGCTCGGCGGCGGTTCCAAGGGCGTGCTCGATCTCGGGCGAGAGGACGCGCTGTCCGGCGGCGACCGCGCGGATCGCGGCAATGATCTCCGCCTGCGACGACGACTTCACGAGACCGCCCGCCGCGCCCGCGTCGAGCGCGCGGCGCATGTCCTCCGACGTGCCGAAGGTCGTGAGGATCAGCACGCGGACCGCAGGGTTCTCCTGCAGGATCGCGACCGTGGCGTCCGCGCCGTTCAGCTTCGGCATCATCAGGTCCATCACCACGACGTCCGGTTTGTGCGTGCGCGCGAGCGCGACGGCTTCCTCTCCGGTGTCGGCCTCCGCGACCACCTCGAGGTCGGGTTCGAAGGAGATGATGGACGCGATGCCCATCCGGACGACGAGATGGTCGTCCGCGAGGAGGATTCGCGTCTTGCCGCCGTTTGCGCTCATGCCGTCTGTTCCTTGTTCATCTGAAGCGTGACCGTGACAGCGGTGCCCGCGCCGGGCCGGCTGTCGATTTCAAGCGTGCCGCCGAAACCCGCGAGCCGCTCGTGGATTCCGCGCAGGCCGAAGTGCCCTTGGGCCGGCCCCGGCGCGCGCGCCGGGTCGAAGCCGGAGCCGTTGTCGCGCACGGACAGGCGGATGACGTTGCCGTGGGTTTCGCCGGCGATGCGGATCTCCGTGGCGCGTCCGTGGCGGACGGCGTTCACGACCAGTTCGCAGACGATCCGCAGGATGGCCTGCACCGCCGTCTCCGAGAGCCTGTCGCGGGGCACGTTGAAGCGCACCGCGACCTTGGCGTTCCCCGTCTGCGGGCCGATGGACCGAAGAATCGCCTCGTTCATGTCCTTCTCCTCGAACGTGCGGCTCCGGAGGTCCCAGAGGCAGCACTGGAGTTCCTTGCGGCAGGAGGCGAGCATCTGGCGGGAAATGGCGAGGGGACGCTCCACGGCCGGGTTCGCGCCCGTGTTCGCGGTGACGGCGGCGTCGACCTGCAGCGCGACGCCGGTGAGCGTCTGGGAGATTGAGTCGTGCAGCTCCACGGCGAGGCGCGTGCGCTCCTCGACCTTCAGTTCGCTCTTGGCGTGCTCGATCCGCTCGCGCGCGAGGCGCGCGCCGCGCCGTTCGGACATCACGCGCAGCGTGTGGTTCCAGACGAGGATGGCGGCGATCAGCACGAGCAGCGCGCCGATCACGCAGAGGAGCTTCGCGGGGGTCCACCAGCTGGGCCGCGCGCGGACCTCGATGTCGGCGCCGGTGCGCGGAACGAGGGAGAAGCCCTCGAAACGGGGGATCCAGGACGACGCGGCATCTCGTTCGAAGCGCGGAAGGCAGTATCCGGCGACGGACACCTCGCAGCCGGCGAGGGACTCCGGGTCGCGCAGGTCTCCGATCCGGGATACGTCCACGGCGACCACGCGCCGTCCGCAGGCGAGCTGGAGCTCGCGCGTGTGGCGGATGTTGTCGGATGTGTTGACTACCTTGCCTTGCAGCCGGATGGGCTTGCCGTAGTACTTCGAATTGGCGACCGCGTTGCCGTGCGCGTCCGTGAAGAGCGCTTCGGCGTCGATGCTCGGGACCTTGGCGTCCGGTTTGGCGGCGGGCGTGCCACGCTCGACCCTTACGCGCGCATCGGCCAGCTGCAGGCCGTACAGGTCCGGTTCGGCATAGCCGACGGCGGTCACGCGCGCGCCGACGGGCGGCGGCGCGTCCATTTCGGAGAGGACGGGGAGAAAGTCGACGCGGCCGCTGTCGAGATAGATGCGGTGACGGTCCACGGCCACCACGACGCCTTCGATGCGTTGCCGGTGCAGGACGCGCGAACTCGCGTAGGGCGGTGCCGCGAACGGATCGTCCGGCGCTTTCCGGTTCACCGTGACGCCGTCTTCGTCGAACAGCATCAGCTCGTTGCCGAGAAAGCGGAGCATCGAGCCGAATCGGGTGACGTAGCCGGAGAGCGTCACCTCGGCGTCGACCAGGGACGCGAGCCCGGCAATCGGCTGGGCGTCGTCCTGCACGACGGCACAGATCTTCCCGGTCGGCGTGCGCAGCGTGATCTGGTTCCAGGCCATGTTCGTGTCGTCGCGTTTCACGGCGGAGACGATGCCGCGTATGCGCACGCATCTGTGGGGCATGTCGGGATCGTTGATCCGCCCGCCGTCGATCTCGACGGTTTCCGGCAGCGGGCGTTTCCCGACGCGGACGATGTTCGTCGCGAATGAATAGGCCTCGCCATGCTTGTTTGTCTGCGTGACCCCGCAAGCCCGGATGATGTCGCCGCTGCGGAAGTCGGAGAGCGTCCGGTCGGAAATGGAGAAGTTGTTTGGCTTCACTGAGCCGTCGAGCAGAATCCACCTTTGCGCACTCCGGTTGATGCCGAGCACCTGTCCCGTCACGTCGAACGTGCGGGGGGCGGCAAACAGGGAATTGGCCAGGAAGAGAATGGCAAGGGCTCGTTTCACGGCGGAAATTATAGCACATCCGGCAAGGCTGCCCGAACTACCCAAGCGGGTAGTTGAAGGAAAGGGGAGGAGTCGGTTATAATTTGGGCGACTTTCGGAAGATAGGAGACAGCAATGAAAACGAGCCCCGTTCTACTGACAGTATTGGCCGCCTGCGGCGCCATCGCCGCCGCCGAGGAGCCGGTCCCCTACGTGAATGACTTCACGACACGCACGTCGTGCGTGTCGCCCTCCGACCGCTGGATGGAGACGGCCTACATCCCCGGCGCGCTCGTGCGCTCCGTCAGCGGCATAGCCTCGGAGGGTCGGGAACCGTACAACTCCGCCACCGCCTATCAGGACGGTTGGGCGATGAAGACCGGCTACTGCCGCTCAAGCGTCCTCTTCACGGTCGCGGACGACGGCGGCAACCAAGCCGCCCTCGTCAACGCCAACTCGTCGAGCTACCAGAGCATCACCGTCGCGATGCAGCCATTCTACAACGAGTTTACTGATGGCGTTCTCAAGATTTCCGTCGATATCCGCACCCCGGTGCAGACGGCCTCCCTCAACCCCGAAGGCAACGCCTTTGCGCTGTGCGGGCCGGTCTACAGGTCGACTCTCGACGTGGCCGCCTCGACCTTCTCCTCTCCGATGTATTTCGGCCCAGCAAGTCTCTATGACGACCGAGGAGGCAAGGAAGGAGGGGAAGGCAAGCCCCTCGGATTTGGAGGTTCCCCAATTTTTTCGTGGCCGGCGAGGCGACCCCGAGCCGAGCGCGACTTTCGCCACTCAGCTTCTAGGCAACGGGGCAAAAAAGTGTCG
>CACWSW010000300.1 GCA_902763655.1 uncultured bacterium
GATGATTGGAAACAACTATTTGAAACAACTTGCCTTTGGCGCACGGGCTAACTCGCCCGTGCCCATTTGCCGACTTTGGAACGGATTCCCGTCTGAGGTTAGTATCTCGCGGTTGTCCGTATCGTAGAAATACCGCTCGATGGTGGCGAACTTCGGATAGATGTTGACGATGATTCCGCATGGCATCTTGAGCAGCCTCATGTAGTTGAAAAGTTGGGCCCGATGTGTGGACGTCAGAACCGACACGGCTTTACACATCGCCCTTGCATAGGAAATCGATGCGGTATTCCGCATCCATCGGACGCCCCTTGTAACGCGGGTGGAAGGCCTTTTCCCGTTCAAACGGGATGCCTCTGTCGGACAATTCCATCGCAAGAGCTTCCTGGTAGCAGTATTCGTTGATGCCCGGCCCGAGCTCATCGTGAACGGAATGCAGTGCGCCCACGATGTCATAGACGTGGCTTTTCAGTTCTGCTGCATCTTTCATGGAGTCTCCTTCACGGTTGTGATGGCGCAATCATATCAAAAATCCATCGAAGACGATATGCAGAAGACAGGAAAAGCGCGGGCGAGTTAGCCCGCGCACCTCTCTCAAAGTTGTTTTACCAGTTGTTCTGGTTGTTTCCAATCTCAAAACGCATGGGTGAAAAATGCAGATGCGCCCTGGCACCCCCCCCCTCAAAAAAATCGCGGCACGCCAATCGGCGGAATATGATATACTAGGCGGCGTTGCGAGTGAAAGCGACGCGAAGGAAGGATTGAACGATGAGACTGCGAGCGCGGCCCAGACCTGCGAGAACAACGACCCTTGACCTTGACCTTGCCCAACGGGCGGAGCGCAAGCTAAACCGCTACAACATGGACTTGAACGGGGTGCTGGCGTTCATCGTCGCCGTTCGCGGGCTTCCAGACCTGCGCAACGCTCCGCAGGCGATAGACTTCACGGCGCATGGGCAGACATTCACGGCCGACGTGACGCCCGACCCGAACGGCGGATATTGCGCGACCGTTCGCGGACATGACGACTGCTTCACCGAGGCCGACACGCTTCCAGAGCTGCGCAAGTATCTCGTTGAAGTCACGGAGGCCATGGCGTTTGGCATGGGCGAGAAGGTGGCGCGATGAAACCGCTGACCGCGCAACAGGTGGAGCGGATTTTGAAAGCCAACGGATTCCGGCACGATCGCACAAACGGGAGCCATTGGATATGGGACAACGGAGCCGGGCGTTCTGTTCCCGTTCCCCACCACGGCGCGCCGAAACGCGGTGATTAGTATGACACTTGCCGCACGAAACGCATATTTTACAGGTGCTTGCCACCCATCTGCCACCAACTTGCCAGTACCTCTATTTGCCACACTTGCCCTCCCCCTCTTGTATGGGGAAGGTGGCAAGTGGGTGTCTAGGGTGGGGCTCCTTCGGGGCTTCGGCTGCGGAGGGCAGTATGAGGAGTTGCCCGTCCTCCCGAGCGGCTTGTCTTTTTATCTTCTCCCCCCGTTCGTCCGTGCAATGCCAATGTCGGTGTTCAGCTTCATGAATATTTTTTGCACACAGTCCGGTGGCACCTCCCCACCTTCCTGTGCAGTCGTACCCTTCGCCACATATTCTGAATTGCGAAGCGCGTCAGATAGTACGGAGCGAATATCAACCTTAAAACTGTTCCTATTGGGTCTATCACCATGGTTGGCAGAAATCATACCATCTATATTCGACTGGCGCAATGCGACTCTAGCATTGACCGGGTGCCTGCGCTCCCACTCCCTGCGGTTCTTCTCGTTGTCCGCAAGGCCCCGTGCCGACCGTGTAATCCCGAACTGGACGGCGGGAGAGGATTTCACGGCACAAAAAATCGCGGCGCGCCCGCAAGTGCATTGGGCGAGAGCCGCTTCCGTGTTTTCACCGAATGGTGGAGAAGATGAGATTCGAACTCACGACCCCCACGTTGCGAACGTGATGCTCTACCAACTGAGCTACTTCCCCGTGGGGTGAAAACGGCGGATATGATACCATATCTCCGCCGCGCCCGCAAGTGGGATTTTTCGCCATGATGTTTTGCGGGTTGACAGCGCGCGCCGATTGCCATAGAATGGCACGCGACTACGCAAGGAGCCGACATGACGCTTGAAGACGTGCCAGAAGTGAACCGCCTGCTGAAGAAGGAATTCAGGGCGCACGCAGCGCCCATAATAGAGCTGATCGAGGCGCAGACCCACGACCCGTTCTGCGTGCTTGTGGGGACGATCCTCTCAGCCCGCACCAAGGACCAGTGCACCGCAGGCGCCGTCAAGCGCCTCTTCGCGCGCATGGGCGGCACAGCCACCCCTGACGCGCTCGAGGCGATTCCCGTGCCCGAGCTCGAAAAGCTCATCTTCCCCGTGGGCTTCTTCCGCGACAAGGCCCGCCACCTCCACGCCCTGCCGTCCGTCCTGCGCGAGAAGTTCGGCGGCACGCTGCCAAACACGGTCGAGGCGCTCTGCGAGCTGCCGGGCGTCGGACGCAAGACCGCCAACCTGACCGTGGCCGTGGGCTTCAACCTGCCCGCCATCTGCGTGGACGTGCACGTGCACCGCATCACGAACAGGTGGGGCCTGATAAAGACGAAGACGCCGCTCGACACCGAGATGGCGCTTCGTGCCCTTCTGCCGAAGAGATACTGGAAGACGTGGAACTCGCACCTGGTGTCGTTTGGCCAGACGCGATGCTTTCCGCGCAATCCGAACTGCACGGACTGCCCGATCAAGAAATTCTGCCCATCTGCCCGATGAGGCAATCGCCGCCGGCTATGCACCCGACGCTGACCAACACTAAAATGAAACATAAAATGGAGACACGCATGAAACTGGCGATGATTGTCTGTTCCGTGGCGGCGGCGGTAGCCGCCGCAAGTGAAGAGTGGTCCTTCGAGGTGGAGGCCGGTGCCCCGCGCGTGGTATCCTGCAAGGTGGGACGCGACTGGCCGGCGCGCATGGCCGATCGCGACGTGGCTGCCATCGGCGCGGATGGCTCCACTACGCCCGTCCCGTGGACCCTCGACACGACAGGCGACCAGCCCGAGCTCGTCTTCCTCGCCGACGGCCACACTCATTTCACCCTCATCCCCCACCCGGGAGGGTCGCAACTTGTTGCGACCGAATCGGGAGGGTCGCGCTCCTGCGCGACCGCAACGCCCCCATCCCTCTCCGTCGCCGCGGCCGCCGACGGTACCATCACTGTCCGCAACACAACCTTCGAGCTGTGCCACCCGGCGAAGAAAGGCGGTGGCCTTCCCCAACACCTCGCCTTCCCGCAGAGCGGACAGCGCGACGAGACGCTCTACTTCCTCGACCGGCTCGTGCGGCACAGCGCCAAAGGCCCCCTCGAGCAGTTCGCCGTCCGCTCCGCCCCCGCCTCCGTGCGCGTGACGCTCAACACGCCCCTGCGCGCCGTCGTCGAGACGACCGCCACCCTCCAGGGCGTGCGCCTCTCCTACCGCTACGTCTACACGGCGGGGTCGCCCGTCGTGCGCGTCGAGACGCGCCACGAGCAGGACGCCGAGGCCGACTGGTCCGAGATCCACACCATGCACGCCAGCTGGCCGCAGAAAAGTCCGCGCTACACGCACCATCTCGGCACGTGGCAGCCCGAGCCCGTGCCGATCCAGAAGCCCGGAGAGAAGAGCAAGGGTTTCGCCGGCAAGTGGCTCGCCTACACGGACGGCACGAATGCCGTGGGCGTCGCCTCGGATCACGTCACCGGCTGGGACGCCTCGAACGAGTTCGTCTACTACCTCGTGGCAGGACGCGGCGGCTGGAAGGTCAAATCACTTATGCGGTCCGCGCAACTCTACTTCGGTCCCGCACTGAACGCCGAGGAATTCGCCCGGACGTTCGAGACGCGAAACGCCGTGGCGGTGCGGCGCAACGGACGCCCCTGGGCGCCGACCGAACCGCTCGCGCCGCCGCCCGGTGCCACGGTGCTGGAGGGACGCGGAATCCGCATCGCCTTCGACACGGCCGCGAACGGCTTCGGATGCCTCGGCATCGAGAACCGCCTCGGCGACGAGCCCGCCGCGTTCGGACACGCCGAACCCGGCAAGGCCAGCCTCTGGACGCTCGTCCTCTGGCGCGACGGCTGTTCCACGAACACGTTCACGCTCGACAACCGCGCGCCGTGCGCGGAACGCACGGTGGAGCGTCTCCCCAACGCGCTTCGCCTCAACTGGAAGGGACTCTCGCCCACAAACGAAAACGGCACGATCGACGTCTGCGCGACTGTCACGCTCACGCCGGAAGGCGACGCCGCCGAGTGGCGGCTCGCCGTCGCGAACCGCAGCACGCGGTGGGGGCTCGCGCAGACGAAGTTCCCCGACATCACCCGTGTGGTCCGTCCCAGCACGGCATCCGCCCTTCTGCCGGTCGGCAACTGGGGCGCCCGCCTCATGCCGAACTACTCGTCCGGCAGCAGGATGGACTATCCGAGCGGCAACGTGCCAGTGCAGACGATTTCCTTCCTGCTCGGCGACGCGGGGATGCAGTTCACGGCGCTCGACGGCGGTTCGCAAGGGAAGCAGTTCGACACGAGCGACCTTGACCTGCGCATCGTCTACCTCTGCCCCGACGCGGGCCGTCCTGGCGCCGCCCGCGCACCCGACTTCGCGGTGGAGACCGCGGCCTTCACGGGCGGCTGGTGGCGCGCCGCCAAGCGCTACCGCGCGTGGGCCACGAAGCAGGCATGGACCGCGAAAGGTCCGCTCGCCACGCGTACCGACTTCAACCGCCGCATCGTCGACATCGGCTTCTGGATGAACGCCGGCAACACGCCCGTGCAGGTCACGAACGTCACCGCGAAGGCGCTTGCCGCCCTCGGCGACATTCCGTTCGGCGTCCACTGGTATTGCTGGCACCAGATTCCCTTCGACCACACCTACCCCGAATATTTCCCCGAACGCCCCGGCATGGCCGAGGCTGCGGCTTGGATGAAGAGCAAGGGCGTGCTCGTGATGCCCTACATCAACGCGCGCCTGTGGGATTCGGAGATTCCGAGCTTCGCCACCGCTCTCCCGGCGGCCTGCAAGAAGCCGGACGGCACCTCGCACTACGTGGAGGTCTACGGCTCCAAGCGCAAGCTCTCGCCGATGTGTCCGACCACCCCGCTCTGGCGCACGCGCGTGAAGAGCATCTGCACGGAACTCATGGAACGAATCGGCGTGAACGCCATCTACCTCGACCAGGTGGCGGCGGCGCGTCCGGCCCCCTGCTACGACACCTCGCACGGACACCCCCTCGGCGGCGGACGCTACTGGACCGACGCCTACCGCGAGCTGATGGCGCCAATCCGCGCACGCGCCGCGCACAACGACAACGTCGTCCTCACCACCGAATGCGACGCCGAGCCGTACATCGACAGCTTCGACGCCTTCCTCGCTTGGTTCGTGCGTACGCCCTACGATGTGCCCATGCTCCCGGCGGTCTATTCGGGCTACACCGTGTACTTCAGCAGTCCGCAGAGCGGAAAAGACACACTTGACGCCTACTGCGCGATGCAAGGACGCGACTTCCTGTGGGGCTGCCAGCTCGGCTGGAACTCCAGTTGGCCCTTCGACGCCGCCCACAAGGAACATCTTGCCTTCACGCTCCGCCTCTGCCGCGAGCGCCTCGCCCACAAGGATTTCTTCGTGTACGGCGAACTCCTCGGCGAGTTCCCCCTGGGAGGGGCGACCGCAACGGGAGGGACGCGCTGCTGCGCGTCCGTTCCAACCATCGAAGGCACCTGGAACCGCAAACCCGCCTGTGGATTCAAGCTACCGGCGGCGATGGGCACGCTCTGGCGCGCGCGCGACGGCCGCCGCCTCGCCTGCCTCGTCAATGTCTCTGGTAAGGAACTTCGCGTCACGTGCCAGCTCGGCGGCACGGACGGCGAACGCCAACTGACGCTCGGCTCCCGATCCGTCATATCCATCCCACTCCCATAAACCCCGTTGACACTTACTCCTCGGTCTACTGACCGTCCTGCATGGGAATCGGTCGATACCGCGGAATGTAGCCGCGAGTGTGGACGCGGGGACGCCGGGGCTGGTTGGCGCGGCGTTCGCGCGCCTTGTTGATCTCCTCGATGGACGCCTTGATCGTCTCGTCGTCCGGAAAACGCGCCGCAAGCGCCTCCAACACCTTCAGTGCCCGCCGCAACTCGGCGTCGCGCGGGTCTCCTTCGCCTCTTTTGAACTGCGTGACGACAGCGGCGAGCGACTGCGCCGCCTGCACGGCCTCGTTCCGTGTCTCCTCCAACGCACACGTGGCCTTCTCCTGCTCGCGCCTCGCCACCTCCAGCGCACGCGAGGTTTTCACGTATCCGAGGGCGAGCGCAATGACGAATGCGGCCAGGCAGACCACCGCCGCGATGTTTCCAAACGCCGCGAGCGGGTTGCGGCGCGCGAACAAGCGGAACCGCCGCCAGATCGACGGCGGGTTGGCCGCCACCGGCTCGCGCGCGAGGAAACGACGCAGGTCGGCGAGCATCGCCTCCATGTT
>CACWSW010000301.1 GCA_902763655.1 uncultured bacterium
AGCCGATTCCGGCAGCCAACGCCGCCGCACAAAGGGAGATGCACATTTTCATGTCAAGAGTGTACCATTTCCCTTGTCCGCTGCGCAAGCGGGAAATGACCGCGGCGAGTCTCCGGTACGTCATGATGTGATATAATGGCGGCATGAAAAACGCAACCATTCTCACCGCCGCGCTCGCGGCGCTGACGTGCGCGGCGGCGCCGATCGACCGCGCGTTCCTGAAGAAGCTCGTCTCCATCCCTTCCGAAAGTGCCAAGCCCGAGCGCGTCAACGAGGCCATGGCCTTCACGCGCGCCTACCTGGAGAAGCGCGGCGTGCCGTGCGTGACCGAGCATGACGGCCCGCGCGACATACTCTACGCCTCTACCCGGCCCGGCAAGGTGCAGGACTACCTAGTCTGCGTCCACCTCGACGTGGTGCCCGCCCCAGACCCGAAGATGTACGAGCCGCGCATAGAGGGCAACCGCCTCTACGGCCGCGGCGCGAGCGACGACAAGGGCAACGCCGCCGTGGCGGTGCAGACGCTCGTGAGCCTCCTCGGCAAGGCTTCGGTCGGCGTCATCTTCACGGCCGACGAGGAGATCGGCGGCATGACGACCGCCACCATGGTGAAGCGAGGCTACGCGGCCCGGCGCTTCGTCCTCGTCATCGACGCCGGCGCCTACAAGGTCACGGTCGCCCAGAAGGGAACGTCCTACATAACCGTACGCGCCGTCGGTAGGGGCGGACACTCATCCCACCCGTGGACGCTCGACAATCCCATCGACAAGCTTGTCGACGCCTACGCAAAGTTCCGCGCCGCCTGGCCCAAACCCACAAAAGACCACTGGTGCGACATAGTCTCCGCCACCATGCTCTCTGGCGGCGAGGCGCGCAACCGCATCCCCGACACGGCCGAGATGACGCTCAATCTCCGCTTCGTCACCAAGGATGGCGTAGAGCGCGTCTGCAAGGCGCTGAAGGACGCGGGACTGGAGATCGTCAACGTCGTGACTACGGGCGGTCCCGTCTCCAGCGACCCGTCCGCGCCGGAAATCCAGCGCCTTCTCGCCGCCATGCGCGCGAAATGGCCCGAGAAGAAACCCTCAATCGACCGCATGATCGCCGCCACAGACGCCCGCCACTTCGTCGACATGGGTGTGCCCATCGCCATCATCGGCGCAAAGGGCGGCGGCGCGCACGCAAACGTCGAGTGGATCGAATTGCGCTGCCTGGACGAGTACGCGGACCTGCTGGAGCAGTTCCTTGGCGAATAGTGGCTAGTTGGCTAGCGATTCGAGGGCGCGGGCGAGCTTGACGCGATGCTCCTCGATCGGCGTCGGGTCGATCGAAAACTCGGTCATCGTCTTCGTGACGGTTTCCGGCACCTTCAGCAGATGCTCGTATTTCGCCTTCTGCTCCGGCGTGGCCGTCGCGAGGCGACGCCTGAGCATCGCGAAGTACTCGTAGTCCTCGATGCCGTCCCCCAGCATCTCCAGTCGGAACGTCGGCACTGGATCGTCAAGCACGGGTGCGGTGGGCCGTCCGTCTGCCGCCGCGAGCGGCGGGTAGACGAGCCGCCCGTCGCCATTGCCCCACGGACGCTTCGCGCCCTTAGGCGTCGAGTACCCGCTTGTCCAGCTCATCGGATCGTCGTACGGGTTCTGCGGAGCGTCAGGATATGCGGCCCCGCTCGTCCAGTACGTTGTCGCCCAAATGAGGAGGCCGTGCACGTCCTCCTTCCAAGTCTGCCACGACCAGAGACGCATCTCCACGCCAGGATGGTCGATGAACTCCGTGACGTACGGCGCCTTCGGGCCGCAACACACGTACCACCAGAACCTGTCGCCCGCCGCGCGGCACGCCGGCTCGTCGGACGTGTGCAGGTGCGGGGTGAGCGGACACCACAGGTTGGGGCCACCCAGAAGATCCGACTCGGGCTGCTCAGTGAGCATCCGACGCAGTCCCGGCGCGTGACGCTTGAGCGTGCGGAAGCCGTTCATCACGAACTCGTAGTCGCGCGGGTCCGGCTCGTCGAACCAGTAGATGTAGATCTTGTCCAACCACCCCTTCTCGCGCAAATGCGCCTCGATGCCGCCGAGATATTTCGCCATCAGCACGTGGTATATCTCGTTAGTGGCTGGATAGCCCATGAAAGACGGTTCGGTGCGCGCGTGGAACGTGCCGCCGCCTAGACCCGACACGCCGAAGCGCATGGAGTTGAAGTGGTACTCGTTGAACGCCTTCTCCATCGCCACGTCCCACGCCGTCCAGTCGAACTCCGGCGTCGCCGTGCGCGGATTCTCCTTGATGCCCTTCCACTTCACCGACCAGTGGTCGAGCGGCGCGGGATCGTACGGCGAGATGTGGTTGTCGGAAAGCACCCGCAGGTACTTGTCGAGCACCAGACGCTTCTGCTCGATGTTCTTCAGGCGGTGATAGCTGAACACCGTGCCCGCAGAGAACCCGAACGCCGTCTCGCACGTCATCGTGTCTGGCAGCGTGAAGCCGAACACCTCCACCTCAATCGGAATCTCCTGCGCACCGCGCGCCGACGTGACGACGAGCGTGCCGCGGTAGATGCCCTTCGGCGTTCCCTTCGGCGGCTTTACGCGCACGCGGAACGGCTGGTTCTCGCCAGCCGCCACAGTGCAGCCGGCCGCGTCCTGCGGCAGGAGCGGATCGGGCCACCACGCGCGGCAGCCAGAGTCGTCCGTCGGCTGCGTCACGTGCACGTACCCGACGCGGCGGATGTCCACCGCCGACGCCGGCAGGCGGCGCGCGCCATCGGCAAGGTCGCCCGCGAGCGAGACGCGCACGCCGCGCAGCTCCTCCTTCGGCGACACCACGAGCTGCACGGCCTCGGCCTCGTTCGCGGCCGTACGGATGACGAGCCCACCCTTTCCTTCCGGCGGCAGCGCGCGACGCGGAGGCACCTTGCGCGCCGACGATGCGCGCCAGAACACGACACCGTCCTTCTCCGCAAGGCGGTCTCCGTAGTCCTCGTCGTAATATGTCGAGGCGCGGATGTGCTCGACCAGCTCGCCTGTCGCCGCGTCGACGTAGCGCGTCGAGCCTATCACGCTGACCGGCTCGCCGTCCACGGTGCCGTCGAACGAATAACCGTACACCTGCAACTCCGTGTGCGGCATTCCGGTGATGCGCACCTGCACCGACTCCGCGGGAAAGAGCGAGGTAGGCAGGTCCAGCGTCGCCATGCCCGTGTTCGTGAGCGAGCCGAGATGCGTCCATGCCACTCCGTCTCGCGACGCCTCGATGGCGACGCCGCCCCGCACGAAGTAGCCGCAAGTGACCGTCGCCTTGCCAGAAAGGAAACGCCGTCCTGCGATTGCATGGCGGTACGCGATGTGATGCCTGCCCGACACGCACCAGCGCTGGGTGTTGTAGCCGGCGGTGTGCGAGAGGAGCGCGCGCGAGTCGTTCCGCCCCGCGCTGTTCATCTGCGAGGTGAAAGAGTAGCTGTTGCCGTCAAGCGACTCGCCGTGCCCGAGCGTCACGCCGCGCTGCGTCTTCCACTCGGCCCTCACGGGGCGTACGGACGCGGCCTCGAACACCATCTCGCCCTTCATGCGCCAGCCGCCAAGGTGGAAGCGCTCCTGGCGCGCCTTCCCAGTAGGCGTGCGGAACACGAACTGCCGCACGGACGATACGGGATCCTGGAAGTACCAGTCCACGTTCGCGCAGCCCGGCCCCGTCACTACGCAGCCAGACCCGCTCGCGCGCCGCGCGGTGAAGGAGAAGAGATAGGTCGCTCCAGGCGCCAGCTCCACGGGCTGCGAGAACTTGCGGCTGCTCTCGCCCCCGTCGCCAATGACGGAGAACGGCGTTTCGAACAGGGACTGCGCGGCGACAGCCGCCATCGCGCCAGACACGGCCACCAGGCCAACGAATAGATTTTTCATGCCGCCATTATAGCGCATTTCCTGCACGCAGGCAACGACGACATCGCTCTCAGCGGGCGTACCTGAGGATCCATTCGTCCACTGAGCCGAACATCGGGTGGCAGTTGGAGTAGACGTTGTCGCTCTCCTTCCACGTCTCCCACAGCGTGGT
>CACWSW010000302.1 GCA_902763655.1 uncultured bacterium
CGCCTTCCGCGCCCTCGTGAACCTTATTGGTGGGCGGGAGAAGTTGCTTTCGCTGCTTGGAGATTTGGAGATCGGGAGTTTAGGAGAGGATTCAAAAACATCTCCAAAGCTCCAATCCTCCCAACCTCCAAGAAGCGAAAGCAATCGCCAGTTGAACCCGCTTGCCTCGCTGTATGACCGCTTCACGGACGAGCAGCATTGCGACGAGATCGCGCGTCTCCTAACGCCGCCCGGCATGAAGGCCGAGGTGGTGGTGGTCTACCAATCCGTGGAGAACCTGAGGCGGTGTTTGGGTGGTGCGACATTCGGCAACCGACAACTGGCAGCCGGGACGACGGTTCGTCAGACGGCATTTGGCACGAGCGTATGCATCGGCGACTGGTATTTCACTGGCGACTATCCCACGCCCGGCGGATACAAGGTTCTGCACAAGGCGCTCCTGAACTATCTGGATCATCGCCAGGAACGTTCCTACTGAGGAGGGCATTCACGTTTTGTTCTATTGCAACACCTTGTCTTACGCAAAATGTAAAGCAAGGCGGCGGTTTGGCGGGGAATTCGCCTTGGCACGGGGTGTGCTAAATGGTTTTGCATGGGCTATATAGAGAAATGGCGTGCGGAACGTGAGCGCGAGGCGTTCCTTGCGCTGGACGATGGTGCCGTGTTCCGCGGCGTGGCGTTCGGCGCGCGGAAAGACGCGCTTGGAGAGGTGGTGTTCAACACCGGCATGAGCGGCTACCAGGAAATACTGACGGATCCGTCGTACGCGGGACAGTTCGTCACCCTCACCACCGCCGAGGTCGGCAACTACGGAATAAACGGCGCGGACGTGGAAAGCCGCGCCCTCTTTCTGTCCGGGCTCGTGATCGGCGACCTGACCGAGCCCAGCAACTGGCGCAGCGAGAAGAGCCTCGACGACTACCTGAGGGAGAACGGCGTGCCCGGCATATACGGGGTGGATACGCGCGCGTTGACGATCCACCTGCGCGAGCACGGCAACCGCAAGGCGTATCTCCACATGGGAGGGTCGTGCTCCTGCGCGGGAGGGTCGCAGTTTACTGCGACCGTTTCGGACGCAATAAATTGCGTCCCTCCCGTGAAGGCCGCCATGGCCAAGGCTCAGGCGTGGGAGGGGCTGGATGGGCAGGATTATGCAGCAAAGGTGACGTGCAAGGAGCCTTACGAGTTTACGGCAGAAATTGCTAGTGTTGCCAATGTGAAAATGTTGCCAAGTCCAATTCCCAGTTCCAACGACTCATTGGAAATTGGCAACAATGGAACTGGCAACACTTCCACAATGGCAACACCCCGCATCGTCTGCTACGACTTCGGCGTGAAGACGAACATACTCCGTTCGCTCGCCTCGTGGGCGCGCGTGACCGTGGTCCCCGCCAAGACTCCCGCCGAAGAGGTGCTGGCCCTCAAGCCAGACGGCGTGTTCCTCTCCAACGGCCCCGCCGATCCCGCCGCCGTAACCTACGCCATCGAGAACATCAGAAAGCTTTTGGGCAAGGTTCCCATTATGGGCATCTGTCTCGGCCACCAGCTGCTGTCGCTCGCGTGCGGGGCGAAGACCGGGCGGCTCAAGTTCGGCCACCACGGCTGCAACCATCCCGTGAAGAACCTCGCCACCGGCAAGGTGGAGATCACGAGCCAGAACCACAACTTCGCGGTCTTGCGGGAGTCCGTTCCGGAATCCCTCGAGGTCACGCACGTCAACCTCAATGACGGCACGGTGGAGGGCGTCCGCCACAAGACGTTCCCCGCGTTCTCGGTGCAGTACCATCCCGAGGCGTGCCCCGGCCCGCACGATTCGAACTACCTCTTCGCTCAGTTCAGAAACCTAATTAAAAACCACGAAAGACACGAAATACACGAAAAGCAGAAATGAAATTTCGTGTGTTTCGTGTATTTCGTGGTTAAAACAAAGATGAAAAAGCAAGTGAAGTACGTGTTCATCACGGGGGGCGTGGTGAGTTCCCTTGGCAAGGGGATCACGAGCGCGTCGCTGGCGCTTCTGCTGAAGAGCCGCGGCTACAAGGTCTTCATGCAGAAGCTCGATCCCTACCTTAACGTCGACCCGGGCACGATGTCGCCGTACCAGCACGGCGAGGTGTTCGTGACGGACGACGGCGCGGAGACGGACCTGGACCTCGGGCACTACGAGCGGTTCGCGGGCGTGTCGTGCACGAAGGCGTCCAACTACACGTCGGGCCGCATCTACTCGGCCGTGCTCTCGCGGGAACGCGCGGGGGGATATCTGGGCGGCACGGTGCAGGTGGTGCCGCACATCACTGACGAGATAAAGGCGGCGATCCGCTCGGGAGGGTCGCAGCTTGCTGCGACCGCGGACGCGCAGGAGCGCGTCCCTCCCGACATCGTGCTTTGCGAGATAGGCGGCGTCTCCGGCGACATCGAGAGCCTGCCGTTCCTGGAGGCGGCGAGGCAGTTCCGGTTCGAGGAGGGTAGCGAGAACACGTGCTTCGTGCATCTCACGCTCGTGCCGTATCTCAAGGCGGCGGGCGAGCTGAAGACCAAGCCCTCGCAGCACTCCGTCGGCCAGCTGCGCGCCATCGGCATCATTCCAGACATCCTCGTGTGCCGCACGGAGATGACGATCCCGCAGGAGCATCTCGACAAGCTCGCGATGTTCTGCAACGTGAAGCGGGAGTGCGTGATAGAGGAGAAGGACGTCACGGACTCCGTCTACGCGGTGCCTCGGGAACTGCGCAAGCAGGGGCTGGACGAGCAGGTACTGCGCCAGCTGCACCTCGACATCTGGCCGGTCAAGCATACGGTGTGGGACACGCTCGTGCGGAAGGCGACGCAGCCGAAGAGGAAATGCCGCATCGCGCTCGTCGGCAAGTACATCGCCATCCGCGACGCCTACAAGTCCATCCACGAGGCCCTTCAGCACGCGGGCATGGCGAAGGACTGCAAGGTCGAGGTCGTGCCGATCGAAGCGGAGGAGCTTCTAGGGGCAAAGGGAGGGTCGCAGCTTGCTGCGACCGCATGCGGACGCAATAAATTGCGTCCCTCCCTGGCTGATGTCGACGGCATCCTTGTCCCTGGCGGGTTCGGCTCGCGTGGCGTGGAGGGGAAGATCGCGGCGATCAAGTATGCGCGCGAGCACAAAATCCCGTTCCTGGGCATCTGCCTCGGGATGCAGTGCACGGTGATCGAGTACGCGCGCGACGTCCTGGGCTGGACCGACGCCAACTCCACGGAGTTCGACGAGAGCACGGCGCATCCGGTGATCGACCTCATGGAGGAGCAGCGCGGCGTGACGCAGAAGGGTGGCACCATGCGCCTTGGCGCATACCCGTGCATCCTGAAGAAAGGCTCGCTCGCCGCTAAACTTTATGGAACCACGAAACACACGAAATACACGAAAGCCGAGGCGGAACTTTCGTGTGATTCGTGTATTTCGAGGGTGAGCAAAGATGGCGTGATATCTATATCGGAGCGGCATCGCCACCGCTACGAGTTCGCGAACGGCTCGGAGGAGCAGAAGGCGATCGAGGCGGCTGGCCTGAAGGTGTGCGGCACGTCGCCAGACGGCAAGCTGGTGGAGATCGTGGAGCTGCCGAAGCACCCGTACTTCATCGCCTGCCAGTTCCATCCGGAGTTCAAGAGCCGCCCGACCGCTCCGCATCCGCTCTTCGTCGGCCTTGTCTCGGCCGCCCTCCGCCATCGGTAGAGACGATGGATAGGGGTAAACCTGAACATGCAGTTGAATTCTCACACAGAGAATCATACAGATATAATCATTTGAAATACTTGTTAACTGACTGATTGACGCAGACGCTATTTAGACAGGATTACATGATTTACAAGATTAACAGGATTATTTCCTAAATCACAAAATCCTGTAGATCCTGACAATCCTGTAATCCTGTCAAAAAACGAGCATCTCATTTTGGAGATACGGCAGTAGGTCTGCCAACCAGAATGTTGCCAATGTGTAAGTGTTGCCAATTGTCAATGTTGCCAATTACCAATGGGAATTGAGAAATGATAATGGCAACATTGGATATTGGCAACACT
>CACWSW010000303.1 GCA_902763655.1 uncultured bacterium
GCGCCCGATGTCGAGAACGCGAAGTACGGGCCGCATCCGCGCCAGGGGATGGACGTCTGGTTCCCCGGAAAGGCGCGGCCGGCGGCGGATGCGGCGAAGATTCCCGCGCTTGTCGTCATCCATGGCGGCGGCTGGTGCGCCGGCGACCGCATCCCCGCCGCGAGCGAATGGGAACCCATCTGCCGCAAGGCGGGGATCGCGCTCGTCTCCGTGGGCTACCGCTTCACCCAGGACGGCAGGGATGAGAGGCTGTCGCCGCCCGTGCGCGCGCCGCTGGACGATGCCGTCGCCGCCATCCGGTTCGTCCAGGCGCATGCGGACGAATGGAAGATCGACGTGACGCGCATGGAACTGACGGACGGCAGCGCGGACACCTGTTCGTCGCTCCACGCCCGCGAAGCGCTCATCAAGGCTCTTGTGGACTGACAAGGAGAAATCACATGCAATCACGTTGCAAAGGCATCATCGCGTCCGTGGCCCTGGGCGCGGCAGTCTGTTCGTACGCGGCGAAAATTTCGTCGACCACGCTCACGGCGGTCTTCGACGACACAGGGAAGGGGCGTTTCGCGCATCTCGTGGACCGGCGTGGGCAGGAATTCGTTTCGCCGCGCAACGTCGATTCTCCCCTCTGGCAGGTGGAGGCGTGCAAGGCGGGCGCGTTCGCGGAGACTGCGATCATTCGCGCCAATCAGGCGAAACGGTACGCGGCGCGCGCGGTGGCGGACGGCATCGAGCTCACGTGGGAGGACGCAGGCGGGGCCGTCGAGAAGGCCGTGGCCACCTTCCTCGCGAAGCCGGGCGATCCCGCGATCCGCTGCCGGATCACCGTGACGCCGAAGAAGGGCTGGGCGCTCGTGGAGACGCAGTTCCCCCGTTTCGCGATGAACGAGTGCCTCGGCACCACGCCCACGGACGACGCGATCGTGATGGGCACGGGCCACGGCGGCCTCGTGCGCTATCCGATGAACCCGAACCGCGAATACTGGCGCAGCCGCCACGTGGGCCACTCGCCCGGTAACCTCGTGGCGCAGTTCGGCTGCTTCTACGACGACGGCGGCGGTCTCTACACGATGGCCGAAGACGCCGACGGCAACGAGAAAGAGCTGCTGATGGACCGTTGGTGGCGGAAGGACCGGCCCGACGGCACCTTCTGGGGCGGCGACTTCCTCTTCCGCTGGAGCCGGTTCGAGTATTCCGAGACGACCGACACGCAGCCCTACGACATCCTCCTGCGCAGTTTCGCGAATCCCGACGGCGAGGAGACGACCTGGTACGACGCGGCCGACCTCTACAAGGCGTGGGCGAAGAAGCAGTTCTGGTGCAAGAAAACCTTCCTCGAGAAAACCGAATTTCTGCCGCAATGGACGCGCGAGGCGCCCGTCGTCATGGAATTCAACCGTGCCTGGTTCGACCGCCCGGCCTTCCTGAAGAAGTGGCTTGACGAATACTGGACGAAGAACTTCCCGGATGTACCGTTGCTGAGCATCCTGATTGGCTGGGAGCACCACGGCGACTGGATCACCACGGAATACTTCCCCGTCTATCCGGACGAGGAGAAATTCGCGGAGATGATGGGCTGGGTGAAGGCGGCGGGCGGCCATTTCTGGCCGTGGCCGGGCGGACACCACTGGAACGTACAGGTGGGCAAGAAGGATGACGGCACCTTCAGGCTCGACTTCTCGAAGGATTTCTGGGAACGCGCCGCGCCGCACGCCGTGCTGGATCCCGACGGCAAGGTGCGGCTCGACAACCTCGGCTGGCTGGGCGGCGGCAACTCGGCGACGATGTGCCCCGGCGACCCGTGGAGCGTCGACTGGTGGAACAAGGACATCGCCTGCGCGCTTGTGAAACGCGGCGCGGACCTCGTGCAGGCCGACCAGGACGTCGGCGCGCGCGTGCGCACCTGCTGGTCCACGAAGCACGGGCACAAGCCCGGCCCCGGCCGCTGGCACATGCACGCCCAGCGCCACCAGTTCGAGACGATGCTCGCGGAGATGCGCAAGATCAACCCCGACGCGATGTTCTCCTTCGAGGAGATGCACGAGTACTTCAACGACATCTACGCCTTCGCCGACTACCGCAACTGCCGCTGGCCCGGTCCCGAGTGGGCGAGCGTGTGGAACTACCTCTACCACGAGTACGTGCCGCCGTTCCAGAGCGGTTCCGAGCAGTATTCGCGTTGGTTCTGGATGGCCTTCTGCGCGGCGGACGGACAGATGCCGCGTCTGCCCATTGCCACGGACTACTACGAGAAGGATCCGGGCAGCCTCTTCCCGAACGGCGGGTTCGAGGAGCTCCGCCTGGGCGGACAGGGCGCGCGCTTCTGGGAGAAGCCGGAATCGCACGACATCGTGACCGGGGACGCGCCCGAAGGACGGCAGGCGCTCCGCGTGGCGACGGACGGCGCGCGGAAGCAGGTGGCGCGCAGCATCGCCATTGACACGTTCTGGAAGGAGGGGACCACCTATCGCGTCTCGGCCTGGCTGAAAGGCGAAAAGGACAACCGGAGCAACGGGTTGACCGTCAGCGCCATCGCGCCCCTCAACGGAAAGTACAAGTCGTTCGGCAGCTGCTCGCTGAAGGCGCCGCCCGCGCGCGAGGGATGGAAGCGGCTCTCGGGCGAATTCACGATCGGCAAGGGCGCGCAGAGCCTGCGCTTCATGCTGGACGCGTACGAAAAAACCTCGTTCCTGGCCGACGGCATCACATTTGAGGAGAAGCTCCCGAATGGAACCTTCCGTCCGGTGCCCCGCACCGCTCCCGACAACCAGAAGGAGATGCTCGCATTCGTCGAGCGCTGGATCCGGCTCTACCGGGGCGAGGGCCGCAAGTGGCTCGCCCACGGACGGGAACTCCACCCGCCGAAGATCGACTGCGAATCGGTTGCCTACCACGAGAACTTCCGCGGCACGGAGATCGACAACGTGAAGCCGGTCGTCTTCGGCACGGCGTGGGAGGCGGCGGACGGTACGCGCGCGCTCGTGTTCGCGAACGCCACGCCCTACGAGCAGAAGATCGCCTATCGCTGGAAGGGCGTCTGGACGCGCACAACCATGAAGCCGCACGAGCTGCGCCTAGTCCCATTGGCGAAATAGCCGGGGTCCGCCGAGTGAATCTTTGATATAATGTCGGCATGAGAAACACGACATTCTTCCTAATTGCGGTTGGCCTGTGGGTAACGGCCGTCGCCGCTCCGCTGCGGTTCCTCTCTTTCAACATCTACGGCTACGGCGAGAAAGAAGGCATGCCGCCCAAAGCGCGTTCGGCCGGCGTGGAGGAGTCGATCGTCAAGTGCAAGGCGGACGTCATCTCCCTTCAGGAAGTCGCGCCTGCATGGTGGGACGGCACTCCGCTATTCGAACACCTCGCCGTTGAGTTCGGTATCGTGCGCGGCGACGAGGAGGAGGCGCTGCGCCGCGCGGGCGCGCCCGACGGATACCGTCCGCCGAACTGGGTGAACCACGAGCCGCTGCTCTACCGGAAGGCGCGCCTCAAGCTGCTCGACTCTGGACTCGACTTCTTCCACCTCTCGCTCCAGGCCGAGAAGAGCGTGACGTGGGCCGTGCTCGAGGACCGCGAAAGCGGGCGGCGGTTCATCGCGTTCGCGACGCACTTCTGGTGGCAGGGCAACGGACTGGAGAGCGATGCGATCCGCGAGCTGAACGCGCGCCACGTCCTGAACCGCGTGGCGGCGATCCGCCGGAAGTGGGGCGAGCTGCCGGTGATCGGCGGCGGTGACCTGAACTGCCGCCCCGGCTCGCTCGCGCACGAGGTGTTCCGCCTTGCCGGCTACCGCAACGCGGCGGACGCGCCGGAGCGTTCGTCGCACCGCTCGCACCACGGCTATCCCGTGCGCGGGAAGGACGGCGTGTTCCGCGGGGCGCTCCGTCCGGCGGCTGAGGACGTGCCGGGGATGTCCATCGACCACATCCTCTTCTCCCCCGGCATCCGCGCGCTGCGCCACCGCATCTGGGTCGGCAAGCCCGAGATCGACGTTTCCGACCACTCGCCGGTGACGGCGGACTTCGAGTTCGCGGACGCGCACGTACGCCACGCCCGCTTTTGCCGCATACACCAACACGATCGTGCACCTCTTCGTGGGATACGAGGCGGACACGCTGGACCGCCCGCGGCAGGGCGACCTCGTGCGCTGGATCCACGTGCCGGGCGCGCGCAACGTGCGCGACATCGGAGGCTGGACCGGATTGCGGGAAGGGCGCGTCTACCGCGGAACCGAACTGAACGAGGTCGGCAACCACAAGCTCAAGATCGGGGCTGCCGGCAAGAAGGTGCTGCTCAAGGGCCTCGGAATCCGCACCGACCTCGACTTCCGCGCACTCGACGAGAAGTCGCGCGGCACGTGCGTGACGCAGTCGGCCCTGGGACCGGACGTGCGGCTCGTGGACGCGGTGATCCGTCCCTACATGAAGATGTACGACCAGACGAACGAGTACGCCG
>CACWSW010000304.1 GCA_902763655.1 uncultured bacterium
GGAAGACGGCACGGGAATCCTTGATCTCCAGCGCCACCTCCTCGGTCGTGACGGCGCCGTCTGCGCACGTCGTCTCCACGGTCACCTTCGCCGCATGCAAGGTCGGCGGCACGGCGGCGACCGCGGCACACGCCATTCCCAAGAGGTAGAATACAGTTGCTCTTTTCATGTTTGCTCCTTGAAAAGGATACACAAAATTGTATATCACAATTCTGTGTATTGCAAGTGGAATCACCACCTGAAAACGCGCACCGCAGTGATGCCGCCGCCTAGAAGGCGGCTTTCCCAGTTAGAGGCCTTTGACTGGGAACGCCGCCATCTTGGCGGCGCTTTGGAAAGGTCTAGGCCCCGTCATTGGTTCGCGTTCTGGGTATGGGGCAATGCCTCAGCTATAAACCGCCTGTGTCAAAAAGCTGACGGCTAAAGGGTTGTCAATTCACCGAATGAAAACATGTCAATTCACCGAACGGAAACGTGACAATTCACCGAATGGCATTGACTCTGCCAGCGAGATTTGGTGGCAACACTTACAAGCAAAATCCTCCGTCCGAAGGCGGGGGATTTTTGGTATACTGTGGGTGCTTTCGCGGCGCGGGTGCGCTACGGGGGCTAGCCGTGGCGGGGGAGAAATCCCGTTCAGGCGAAATCAGGTATTTTGCGCTGACACGCAAACGACGTTCTACTGGAAACTTGGCGGTTTCAAGAGAAAGAGCGAGTTTGACGAGGTTGCGCAGGCGGTTTTATACCGTCTTGCGTGCACTTGTCTTCTCCATCTTTCTCGGGCACGCCAAGGCCTCCAGTAGAGGGAGATCGACGAGGCACGCATTTCTTATAGTCGCGATTCTTCTCCCTTCAATCGTCTCCTTCGTGGCGGCACACGATGCCGCAGTGGTAGGGCGGTCGCCCCGCGGCCGCCGCAACGAAGGAGAGCGAATGATGCGCACAACGACAAGCAGAACTCCGTGTTCTACGGCCGCCGTTTTCTATCCTCCCTCCATTCTGGAGGCGGAACTGAAGAACAGGGTCGCCGCCGACTGGTTCGGCGCGTTCGATTGCTCCCGCATTCTCGGCAATGTCGATTTCTGCGCTGCCGTGCCAGCGACCGACCTCCCTCTGTGCGATGCCGAAAACGTGCTGTGGGCGGAGGCGAAGCGTGGCGCAGACGCGCCGCTCGACTTCGCGCTCGTCCAGCTTGTCCTCACCATCGGCAAGGAACGCACTTTCGACCGGCACCTTCCGCCCAAGTACCTTGCCGCCTTCAACGCCGCGCGTATCGCGTTCATCCCCTATTCGGAGGTGGTGGAGATATTCTACCAGAACGACTTCAACTGGAACGTCGCCCCGTCCGACCACGAGACGCGCGAGTTCGGCGACCTCTACCAGCGTGTCATCCGTATCCTTGAATCCGCCACGCTCGAATTCGACTTCGCGAAGGACGAGTCGGAGCTTCGCCGCTTCATCAAGGCGAACCTCCACACGGGAGGGCCGTGCTCCAGCGCGGCCGTTCAGATAACCAAGAACAACTTCACACACATCTACCAGCGCTGGCGCGAGACGGTGATGCCCACGATCCTCATGCCGGACTGGGCCGCCGCCAAGAAGAACGGCATCATCGATGCGGACTTCTTCCTCGCCGACATCTTCTCGTCCGACAACGCCGCCGTCACCGACCGACTGAACGTTCTTCTGATGAATGACCATTACCGTCAGTCAGGCGGGACGAACGCGCTTGGATTTCAGCTCTTTTCAGAGATATCCTTCTCCGACGGACAGAAGGCGCACCGTATCTTCTGGAACCGCTACAAGCGCCCACCCCGCAAGGAGTACTGGAACTACATCGTCAACCGGCGCGACCTCCTCGTGCCGCAGGACGTGCGCGAGCGCAAGGGATCCTTCTTCACTCCGCAGCAGTGGGTTTCCCTTTCACAGGACTATCTCGCCGCCGCCCGCGGCGAGAACTGGCAGGACGACCACTACGTGTGGGACTGCTGCTGCGGCACGGGCAACCTCGAAGTCGGCCTCACGAACAAGTACAACGTGTGGGTGTCCACCCTCGACCAACAGGATGTCGACGTGATTCACCAGCGCATCAAGCTCGGCGCGAACCTCCTTGATTCGCACGTGTTCCAGTTCGACTTCCTCAACGACTCCTTCGACAAGCTGCCGCAGGGGCTGAAAGAAATCATCGACGATCCCGAAACGCGCAAACGGCTCGTCATCTACATCAATCCGCCTTACGCAGAGGCTGGAGACATCCGCCAGCGTTCAGGCACGGGCCAGAACAAGACCGACGTCTCGGTCGTCCATGCCACATACAACCGCTATCTTGAAAAGATCGGTATCGCAGGACGAGAGCTTTTCGCGCAGTTCTTCATGCGCATCCACGACGAGATTCCCGGCTGTATCCTTGCCGAGTTCTCAAAGCTGAAGCATCTCCAATCGCCCAACTTCAAGGCGTTCCGCCAGGCGTTTCATGGTACGCTTGAAAAGTGTTTCATCGTTCCCGCAGACACTTTCGACAACGTGAAGGGCGACTTCCCCATTGGCTTCTTCGTTTGGCGGCTGGGGGATAAATCATCAACACAGAGGCACGGAGACACAGAGGTGCAGGGAGGGGGAGGGTCGCAACTTGTTGCGACCGAAAATGTAACGGACGCAATAAATTGCGTCCCTCCCAAGATTTCTCCGTGTCTCCGTGACTCCTCAAAATCTCCGTGTTTAAGCGCCGCAGGCAACAACGGCGCGTTCACCTCCGCCGTGGCGGATGTGTATGACCGCAAGGGCGAGTTCATCGGCACGAAGACGATCCTTTCCTACGACAACGAGCGTTCCATCAACGACTGGCTCATCGAAACGCGCAAGCGGCCTTCACGTCTGAAATTGGGATTCCTGTCGGCGCGTTCGCATGATGTACAGCACATTCTCGACATTTATTTCAAGGTCGACAAGGCGCTCATCAAATCCGCGCGCGGGTCGTGGATAACCGACGCGAACCTCGTCGAGGCTGCGGTGTACGTGGCCGTCTGCCACAGCATCGAAGCGGATTGGCTGAATGACCGAGACCAGTTTCTCTATCCGAATGAGGGCTGGCGAGGCGATCTCGGATTCCAGTCGGATTGCCTCGCATACACGCTCTTCTCTAACGCGAACTACATCAAGTCGGCCGACGGCGTGAACCATTGGATTCCGTTCACGGAGGAAGAGGTTGGCGCGAAGGATTCCTTCAAGAGCCACTTCATGAGCGATTGGCTGGCGGGGAAGCGGCGCGTTGTGGACAACGCGCCCTACCAGAGGGAACTGGCGTTGGGAGGGTCGCGCTCCTGCGCGACCGAAAAGGCAGCGGACGCGCAGGAGCGCGTCCCTCCCGTACTCTCCACCGCCGCTCGCGCAGTCCTTGATGCCGGGCGCGAGCTGTGGCGCTACTATCATGCCCAGCCACACGCAAATCCGAACGCCTCGTACTACGACATTCGGCTTCACTTTCAAGGGACAACGACCGATGCGAAGGGTAAGGTGAAGATGAAATCCGAAAGCCAAGACGCGACATACACCGCTCTTCTCGCAAATCTACGCACCGCGATGAAGGATCTCGCAAAGCACATCGTGCCGAAGGTGTACGAGTACGGATTCCTGAAGGGCTGAATGAGAAAACAATGACGCAGTATATGGCTAAGTTTTATTGCCATATTCGGTTTGTTGTGGCTAAAAAAGTTTGCCATAACTGTTGACGGCGAGTTGTCCGCATTGATGACTGCCAGAAGCGAAATCAAAGTCGACGACTGCATGGTCGTGACATGGGACGAGGAACGGGAGATTGTTCCAGCATGGAAATGGTGCCTTGACGAATCGTCCAAGTGATTTCCCGAATGTGGACAAAAGAGAATCGCCATTGCACAACATGAATAATTGGGTATAATATTGCGCAGACAATGACAAAGTCATGCATCATGCTCTTTGGGGGTCTGGCGCTTTCGCTGGCCGGACACGCCCTTGAACGCGCGGCGTCCAATCCATACGGCGTCTGCGC
>CACWSW010000305.1 GCA_902763655.1 uncultured bacterium
GTGTTCGAGACGGAGATGTACTACGACGGCAACCCGAACAAGGAGCTGACGAAGAAGGGAGGCCCCACCTGGCCCACGCGCATCGAGAACGTCCACGTGAAGAACGTCGTCTGCGCGGAGGCGGGCTTCGCCGTGAAGGTGCGCGGCGACCCGGAGCTGCCGCCGAAGGGCCTTCACGCCGAGAACTTCCGCATCGGCCGCATCCGCCAGCAGCCGGTCAAGGTGTCGGGCGCGCCGGCGCCCGACGTGAAGGACGTCCGCGAGGATCCGTCCGCGCTGCGCGAGATCCTCGGCGTGCCGCCGCAGGTGCGCGCGTGCGAGCCCGCCCGCGACGCCGACGGCGCGGTCTCTTTCGACCGCGCGGCGCTGGAGCCTCTCTCCTTCAACGAAATCTGCCGCCGCGTGCTGGATGGACGCATCGCCGCGGAGGTGGCGAGGGGGCGCAACGTCGCGCCGCGCGTGACGCCGTCCAAACTTCCGCCGGACGACGTCACGTTCAGTCAGATCTTTTCGCGCCGCATCGACGAGATGCTGCGGGACGCGGGTTGCGCCGTGTCCGGCGCGTGGATCGCCGACGACGTGCGCCGCGTGGCGCGCGTGGGGGCCGACGGGCGGACGGCGGCGTTTCCCGGCGTGACGTTCACGGTCGCGCCCGATCCGAAGACGGGCGACCTCACCGTGAAGCTCGTCAACGGCGGCGCGGCGCCGCTCGCGGACATCTGGTGCGTGGTGCACCTGCCGCCCGAATGGCTCACGCGGCGGCGCACGTTCCGCGTCGCGCAGGTCGCGCCCGGCGGCACGTTCGAGCGGACGTTCCCCATGGGCGCGGGGGCGCACACCCTGCCGCGTCCCGTCGGCCCCGCGCCGTATGCGGCCGAAGTCGACTTCACATGCACGGGCATGCGCAGCCGCCTCTGGATGACGGCCGAGACGCCCGCCCGTCCAGGGCATCCGAATTTGAGCGCGGCCGCGTTGCACGCGGGGCCGATGGACCGGACCGAGGCGGACGACGAGACGCTCCTGCGCCTTTCGTCCGAACGCGGCGCACTGCCGCCGCTGGGCACGCATCCGCGCGCCGCCTGGCGCGCGCCCGCCTTCCCGGGGGCGGCCTGGTACAACGCGTCGCCGCTGCCGCGTCCCTACACGCCCGCGGAAACGCGCCTCGTCTACGCCGGACGCGCCTACGAGGTCGTCGCCGTCCAGTTCGAGGCGCCCACCAACACGACCACGATCCTACGCGCCACGGCGCCGGTGTGGACGAGGGATGCCGTCGTGTTCCTCAACGGCGAACGCATCCCGCTGACGTCCAAGACGCAGAAGATTCCCGCGCGCGCGGGCTTCAACCGGATGATCGTGAAGTACCCCTGTAAGCCCGGCAAGGAAACAGGGCTCCTGCAGCTTTCCGTGTATCCGTGGGATGCTTCCACGTGCTGGCCGTGCGTGGAGTTTCCGGAATCGACCGCGCTGAGCGTGGGCATCAGGACAGATGGCAGGATGGAATTCCCGCTTGAGTGGAATGTTCGAAACGCCGCTGGGCCCTACGAGGTGGAGATTTCGCCGGCCAAGCTTGAAAAGCTCGCCGGGGTGAAGAAGGGGACGGGATTCGCCATGCGCGCACAAACGCCCGCAGGCGAACGGGAGTTGCCGGTCGCCGTGCTGCCGGGCAAGGCCGAGGGGACGGTTGACCTGCGCTTCACGCCGCCGCCCGGGACGACCGGGCTCGTCTGCCGGGCCGTGGGCGAACGGCGGATGTCCGACCCCGCCGCCATCGACAACCTGTTCGCCGGCGCGCTCGTCTCGACCAACGGGTGGCGTCCCACGCCGCGCATGATCATCGAGCCGCAGGCGGGCGGCGCCCTGCTGTTCCGTCCGCGCTCCGGCGGACAGCCGGAAGCCACCTACGACGTCGCCGTGCCGGCCGGACTGGCCGGATGCGCCGTCAAGTTCGAGGCGATCACCGAAAGCATCGGCGGCGCGAGCTGGGTCTTCCGGATGTACGTGGAGCAGCTCGACGCGTCCGGCAAGCGGCTGCCCGAGTCCGTCTACGACCGGCGCTGGACGACGCTCATGATGCCGCCCGACAAGACGTGCCGCTTCGTGGAGCGCGGCCGCATCCATCCCGAGGCGCGGACGCTGCGTTTCTTCCTCAGCCTGGGGACTGCCGAAAAGAAATACGACGAGTACGGCCTGCCGCGCGCCGAACCCGCGCGCGCGCTCACGAAGCTGAAGTTGCACCGCCTCGCGCTGCGTCCCGCCGAGCAGCTGCCGTTCCCGAAGTACGCGGACACGCACTTCCCCGCCGGCGTCTCCGGCGAGGCGGGCGACTGCGCCATCCGTCTGGGCGGACCGGACGAGGGGGCGTTCTGGTACCAGACGCGCTCCATGGCCAGCTGGGCGGCCGGGTTCCAGCTGCGGCGCGAGGATCGGCTGTTCTTCCCCGCCGGCGCGGGGACGGTGGAGGCCTGGTTCAAGAGCGACTGGAAGCCGACCGTTGTCCGCGCGAACGGCAAAGACGTCTGCCGTCCGATCGTGCTGTTCCAGGCGCACCAGAGTTTCCGCGCGCACGAGTGCAAGGCCGGGAAGGGCGCGATGCTGCAGCTCGCCTACCGTCCCGAGCCAGGTGAGCTGGAGCTGGTGCTCGTGGACATGTTCAAGACGAAGTATGCGGGAACGGCGGCGCGCAAGCTGCCGGCCGGCGGTTGGTGCCATCTGGCCGTGCAGTGGGCGCCGGGCGGCGTGGCGGAGGTGTTCGTGGACGGCCGCCGCGCGCTGTCGGTGCCGATTCCGAACTGGAAGGCGCTCGATCTCGCCGATGCGGAGATCAAGGTCCCGAACGACGAGAACGCGCTGGAGTTCTACCTCGGGTCGACGTGGCAGAGCGCGCGCGCCGACGCGAAGTCGAATCCCGATTGGCCGTTCTTCCAGGGCGCGGCGGACCTGCTGCGCGTGTCCACCGGCTGCCGGTACGCGGGCGACTTCACGCCGCCGCGCACGCTCGCCTGCGATCCGGCCACGCGCGCGCTGTTCACGTTCGACCGCACGTTTGACGGCGTCTCCGGCGGCGGCATCGGCTGGATTCCGGGCACGACGCGGTCGCTCTCCGCGGGGCGCGTGGACCGCACGCTGGAGATCGGCGGACGCGCGGTGCCGTATTGGCCCAAGGACGTGCCGCCCGAGCTCGACCCGCACTGCGTGTTCGACATCGTGAACTTCCCCGTGCTACCCACGCCGGGCGACTTCGAGGCGGCGCGCCGTCCCTTCGCGAAGAGCGCCGTGCTGAAGTCCGGGGAAAAGCTGGAGCTGGAGTGTCCCGACAAGGTTGTCACCGACTTCGTGGAGATCGCCAACGTCTCCGACAAGCCGCTCGTCTACCCGATCGTGCTCAACGCGGGGGACGTCGATCCGCGCAGCTTCGGCGACCTGTCCGACACGCTCGGGCTGGAGGGCCTGTCGGACCGGGAGCGCGTCGACCGCACGTTCGCGTTCGTGCTCGCCTCCACCGACTACTTCATGAACCACACGGCGATGTTCCCGCCGGGCTCGGACGCGCCGCGCGACGTCGAATACGAGTCGCTGCTCATGCTCAACGGCTACTGCGGCTTCGAGTGCGGTCCGCTCAACAACATGACGGCCAACCTCTTCGTGAACGTGGCGAAGTGCCCCGCCTCGCTCACCTCCGGCTACGGGCACAGCTTCGAGCAGGTGTTCTACGACGGCAAGAACCACATCTACGACCTGTCGGCGCAGAAGTTCTTCCCGGCGGCGGACAACGAGACGGCCGCCTATCTGGAGGAGGGCGGCGACGAGGCCGGCATCTTCCCGCGCATGGGCAACGCCGCCGAGCACTACATCCGCAAGTCCACGCGGGGCGTCTGGCCCGGCAAACCCGCGAGCGGCGCGAAGATCGGCGTGACGCTCAACCCCGGCGAGGCGTTCCGCGTGTGGCAGGTGAACGACGGCCACTGCAACGACCTCGTGACGCGCAGCAAGACGGGCGTGTACAGGGGG
>CACWSW010000306.1 GCA_902763655.1 uncultured bacterium
GCAGATCGGAGGCCGTCTGATGGCGAACGGCCAGCCGCAGTGGTACGGGGAGGAAAAGACCAACAACCGCATGTGGTACGGCGACATCGCGGAGATGATTGTCACGACGATGCCGCTGGGGCATCATCAGGAGAACGAGCTGCTCGCGTACCTGCGCAAGAAGTGGCTGAACAAGGGCACGGGCACGGCCACGCCGCCCGCGTGGCTCACGGGCATGCCGGCGACGCCGGCGACGGACGCCGACACGGCGCTCGTGATGGCAAACGGCACGTCGCTGCAGCACGAGGCGGCGACCAAGACGCTCGGCGCGCTCGTGACGGACGGCACGGTAGACTGGACGCGCGTGTGGGACGGGGTTACAACCGGTTCATTCCCGCTCTTCGCCGTGAACGGCGAAGTCTCCTTCGGCACCGTGCGCCTCACGCCGGAGCCGAAGCCGACCGAGGCCAAGGTGCTTGGCTGGACTGGCGATCTCGTGAACGGCGCCACATGGCAGCTACTTGGCGACGATGCGTCGTCGTCCGGCGTCAACCTGCGCGCGGCGGAGAAGGCCTACTGGATCATCCCCGTCGGCACGCTGCTCTTCTTCCGATAGGGAGCCAAGTAACACTGGAATCAGATTGACCATGCGCGCCGCGCGAGCGGTGCGCGCCGATGAAAGGAGAAGCGCAGAAGATGAGATTTGTTGCAGGATTGATGGCGATGGCAAGTGTGGCGGCCTTCGCGAACACGGGCACGGTGACGGCCGAGCTTTCGGGGGACGAGAGCGCGTTCAACGTCTCGTTCGCAAACCACGCGCACGAGACGAACAGCCTGTGGGTCGTCTATGATGGATTCGACTACGGCCCCGGCACGAACGGCTGGGGGCACGTCGAGCGCCTCGGCACGGTCTATCCCGAGACGGACACGTGGACGTACGCCGCGCCGGAAGGCTGGGGCACTCGGGTGAAGGCCGTCCGCTTCGTCCTCTCCGAGGTGCCGTACGACTATGACTACTCGCTCGACTTTCTGCGGACCAGGAAGAAGGAGCGCATCTGTCTGTCGGATTTCAATTTGCACTGCTCGTATCGCGTCTGCGCGCAGTTCAGCTATTCGGGAACCGGGTCAACCCAAGCCATCTTCACGTCCCGCGACGGTGGTAGCGACAACAATGCGACGCCCCGCTTCCACCTCTTTCTTGTTAACAACTGCTCGAAGTGGCGTTTAGACTACAATGATCAAAACGGTGATCAAAAAGGACCGGTGGCGGCCGACACGTTCTATTCTGTCGAGGCGGGCTGGAACGGCCTGTATGTGAACAATGCACTCGTCGAGTCTAAAAAAGCGACGGCGACATACACGGACGCCCAGACCGCAAACGGGCTTCAGTTCCTGAGCGGCGGCTTCTCCGCCACGAACCTGAACAATGTCGGCGTATATGTCTCATTCTACGGCGCGCAGATCTACGATGCGCCGACGGGCGGCAACCTGCTCGTCAACCTCGTGCCGATGGTGAAGGACGGACGCCCCGGCGTGTACGATACCGTGCGTGATGCCTACTACTACAGCGACACGGGAACGGACTTCGATCTCTCCTCCGGCCCGTCGCGTGTCGAGAACGCCAATCCTTTCTTTGCGGACGTGCTCTGCAAGGAGGAGGGAACGGGTCCAGTGGTGTTTACGCCGGCATCGGCGGTGACGGTCGCGCAGTCCATCACGAACGCCGCTGGCGGCATCTTGAACGGCACGGCCACGCTGACGCTCACGGGGGAGAATGACTGGGGCGGTACCTTCTCCGTCTCCAACGGCACGCTCGTGGCGGGGTTCGGACAGGGATTGGGTACAAACGACTGTCTGCACCTGAGGTCTGACATCAACGTGGCGACGGGTGCATACGGCGGATATGGCGGCTGGAACGGGCAGGCGACGGCATCGCTTGGATTGGGCGCGGGCCAGGTCTTCGTCGAACCGGGCTGCTATTACGCCTTCTGCGCGGCGGACGGTGGCGAGCTGGAGGTGAACATCGGCGGCGCGGGGGCGCCGTGGACGGCGACGTCCAACTACCGCCGCTTTCTCCTGAACGGCGCTCCGGGAGCGGGGACGCTCCATTTCGAGAACCCGCTTGCGATCGGCGACGCGTTCATTTTGCGCGTGGGGTACGGCACGGTATTCTTTGACCAGTGTGTCACAAACGCCGCAGACGGTACGGCGGGACACACCATGAATATCTATAGCGGCACCGACAATGCGAGTACGATCCCCGACAACAAATGCGTCTTCCGCGGTGCGGACAACCGCTGGCTCAACCTCAGGCAGTATGGCGGCAACTACATGTTCGACGAGGGAACAACGAACACGATTGACGGCACGTTCACCCTCTACTCGGGTTCGGCGATGACGTTCCTTGCCACGAACGCCGTTGTGAAACTGACAGGGTCAGATAACAATGGCGGCTGGCTGTACGTCAACGGCGGCCAGGCAACATTCGCCGGCGGATCGCTCGAGGCGGGCGGCTTCGCGGTTGGCGAGGACGGCAAGGATCAGGCGAGCGTTGAGGCTCGGCGGCCCGGACTCACCTTTTCGGGCACGGTGCGGCTGAACGCAATCGGCAGCAGGTCGTACGGGTCTGGCACGATCAACTCGACGTCGCATTCGTATGCGCTCACACTCGAGGAGGGCGCGGACGTGGAGATGTACAATCTCACGGTCCTGCGTCGTCAGGTCATCCACAAGGGCGGCACGCTCACGCTCAAGGGCAACTACGGTATCCTTCGGATGGGCGAAAAAGGAACCGCCCGCTATCACCTTTATCCGGGCGCGGAGCTGGTTACGACCTGTGTGGGGCAGCATAGCAGCACGACAGGCGTTTACACAAACACGGGCACTGCGGAGTTCGTATTTCGTGGGGGTACGCTCGGCACGTATCGGGCAAGCGACTGCTTCTTCAGGGACTTCAACGCGAATTCTTCGATCTACGTCGCGTCTCTTTACGGCGGCGAGTTCCGCGCCGACCACACAACGTCCATCACGAACGGGATGAAGACAGCGCCATCGGGTCTGGGAACCGGTTCGACAGCATGGAACTATGCTGCGGCCAACTGGCTGACGGCGCCGGCGTTCAAGAAGACGGGAAGCCAAACGCTGACGATGAGTGGTACGAACACGTACAAGTGCGCGACGGACGTGGCGGCGGGTACGCTCAGGCTCGCGGGCGGGGAGAAACCCGGTGTGCTGCCGACGACCGGCGTAGTGCGCGTCACGGGCGGCACACTCGACCTCGGCGGCAACGAGCAGACGGTGCGGGCGCTCGTCGGCACGGCGGGAAGCGTCACGAACGGCACGCTGATCGCGACGGAGGGAATCTACCCCGGCGGCGCGGGCGCGATCGGCTCCTTCACGTGCGGCGCGGCGCTGGACGGCGAACTCCACATCGACGTCGACGCCTCTACGCGCACGGCCGACAGGATCGTGGCGAACGGCACCTTGGACATTTCCCGCATCGATCTCGTGCAGCCGGAGCCGATCCCTGAGACGGTGCAGAAGGTTATGCTTGTCGAGGGCGAGACCACAGGCGCATTCCGCAACGTGAGCGGATTGCCCAGCGGCTGGGAGATCATGTCCAAGGCCAACGGATTGTGGGCGCAGAAGGCTGTCGGCACGACGATCATCTTCAGGTAGAATCGCTTGAAGGGGGATACTGGGTTATGCTATAATCGCACACGTCGCCAGCGAATGTCTCGTCGGCACTACATGGAGAAAAAAGAAATGGCTACGAAGAAGGTTGAGAAGCTCGCCATCGATGGCGGCAAGAAGGTCTGGTCGAAGGGATTTCCCGCCTGGCCGCAGTTCGACAAGAAGACGGACAAGAAGGTGCTCGACATCCTTCACTCCGGCAAGGTCAACTACTGGACCGGCCCCGTCGGGATGCAGTTCGAGGAGGCGTGGGCCAAGTGGCTCGGCGTCAAGAACGCGGTCTCGGTCTCCAACGGCACGGCGGCGCTGCACGTGGCGCTCACTGCGCTC
>CACWSW010000307.1 GCA_902763655.1 uncultured bacterium
CCTAGGGAAATACAACTACTGAAACCCGGAATACGGACGAACTTTGAACTTTCCCATTTTGCTCGCCCGAAGTATTCCCGTTTTGCTCACCCCGCAACAACGCTGAAAAACGGCGTTGCCGTTGGGTCCGTGTTTTTGCTATAATTGCGTCAAAGTGCAAATAAAAAAGGAAGCTTGCCATGGCACGAACGTTCAAATTGCTCATCAGCACAGCCTTCTCGCTCGCCGCGATGGCACTGCACGTCGCGTCCGCCGAGACGTGGTACTGGAGCCCAAAAACGAAATCGGGCAATTACTACTATTGGAACGCAAACAACTGGACGAATGCCGCCGGTACGGTGGGGAGGCCGGCGTTGGGCGACACGGCGGTGCTCGGCTGGGGGACGGCGACGGATTATGCCTATCAAGTCTGCGGCAGCGATGCCAATAGAGCCTTATACGAGGTGCGTTTTGAGGGAAACAAGGTCATCTCCATGAACCAGGGGCTTTTGTGCCTGCAGGGCGGCGGCGGCGGACTGCAGTACATGCATAGTTCAAACTGCGGGGGCAACTGGATGGGCTTAAGAATCGTGGGCAGCGGCGAGGTGCCGATCCATATCGATAAGAGCAGCGCGACATACGCGCTTCAGGGACAGATGACGTGCCAGGGCGGCGTCCCTACACTCATCAAGACGGGCTCCGGCAAGTTCGTCTGCTTCAACGAGGCCGGCGGGCGGGACTACACGATTCCGCTCACGCTTCTCCGCAAGGGTTCGATCGACATCACGACTACAAAGTCGGTGAGTGGCGTCACCATCGCGTTCGACGGAGATTTGAACAACGCCGGCTTCTACGAGACGAACGGCGTGAACAACGCCGCGCACGGCTTCTCGTCGCCGAAGGACAAGCAGGTGAAGTTCACGGGCACGCCCAAGCAGAACCCCACCGTGTTCTCCGGCACGTTCTACAGCAAGGCGGGCCTCTACTGGTCGCCCGGTTCGGCGGATTACGTGTTCGTGTGCTCCAACGCCGTCTCCGCAACGACTGGCCAGATGATCGTGGGGAAGGGAACGGTGAAGCTCGTGACGGGCGCGTCGTTCACCGCGCTCTCCAAGTTGACCATCTCCGCCGGTGCGACGTTCGAGGTGGAGGAGGGCGCCGGCGCGAACTTCCACGCGGACAACATGGCGCTGGCCAATGCCACGGCGAAGGTCAAGGTGGGTACGGGCGTCTCGCTCGAGATGGGCGCGGCCACGCTGAACGGCAACGCTCTGCCGCGCGGCACCTACTCGTCCGACGGCGCGAACGACACGCGCCGGGCGGCGTGGATCGAGGGCGCGGGCACGGTCGTCGTCGTCAACGGTCCCGACAACATCGACACGTGGAGCGGCGTTGGCACGGACAACCTCACGTCCACGGACGCCAACTGGGAGAGCGGATCGGCGCCGGACGTGACGGCAGGCGACCTGCTGGCGACATTTGCGACGGGCGGCACGGCGGCGGAGCTTCCGGCCGGCACGGCGGCGGCGTTCGACGGCCTCGTGCTGGATGCCGCGACACTCGGCGGCAATTCGTTCGCGTTCACTGCGGGCAGCGGCGCGACGGCGACGATTGGCGGAAGCGGCATTTCGGTTCTAGCCGCGGCGGCGGCGACCACGTGGACGATGGGCTGGCCGATCACGGTGACGGGCAGTGCACAGGCGTGGACCATCGGCTCGAACAGCACGCTGAAGATCAACGCGCCGTGGGGGGGCGATCAGAGCATCACGCTGACGGGAGACGGCACGTTGGAGCTGAACGCCGCCAGCACGCATTCAGGCGCGCTCACGCTTAATTCCGGCACGGTTAAGGTGACGGCGACCGACGGGCTCGGCACGTCCGCATGCACGGTGAACTTCCACGACGACACCGCCAAGCTCAGCTTCGCTGGCGACATCACGATCTCCTCGCCGCTCAACGGCACGTGGGCGAAGGCTGACAGCCTGGCGAACGGCATCAAGGTACTGGCCGGGGCGAATGTCGTCTTCGACGGAAAGCTGACGTATTTCAGCCAGGCCGGCCTGGACCTGGGGGCGGGCTCCACGGCGACCTTCAGGCGTGGCCTGCAGGTGCTCAGCAACGGCATGGAAGGCTATTTGCAGTTCACCGGCAACGGTACGGTGGTCATCACGAACACGGCGATATACATCGGGCAGCGGACGACGTCGAAAGACGGATCCACCATGACGCTGGACCTTCGTGTGGCCGACAACAACCTCACCGGCGCGACTCGCTACTGGGCGATATTCCCGTCCGCCACCGTCGTGACGCGCGTGGCGAATGCGATCAGCGCGAACAACAGCGTCGGCTTCGGCAACGGCGCCACGTTCAACCTGGACGGGCACAACCAGTCCTTGAAGCTTCTGCACGGCTTGACGGGATCGACGGTGACGAGCGCACGCCCCGCGACGATCACGCTGGCCTGCGACGGCAACAACGAATCGTACAACCAAGGGAGTCCCTACGACAACACGAACCGCGTCAACCAGGCCGTGTTCACGGGATATGTGAGCCTGACAAAGAACGGCGCATTCCCGCACAACCTCGGCGCGACCAGCTCGTCCACGGGCACGCTGAAGGTGACGGCGGGCATCCTCACGCTGTCCGGCGCGTGGCCGAACTGCACGAACGTGGTCGTCTCGGGCGGCACGTTCGCGGTGAAGAACGCCAACGCCTTCGGCGACGCCGACCGCGCGCCAGGCGAGCAGCCGAAGGTCGTGCTCAACGTGGCCGCGAGCGGCGCGGCGCTCAAGCTGGACTACTCCGGACACATCGACTGCGCGGAGATCCACGTAGGCGGCGCGAAGACGTTCGGCACGTTCGGCGCGGCCGGCAGCGGCGCGGAGCACGAGGTGGCGTGGATCACCGGCACGGGCTTCATCCGCGCCCTGCCCAAGGGCACTCATATCTTATTCCGGTAGTCGCCGCCAAGATGGCGGCTCCCCATGCGGGAGGGGCGCAACTTGTTGCGCCCGAAAAGGCGGTCGCAGTAAACTGCGACCCTCCCGGGAGTGCCGCGCTCCTGCGCGTCCGCCGCGCGGTCTGGTCGTAGAAATTAGCGGTTGAACGGAACAGCGCGTAAATGGTAGAATACCGACAATACTTTCAAGGAGGTACTGCCCATGACGAGAAGAAGGATGCGGCTCGAACGGTTGGCGGGCGTTTGCCTGGCGGCGGTCGCGGCAGGCGCGGCGATTCCGGCGAACGGCGCGACGACGAACACGTTCTACGTGGCCGAGGGACAGACCCTGACGGTCGACCAGGTGGTGGCCGCCAGCAACTTCACGTTCGAGGCTGGCGACTGGATCCGCAAGACGGGCAAAGGCCAGCTCAACGCCGTTACGACCTACAAGGACACAAAGATCAACTTTCTGATCGAGGAAGGTGTCTACTACGTGGGCGGAAGCGACAAGCAGTACTGTCACAAGGCTGCTACGCTTGTCATCAAGGCAGGTGCGACCGTGAATGTCGATGGCAAGACCACCCATCAGTTTAACGACTCCTGGACTGTCTATTTTGAAGGGAACGGCACGGGCGAGGGCGACAACTTGGGCGCGATCTGCATCGGCGGCGGTCAGACGAACCCGACAATCGCGTCAGGCGGCAACTTCTACATGACGGGCGATGCGACGATCTATACCTACGGGTCGATGAACGCGGTTTTTTCCGGGAATACCTCCTCTGGCGGACCGACGCTCAACATGAACGGCAACACGTTGACGCTCCTTGGCAAGACGTCCAGTTCCGTATTCCGTCCGCGCTGGTACTGGGCCGTGCGCACGCCGGGACCCATCATCGTACGAAACGAGCAGTTCGCGCGGCACCTCACGACGACCAGCATCTCGCCCAACATCCCGCTCATTTCGTTCATGGACGGTGCGCAAATGGCGGCCTACACGGATAGCGCATCCTCCCCCTGGACGTACGTGAACGCGTTTTCATTTGAGGCCGGCACGAAGATCATGAAGGGCAACGGCAGCCCAACTACGGCGACGATGAGCATCAAAAAGCTGACTGGGCCGGCGGACATTTCGGCCGCAATCATAACGATCTCGCAGGAGCTCGGCGTGCGCGGGACGGACGTGATGAACGGCGACAAGCTGACATCCGCGAACGCGCTCACGTTCGCGGACGGCTGCAAGGTGTCCGTCACGAATTGGGGTGCGATCTCGCTCTCGCCCGGCACGACGCACACGGTGGCGACGTCTTCCGCCGGCATCACAGGCACGCCGGTGCCGGACGGCGCGGCGGCGCCCGTGTTTACGGTGGCGAACACGGGGAACGCGATCACGCTCACGGTGAAAACCGGCATCATCGACGTGGTGAACGACTGGGGCGTGCAGCCGGGCGCGGAGAACGCCGCCGCGAACACGGCGGCCGTGGCCGCGCACGTGGCGGAAGTGGCGGACGCTTCCACCATCTACTTCCCGGCGGGCGAGTACTGGTTCACGGACACGTTCGACCTTTCGTCCGTGACGGCGACGGGCGTGACGGTGTGGAATCCGGAGAAGTTGGCGATTCTCCATTCCGGCATCACGCTCGGCGCGGCGACGGACATGACGGTGAACGGCCTCGCGTTCAAGGAATGCGCCGGACCGGCAGTGGTCGCCACGGGCACG
>CACWSW010000308.1 GCA_902763655.1 uncultured bacterium
GCGGCAATTGTAGGTGATGTGGCGGATTACGACAAGACGATTCGCGAGATGATGGCGGCGGCGGGCAAGGAATTCACCCCCGGGCGTGTGACCGGTGCCACCGTCGCGGTCTGCATTCTGGCAATGCAGACTGCCGTGAAGGGAATCGAGCATGACCTGAACACGGAATTGCACGCGCCGGATGAGGCGGTGCGGGAAGCGGCGGCTAAGAGGATGCAGGCTCGCTACGATTTGCTGATGAGCACGCACTTCCCCGAAGGAATGAAGCTCTCCATCATGACTTCCCATCTTCAGTTGGTGATGGATGAGCAGGCGGAGAAACTGGATGAGATGCGCAGGAGGGGTCGTGATTTGCCAGATGGCGACCCAACGGAAGCAAAGCGGCGACTGGTAGGGATCGCCAAGGAGATTGAGCGGTTCCTGGCGGAGGGGAATTACGTGGACAAGGCACTGGCCGTCCTGGCGTTCAAGCGGCAGGACCGCAAGGGTACCGCACAGAAAGTCTGGGACGAAGCGCTTGAGCACGCTAGTCTTTCTGGTCCTAAATTCGCGCTTGCGCGGGAGATGATGTTCAAGTTGTTCCCGCGAGAAATCGCAGGCAAGGGCGTTCGCGCAAACATCGCGAAAGGCAAGCTGACCGCCGCCGCAAAGAAGGATTTCGAGGCAGCGAAAAAATCCCTGGACGAGACCACGCGGGCTTTCAGTGGGCAGGTGCAAAGGGCATTGTCGGACGCAGTTCGAATTGCGGTGGCGGACGCCTTCCTCCGCAGCGAGCCCCCATTGGGCAGCGTGGCGGAGTTGCGGAAGAAGATCTTGGCGATGCCGGACCAGCGGGCGCTGCGGGAATCGCCGTTCTTCAGGCAGTGCCAGAAGACGCTGCGGGAGAAACTGGCAGTGCCGGATTCCGTCAGCACGAATCTCCTGATCCAGTTCTTCGCGAGCATGGACGACCACGTGTTCCAGGACATGGTACGGGACGCCGGCGTGCAAGGCGCACAGTCCTTCCTGATGGATTTGTCCGCCGCGGACCGTGCGCCCGTGGAGCGACTGTTGCACCGGGAGGACACGTTGCGCCGCACAAGCGCGCTTGTTTCAAGCATGACCGAGCCGGACGCGATGGTGACGTTCAGTCTGGGAATGACGCGCGGAACGGTCCGTTCGGCCGTGGCAGGGCGTGTCTTCTCGGGGGAGAGGCGCAGGGAGCAGGCGTTGGAAGCGGGAATGACCATACGTCGCGAAGGCGCGGAGTTCGTTCTGACGCTGTCGCCGTACGCGGCCGGCAACATGGGCAAGCGTGTGGCCGAGGCGCTGGTGAAGCTTGAGAATGCGGCTGCCCGCGGCGGACAGTACCGCGACGGGCTGGAACTGCATTTCGAGAACGGCGGAAAATGCGCGGACTTCCTGGCGGACCTGCTGAGCGGCGAGCTGGAGATGGCCAGTTTCCAGCGCTGTTCTGGGATCGATTTGCTTGCGAGAAAAGGCATTTCGCTGGAATCCCAGCGTGTCAACATCGTCAGTTGAGAAGCAAGCGCAAGCTTCTCCGGCGACCTGGTCAGCCGTACCAGACGAGTGGGTCGCGCATTCTGTCCAGGATCGGCGGCTGGCGGCGCGCCACGAGGATTCGCGCGTCGAGCGCGCGTGCGGCATCGGTCAGCTCGCGCGGGGAGAGCGCGAGCGCGGCGGTCGTCAGCGCGTCGGCCACGGCGGCGGAACGCGGGCACAATGCCCACGCCTGCGCCCAGCGGCGCGCGGCGCCTTGCCGCCGCACGTCCACCACATGCTCGCCCTGAAGCTCGAACCCCGAGCCGGAGAGCGCCGCGTCACGGACTTCCATCGTGGTATCGATCCGCGTGCGGCCCTTCCATTCGCCGCCAACGCCGAGCTTCCAGCCGACGCCTTGCGCCCACTGCGTGGAGGTGCCGGCGTCGAGCAGGAAACTGGATATTCCAAACTGCTCGCCAGTGAGGAGCTTGCGGCATTCGTCTAGCGCGAAGCCCTTGCCTATGCCGCCGAAGTCCAGCTCAAGCGGCGTGTCGCGCCCGAGGCGGTCGGGCTTGACGGCAAGACTCAGATGCTCCACGTCGAGGACGAGCCGCTGCATCCCGCCGCGAGCCAGGAGATCGGATAGGGAGGAACGGTCGCGCGGGAGCGCGACCCTCCCGTCCTTCCCGCGTGGCATCTTTGCCATGATCGCTCCGACGGTGGGGTCGAAGGCGCCGCCCGTGGCGGCGCACACGCGAGCGCTCTCCACGAGCACGGACATCGTCTCCGGAGCGACCACGGCAACCTGTCCCGGGCGGAGCGCGCGTATCATGGCCACATCGCTCGTGTCGTTGAAGCGGCTGAGCAGGCACTCGATGGCATCGATGCGCTCGAACACGACGGCTGCGGCCGAGCCGCACAGGGTCTCATCCTCATCCTCGCCGAAGGACACGCGGAACTCGGTGTCCATCGCGCGGTGCGTGTAGGTGCGCGCGGTCATCTGGCGATTTGCCCGTAGTAGGCGTTCGGGCCATGCTTGCGGGAGTAGTGCTTCTCCACGAGGGCGGGATTCATCTGCGCGGAAGGGTTGAGCGCGACCGTGAGGGCGGCGATCTTCGCCACCTCCTCCAGCACGACAGCGTTCTCCACCGCCTTCTCGACCGTGCGGCCCCACGTGAACGGACCGTGGTGGACTGCAATGGCTGCGGGCGTCTCGTCCGGATCTATGCCCAGGCGTCGGAAGGTCTCGACGATGGTGTCGCCAGTGGCCTCCTCGTACGCGGCGCGTATGCGATCGTCCGGGATCTCGTCCGTTACCGGCACGTCGGTGTGGAAGGTGTCGGCGTGGGTGGTGCCGAGGTTGGGAATCGGGCGTGCGGCCTGCGCCCATGCGGTCGCGTGGGCGGAATGCGTGTGCACTACGCCGCCTATGGTCGGGAACGCCTTGTACAGCACGAGATGCGTGGGAGTGTCGCTGGATGGGCGGTAGCGTCCCTCCGCCACCTTGCCGTCCATGTCCACGACCACCATGTCTTCGGGTCTCATCGAGGCGTAGTCGACGCCGCTCGGCTTGATGACGGCGAGTCCCTTCCCGCGGTCGATCGCGGAGGCGTTGCCCCATGTGAGCGTGGCGAGCCCGTGGCGCACGAGCGCGAGGTTCGCCTCGCAGACCTTCTCTTTCAGTTCCTCAAGCATGCTAAGATTATAGCATAACCCTGGCCGGGACCACCGGGACCACCAAGACCACCGGGACCTCCAGGAAAGCCGGGAGTGCGCAGGACCTTTCACCTTTCACCTTTCACCCTTCACCTTTCACCTTTCACCTTTCACCCCCCCACGGGTTTGTGGTAAACTATCCGCGACAGGAGTAAAGACGATGGCGGCAATTGATCAGCTGACGGCGATTTCGCCCCTCGACGGGCGGTACGGTTCCAAGGTGGAGGCCTTGCGGGACGTGTTCTCGGAATATGGTCTCGTGAAGCGGCGCGTGGCGGTGGAGTGCGCGTGGCTCGCGGCGCTCTGCGCGCATCCCGGCATCCCGGAGTGCCCGCCGCTCGCGGCGGACGAGGCGGCGCTCCTAGCGGGAATCGCGGACAGCTTCAGCGTGGCCGACGCCCAGCGCGTGAAGGACATCGAGAAGACGACGAACCACGACGTGAAGGCCGTGGAGTACTTCATCAAGGAGAAGATCAAGGGCACGTCGCTTGAGCGGCGCGGCGAGTTCGTCCACTTCGGCTGCACTAGCGAGGACATCAACAACATGTCCCACGCGCTCATGCTGCGCGACGGCCTGAAGGTCCTCCGCGCGGCGCAGGACGCGGTGACGGACAAGATCGCGGAGATGGCGCACGCGTTCGCGGCAGTGCCGATGCTCGCGCACACGCACGGCCAGCCGGCCTCGCCCACCACGCTCGGAAAGGAGCTGGCCGTCGTCGTCGCGCGCCTCCGCCGCCAGCAGGAGGAGATCGACCGCATCGTCCTCCCCGC
>CACWSW010000309.1 GCA_902763655.1 uncultured bacterium
TTCTGCGCGACGTGTCCGTAGAGCGCAAGCCCCTTGAGCTCCACCTTCGCCTTCGGATACGCCGCCGCGAGTTTGCGGGCCGTCGAGCCGAGCCCCGAGCCTTCGTGTGTGCAGAAGGGGAGTATGGTCTTCCCCTCGATTTTCGCCTTGTCGAGGAACGAATAGACGATCATCGGCGCATCGGCCCACCAGTTCGGGTAGCCGAGGTAGATGGTGTCGTACGCCGAGAGATCAGGCGCCTCGCCGACGAACTCCGGGCGCGCCTTCGCCTGCATTTCCTTCTTTGCGACTTCGATGCACGGCGTGTACTTCTCGGGATAGGGGTTCTTCTCCTTGATCTCCCAGGTCGCCGCGCCCGTCTGCGCGGCGATCTCCTTCGCGACCTTCGCGGTGTTGCCCACCGTGATGACGCCAACCGAGTAGTTCTCGCCCGTGTGCGAGAAGTAGATGACGATGCCCTTGTTCATTTTCTTTGCTCCTTCCTCGGCGAAGCCGATGTTGCCGAGCGCCGCCGTACCCATGAATTCTTTCCTGTTCATTTTCTTGTTTCCCTCCGCGTGATTCACTTCACCGCGAGACGATCCGTGACGAACGCCTCAAGCGCCTTGGTGGCGGACTTGACGGACGCTCCCGGAAACGCCTTGGGCGGCAGGATCTTCGCCGCGTCGCCCACGACTTCTGCAAACTCCTTGCCGACGCGCTCCATTCCGCCGCCGCCGTGCGTCTGGAAGATACCGACGGTCTTGCCCTTGAGCGCGTCTTTGTTCAGCGTCACCCACGTGCGAACAGGCGGCGCCATCGTGCCCCACCAGTCGGGCGTACCGACGAACACGACGTCGTACTTGGCGAGGTCGAGTCCCTCGATCGGCTTGATCGGACGGAGTTTCTTGCCGTAGCACTCTGGCTTCGCCTCGTCGCAGCACTTGTTGAAGTCGCTGTTGTAGGGGGTCTCGGCCTTAATCTCGAAGAGCGCCGCGCCGGCCTTCTTCGCGATCGTCTCCGCCGCGAAACGCGTGTTGCCGCTCCATGAGAAATATACGACTGCGCATTTCATTTTCTTGTCTCCTTCGTTTGCGAATGCAATACCATGCATGGCCGCCGCACCCGCGACGGCGCCGATGCATTTGACGAATTCTCTTCTGTTCATTTTATTTTCCTTTCTTTTCTTGTGGGGGTAAGTTTTATCTCACGCAGAGGCGCAGAGAGGCCGAGAGCGCAGAGATTGTTCAAGTTGGTGTGGTGGTTGGTTCGGTGAATCCGTTGACGACTCTGACATAGCCATCGACAAGTTTTTCCATGCCAAAGTTTATAAGCAATCCAAGCGGCAGATTCATTGCGACGAGATAGGTTTTGACTTGTTTGAGAAAGAGAGGGTTCATTTTCTCGACGGCCTTGAGCTCCACGACAATCCGACCATCCACAAACAAGTCTACTCTGAAAGCATCCTCAAGAGTCATTCCCTCATATTCAAATGAAACGGATTTCTGCCGTTCGACCATGTGTCCGCGCCTTATGAGCTCCGCTTCAAGCAACCTCTCGTAAACAGACTCGAGCATGCCTGGCCCAAATTTTCGATGGACCTTTATCGCCGCATCAAGGATATCCCCTGTAATCTCATTTTCATTCATAATCCGAAATCTCCTCTCTGCGCTCTCAGCCTCTCTGCGCCTCTGCGTGAGTCTTAATGTACGGCTCGAGGAGGGTTGGCAGCTGGAGCTTCGCGAAGCGCCCGACCCATTCCTCCGGATCGAACTTCGTGTCGCTCATGCACCAGCACGTCATCATGCCATAGAGTTCGCTCATGAAAAGATGCACGAGCGTATCGACGGGAGTGTTCTTCTTCAGCAAGCCGTCCTTCACCGCATCGTTGAGGAAACCCGTCAGGTGCCTGTGATCGTACGCGTACTTGCCGCCGCACATCTCCCCCGGAGAGTCCGCCGGATTGATCACCTCGCGCACCCACTGGCGGCACAGCTCCACGCCGCCGCACGTCACGCCCTCCATGAATCCCTTGAAGTAGAACGCCAGCTTCTCGACGATCGTGCCGTTGTGCTCACGCGCCTTGCGGTCCACGTCGCTGAACCACTCCTTGCAGCACTCGAAGATGATTTCCTCCTTGCGCTTGAAATAGACGTAGAAGGTGCCTTTCGCCACGCCGCAGGCTCGAGTGATGTCCTCGACAGACACGTTGGCAAAACCTTTCTTCTCAATGAGGGAACACGCCGTGGTGTATATTCTCCGGCGCGTTTCCTGCGCGTTTTCCTGCCGCTTTGTCACTCGATAACCTCCTCTGGGATGAAAGACGGCGAGCATTGTATCACATCACCGACCGCAAGTCAATGACTCCGAGTCAGTTTTTGTCCGACTGCCAATCGTCACTTGGTTGCAATTCCTTTATGATGCGGGCAGGAACGCCGGCGACGACTGTGCGCGGCGGCACGTCCTTTGTCACGACCGCGCCCGCGCCGACGATGGCACCTTCGCCGATCGTCACGCCCGGACAGATCGTCACCCGTGCGCCGAGCCACACCTTGTCGCCGATTTTGACCGGCTTGGGTATCATGCCGCCGCGCGTTTCGGGGTTTGGGTCGTGGTTGAGCGTCGCGATGATCGTCTGCGGTCCGACCAGCACATCGTCGCCGATTGTGATGCCGCCCTGGTCTTGGAACTGGCATCCGGCGTTGATGAACACGCGCTTGCCGATCTTCGTGTTCTTGCCGCAGTCCGTGTGAAACGGCGGGAAGAGTCCGAACGACTCGTCGATCTCGCTCGCCGTCAACTGCGACATGAGCGCGCGCACTTCCTCGGGCGCATGGTATGTGCCGTTCAGTTCGGCCGTAATCTTCAGCGCCTCCTGGGAAAATGCGTGAAATGCCTGATGAAGCGCACTCCCTGCGGGAATGTACTCCGTCTCCGCCATCGTCTTTCTGAATTCCTCGACCGTCATTTCAATTCTCCAGTGGTGAATATTTCACGCAGAGACGCGAAGTGCGCAGAGGTTGCCGCCGCACAAATCTTACTTATGCCTCTGCCTCTCTCTGCGTGAGCGGGAGGCACACACCTGTCGCGTCCGCCGTGCAAGCGCCGCCCGCGACCAATGTCACCATTGCAAGTTCTTTCAGCATCTCCATTCTCCTTGTTTGTTGTTGAACTGTTGAGGTGAAAAAGAAAACGTGGACAGTATAACCCGTTCCGTTGGAAATAACAAATACCGATTTCTTATCACAAGGAATAATTAACACTTATGGCATCGCGCCCTCCCCCGCATCTCCTGTCCCACACTTGCGTTCGCATGGCAGTTTATGCTATAATATGACCCAACTCGGTCAAGTCATAAAAGGAGAATGCTGATGGTCGCTGAAATGCCGCTGCCTACGATGGTGCGCTCAATCGCGGAGGCGAAAGCGCACTTCTCTGCCATTGTCGATGAGGCAAGCGGAGGCAAGTCGTTCATAATCTGCCGCGCCGGGCGTCCGCTTGTGACAATCATGCGGTACGAACAGCCGAAGCCAATTCGTCGCCCCGGTTCCCTGAGGGGCAAGATTCGCATCGCGGATGATTTCGATGCATTGCCGGACGGTTTTGAGGAGGCGTTTGGATGAGATACCTTCTCGATACCCATGTCGTATTGTGGTGGTATCTCGATTCAGCGCAGCTGAAGAAGGAGCATCGCAGACTTATTGCCGACGGAGGCAACGAAATCTACGTCAGCGCGGCGGTGATATGGGAGATAGAAGTCAAACGGCGGAATGGAAAGCTTGACTGTCCGCCAGATATGATGGAGCGCATCAAGGCAGACGGATTCATGATTCTTCCGATCATGGCAGAGCATCTTGTCCCCTTGCGTACGATTCCGCCGATCCACAACGACCCGTTCGACCGCATCATGGTGTGCCAATCGATGGTCGAGAAGATTCCGCTGATTTCATATGACAAGAACGTAAACGCCTATTTCGAGTGATGCTTGCCGTGTCGCTCGGCAACACGAAGATGCAATTGACAGGATAGAACGCGAATTCGGACTTCAGGCATAGGTGATGCAATGTTGAAGTCGATTCTGTAGAAACAGGATATGGGGCGCACGGATGGTTCGCCGACTGCTCGCCGTCAGCTGCGACATGAGCGCACGCACTTCCTCGGGCGTATGATACGCGCCGTTCAGCTCCGCCGTAATCTTCAGCGCCTCCTAGGAGAATGCGTGAAACGCCTGGTGAAGTTCACTCCCAGCGGGGATGTACTCCGTCTCGGCCATCGTCTTTCTGAATTCTTCGACTGTCATATCTCATTCCTCAAATTTGAATATTTCACGCAGAGGCGCGGAGAGGCAGAGTATGCAGAGGTTTTTGCCACACACATCTTAATCATTACTCTGCGCTCTCGGCCTCTCTGCACCTCTACTTTCTGTAGAACGCCTCGATGTGATCGAAGGGAATTGCGCCCTTGCCGCCACCGTCGTAGAGGTCGCAGTGCGACGCGTCGGGGACGATGACAAGCTCCTTATTGTCGCCTTTGAGAAGTTTGAAGGCATCTTCGCCGAAATAGCGGCTGTGTGCCTTTTCGCCGTGCAATACCATCACCGCGCTCTCGATCTCGCCCGCGTAGGCAAGCAGTTTCGCGTTGATGAACGAAAGAAACGACGTCTTGTTCCAGCCGCCGTTAGAGTTGAGCGAGCGCGGATGATAGCCGCGCGGCGTCTTGTAGTAGGCATGGTAATCCTTCACGAACCGCGGGGCGTCCGCGGGAAGGGGATCGACCACGCCGCCGCCAAGCTCATAAGTGCCGGACTTGAAGTCCTTGATGCGCTGGGCGTTCATCGCCTCCTTCTTCG
>CACWSW010000310.1 GCA_902763655.1 uncultured bacterium
GTGGTGCGCGTCGGCGCGGCTGAACGGCACTGATCTCGGAGCCCGCTTCTTCGGGCCGTTCCGCTGGCCGGTATCGCTGAAGAAGGGACGGAACGTCCTAGAGGTGACGGTTGCGAATCTCCTTGCGAACCAGGTGGGCGACGACGCGACCAGGAACCGGATACTCGACGAATTCAAGCCGAACGGGCAATACGACCGTTTCCAGCGTCCGTTCGACAAGCTGAACCATGAAAGCGGTCTCTTCGGCCCGGTAACCATCTTGAAGAGGACGGCGAGGTGACTTTACCCGTTGAGGAGGCGGTGAACGGAGCTCCACGAGGAGTAGCCGCAAAGGGCGGCGACCTCGTCGCGCAGCTGCGTGCGGAATGGCTGCATGGCCATCTGGGCGCGCCTGCGGCGCACGGCGCGGATTTCGTCGAGGATCGAGTGTCCGAGGGCAGCGCGGAAGCGAATCTCCGCCATGCGCCGTCCGCAGGGAAACATGGCCGCCACGTCGCGCGCCTTGAGTCCCTCGCAGGCCTTCTGGCGGATCAGCTCGCACGCCGCGAGGACCGCCGGGTCGTTCTTCGCCGCGCGGAGGGTCGAGGCGCGGCGCACGACGCCGAGGGGCTTGACCGTCACGTGGCGGCAGGCCGGCGGTTCTTCTGCGATGAGGCGTTCAAGGAGACGATGGTCTTCGTCCCGCATGGCGACGACGTCGGTGGCGATGCTGGAGAGCGTGGGCCGCAGGGCCTCGCACGTCGCCTCGTTGTCGTCCACGCCCAGCACGGCCACGTCCTGCGGGACGGCCAGACGCCGATGGTCGCAGGCGGCGATGACGGTGGCGGCGACGGTGTCGTTGGCGGCGAACACGCCGAGCGGGCGCGGCAGGTTCGCGAGCCAGTCGGCGAGGCGCGCGAGCTGCTTCGGCGCTGACAGGCGGGTTCGGGGATGGACGTAGGACGCGACGCCGTATCCGTTCAGGCCGAGGATGTGTACGAAGTGCCGTTCGCGCGTCCGGCTCCACAGTTCGTCCGTATGCGGCGGCACATACGCGTAAGAAGCCAGGTTCAGGGAGAGCAGATGATGCGCGGCGGTCTCTGCCACGGCCTTCTCGTCGAACGCGATCGTGGCGTGGCGGGGATTGTCCGCCTTGTAGGCGCGGTGGTGGAAGACGGTCGGACAGCCGACGAACGACTCAGCCGGCAGTCTGTCGTTGTTGACGATGCAGCCGTCGGGATGCCAGAAAGCAAGCAGTTCGGCGACCTCTTCCGGCGTGCTGACGTTCACATCGGCGAACTTCACCGAAAAGCCGTGTCGGTCGTCGATCGCCGCCAAGAGCGAGTCTTTTGAACGGTTCGCGCTACGGCGTGGAAACAACAAGATGGTTCGCATGGCGGGCAGTATAGCAGAATCCACCATCCGCGCCAAGCCGTATTTCGCAATCTGCAAAAACTTTATTTCGCAAAGCGGACGCCCGCTCGGCAGATTTGTGGTAGACTTTTTTGGCTAGTTGCATTGTACACCTCGACCGCAAGGAGCAGAAATGACGAATTCGACACAAGTTGCGAGTAACATCCGCGCGCGGAGCGCGTTTCTTTGCGCGGCCCTGTTTGCGTCCGCCGCCTCGGCGACGAACTGGTACGCGTCTCCCGACGGCACGGGCGGCGGCACGTCGCCCACGGATCGCGGCGAGGTGATCACCACTTCACAGAAAATGAGCACGGGCGACACGCTGTATCTTGCGCCGGGCACTTACAACCTCGACAAAACCAAGAGTCAAGTTAACTCTTATGGGTCAGGATCCTATATCCGCATTCCGAAGACGAGCAGCAGTACGAAAGTCAGTAACCTTACCTTCATCGGCGAGAGCGACAACCCCGAGGACGTGCGCCTCATCGGCAAGCCTGCGGACGGGATGCGCATCCTCTACTTTCAGGAAGGCGGGCACGTGATCCGAAATCTGCTCATTTCCGGCGGCTATACCTCCTACCAGGGTGCGGGGATCTGCATGGGCGATGGTTACCGCGGCAAGCACGAACAGGCATACACGGTCTCCAACTGCATCGTGGAGAACTGCTCGGTTGCCTACAAAGGGGCATGCCGCGGCGGCGTGTGGCGCAACTGCGTGATCCGCAACAACACGGTGAGAAACACGGGGCCTGGCGATTCGGAGGGGACAGGGGGCGGCATCTACAACGCCACGCTCTATGACTGCGTGATCACGAACAATTCGGCGGGTTTGTCGGGCGGAGGCCTTGCCGGTGGCGTCGATGGCGGGACGATCGCGACCTCCAAGGCGTACAACTGCCTGATCGGCTGGAACCGTGCACAATACGGCGCCGGCGCGGGCGTGTCGCCAGCATACACCACGCGGCAGTACTGCCAGCTTTACAAGTGCACGGTCATCAGCAACACGGCGTCGCAGCTGGGCGGCGGCGCGTTCCGCTGCACGATTACCAATTCGACAATCACCGGGAACTACGTGTCGCGGGGAAGCACGAACACGGTCGATGGAACGAACGCGTCTGGCGGTGGCGTGGCGTACTGCGACGTTGTCGACTCCACGCTCCAGGGCAACACCTGCGTCCAGAGCGGTGCGGGTGCGGCGAGGAGTAACCTGACGGACTGCCGGATCATGAGTAACGTCGCGACGGGCAATGGCGGCGGCGTCTACAGCTGTCCGCTCGTAAAGGACTGTGTGCTCGCCGACAACAAGTGCGAGTACGGCGGTGCCGGGTGCATCAGCTATTTCGAGAATTGCGTGATGACGAATAACAGGGCCAATGTTGAAGGCGGCGCAACCTATAACTCCACGTCGCGCACCTGCATCGTGTCGGGGAACCTTGCCGTGAGGTTCGCCCACGCCCGTGGAGCGCATTACGGAGATCTCGTGTGTGGCAACAAGAATTCGGACGGAAATCAGGCGAGCGGCATTGGAGCGGGCGCATTGTATGACGCCGAGCCGCTCCCCGTCGTCAACTGCACGGTCTGGAACAACCTGTACGGGAATTCAAACGTCAGCCGCGCGACGTTGACGAACTCCATCGCCTGGAGCGTGACGGAGATGGGGTCGCATTCCGCCGTAAACTCCTTCTGGCGCAGCGGTACGGTGGCGAGCCAATCGAACTGCATCAGCGGAACGGACAAGAACCCGATGTTCACGGCCGTCGACGGAACGCAGTCGGGTGCGCCAACCGCGTCTGCGCCTTGGACCGGCTATGCGCTCCGGGCGAAATCGCCCTGCCGCGACGCAGGGCTGACGCTGCCGGGGCAGGCGAGCGAGACGGACGTGTTCGGCAATCCGCGCGTCAAGTACGGCGTGGTCGACATGGGCGCGCTCGAGTGCATCCAGTCGCTCGGCACGTGCTTCCTTTTCCGGTAGGGCGAAGCGGCAAGAGTGCCGCTTCCCCGAAAAATCTACATGTTCTACATGTTCTACACGGCTAAAAAAGTGAAAGGATAATGACATGCAAATCACACGCAAGAACTTCTTCATCGGATCGGTCGCGGCGACGGCTGCGATCGGGCTGAAGGCGGCCGAGCAGAAGCCGCTGTCGAACATCCAGGGCTTCAACGAGGTCTTCACCGACGAGAAGGTTGGCGGCCCCTGGCAGCCGTTCAGCGACAGGAAGGTGCGCGTGGGCATCGCTGGGTACGGCGTGTGCAAGTTCGGCGCAATGTTCTTCTTCCAGGAGCACCCCAACGTGGAGGTGGTGGCCGCCACCGACCTCTTCCCCGACCGTTGCACGGCGCTCGCCAAGGCCGTCGGCGCGAAGCGCACCTACGCCTCCGCCGAGGAGATGATCGACAAGGAAGGCAAGAACATGGATGCCGTGTTCATCGCCACGGACGCGCCGAGCCACATCGACCTCGTCCTGCGCGCGCTCGACCGCGGCTACCATGCGGCGAGCGCCGTGCCGACGCTGTGG
>CACWSW010000311.1 GCA_902763655.1 uncultured bacterium
CGGGGATGCTCGCGGGGCGGCCCTTGATGGATTCCGGCGTGAGGCCGTGCGTGACGATGAAATCCCACGGGGTGGTGTCCGTGACGTGATAGGCAGCCTCGAAGTAGGTGAAGAGGTTGAAGAAGTACACGCCCGGCGCGCCGCGTTCGTACATGCGCCCGGCCCAGCCGCAGTATTCCGCCAGGGTGAGCATGCGGCGCGGCGAGCGCCGTTTCGTTGTCGGGTCTTGCGTGATCACGCCGGTGTCGAGGCACGGAACCACCAGGGCGGACGACCCGGCGTCCGCGACAATCTTCTGCCACGCGCCCAACGGGATGTCGAAATCCACCGAACCGAAGAAGTTGGCCGGCACGACCCAGTCGACGAGCTTTTCCCGCGCCCACGCGGCGACGTCCATGCCCTTGCCCAGCGCAGCGGCCGGACGCGAGGAGACCCGCACGCCCAGCAGGATCGGATGCCCGCGACGCTTCGCCGCCGCGTCCACCGCCGCGCGCGTCCGCCGCATGAACGCCGTCAGCACCGCCGGATCCTGCGGAATCGGCCAGCGCATCCAATCACACTCGAACCCGTCCACGTCGTAGCGGGCCAGCATCTCCTCGATGAAGGCGAAGTGGTAGTCCTGCACGGCGGAGATGGAATAATTGAAGCCTCCCTGCTTGCGGTATTCGGGATGCTCCACCCAGAACTTCGAATGCAGCCACGCCTTCGGTTCGTTCGCGTTGTGGTTGTCGTTCATGCGCATAGAGAGCCAGGGCGAGACGCCGTGCGCGCGGATGGCGTCGATCTCCACCTGGATGGTGTCGACGCCGTTCGTGAACATCATGTAGTTGCGGCGCATGTGGTCGTTCAGCGGAACGCCCGGCTCGCCCGTCCGCCACCAGGAAGGCGACATCGTCTTCGTATCGCACAGCGTGACCTGCGCGCCCGGGCAGATGAAGAAGTGCGTGAACGCGCCGTGGCCGAGAATGCGGTGGACGTATTCGCGCAGCCCCTCGGCGTTCATCTTGTCATCGCCGAACTCGCTGCCGGTGTAGTGCGTGCTGTCGAGGTTGAACACGTTGATTGCGCCGCCGGCACACGCACCCAGCGCCATCAAACAGGCCTGTAGTACACTTTTTTTCATTTTTCTTCCTTTGCTCTATTCCATCAAATTCTCAATTGAGCAGGCAAGCGGACGGGCAAGCGCCGCAAGGGTGGCGGCAGACGCCCGGTTGATGTCCTGTACGCCCTGCTCGTAAAGCTGGATGTTGCGGATGTTAACGCCGGAAAGCCGTGAAAGTTCCGATTGCGAGTAGCCGGCGGCGCGACGTATGCGATGCAGGTTCTTCTCCGTTTCCACCGAGGCCAACTCGCACATGAAGTCCTCAAGAAAGCGGGAAATGTCCATTTCATGGTAGACGCTGTATTTTGCAAGGACGTCCGACAAGGAAACGCGGGCAAATATCCAGCGAAACGACTTGCACCAATGCCATTGGAAATGCGCGAGCGCCCATCCGCCCCAGTATTCCGGCGAACGTCCCGGAAACGACTTGACGGGAGGAGGCGCTTCTTCGACGGCCCGCATCTCCAGAAAAATCCGCTGTCCGAGTTCCGTTCCGGACAAACCCGCGACAACCCCCGGATCGCCACGTTCGAACAGACTCATGGTCGGGCTTGACGCATAGATGCCACCGACCCTGTCGACCGGCAGAGCGCATGCGTTTACGAGATAGTCCGTCGCGATACCCAGATTCCGCTTCGCGTCATTCAGGTAAACTTCATTGTAGGATCGGATCGCCATGGCGAAGATTCCTTCTGATGATGTCAATGGCAAAAATATCGTCTGAGGCGCGCCCCCCCTTCTTGACGGCGGTTCGCCATTGGGAACGCGCATCCGAATCACGGGCCACGTAGCGCGGATGGTACTCGTCCCACGACACCTGCTCCGAACCGAGATACGTCAGATTCTCAAACGCGCGTTCGGTGCGCAAGGCCACCTGCATTCCAAGACGCCCAAGATGCAACGCCTCATCCAGCCGCCGCACCGAAAGCGCGTTGTTGACAAAGGAGTCGGCATAGCTGAAATAGGAATCGTCGGCACGATAGCCGATGACGACATCGGATTCCAAAACAGGCGGCATGAAGTTCGCAATGAGATAGTCGCGAACCTCAAGTGCGATGTCGGAATCCAGCGCAAACGTCCGATTGGCAAGAAGCACGGCAATCCAGTTCAGAATCGTGTATTCAGGCGCGGAAAGATTCAAGACAGAAAGGTCGTCTGCAAAAAGCTCGTATGCATTTGCAAAACCCGGAGGCTCCTTCCCCTTGCAGGCCCATTCGCGCGCCATCTCAACATCTTCCGTGCAATAGAAACCCCTCCCATAGTCGTTATTGGGCTTTCCTTTGCTCAACAACGGCTTTGGAATCTCCATTGACGAACCATGATAAATCTTCATTCCATTTTCTCCTTACCGCCGATATTATATCAATATATTGATATAGCCGCAAGAGTGATTTTTGCCGTCGCCTTTCGCCGCCTCACCCGTTTTGGAATTGACCTCCACATCCCCAAAATGTCAGAACCATATTTTGCTAAAACAAAGGAATCATACAACATTCTCTCAATTATCGCCCGCAAAAAAAGTCACCAAAAGTCAAATTTGCGGATCTTGTGACATTTTTCATTCATGATTTAAATGTCACCAAAACCCCTATATTCGGTTTTGGTGACATTTTCTGTACTACTTGATCACGACGATGGTTCCGGCGGCCACCACTTCAACCGTAAGCGGCGCGGAGTAGGACGTGCGCTCGCCGTCGGAGACGGCCAGCTGCAGCATGTACGTGCCAACCGCCGTGGCCGTGAACGTGGTCTCGCGCGCCGTCGCGTCGCCGAACGACGCCGCGGCCGCATCGCCCGAGAGGATGCTCCACTGGTACGTCAACTCGCCGACTGCCGGCTCGCCATCGTCAAACACCGCCGTCGCCACGTTCTTCGCCTTCTTTGTGGCGGCGCTGATCGCATCTTTCTCAAACGGATCGATCGCCGGCGCAAGGTTTGCCGCCACGTCCGGATCCGCAGCCAGTTTCTTGATCTCGCGCGCCGCCAGCTTGCGGTTGTAGATGCGCACGTCCGCGACCTTGCCGGGGAAGCAGCGCGACATGAGCGCATTTTTCTTGTTGTTGCCATAATAAGAATACCCGTTGTCGGCACCTAACACAGCCGCATTCGTATCAAGATAAATGCCGCCAACATCGAATTCGTTTTTCACGCGCCCGCGCCTTTTTGTCGGCGTGCTGGTCGGCGTCTGTTTCACGCCGTCGATCCATAGCTCGAAATCCGTGCCCTGCGAGCGGTCGAAGAGCGCGTAGACATGCGTCCAGCGATCCGTCAGCGGATGCGGCAGCGTGTAAGGCTGCTTCATGTAGCCGATTTCGTTGTCGTTCAATCCCCATCCCTGCTGGCAGAGGAGCAGACCATCCGCCGTACCGTCACCGACATTGTAGTTATACCACAGTCCCAACGTATACGGCGCCATGAAGATGGCCGCGTTCTTGAACGTGTTCGTGTCGGACGAATCGTGCCACACCCACGCGCTCACGGCACGATAACGTGTCGTCGGCGGAGAGTTGTTCTGTGTTGAATCGGACTTCGTTTCCGCCAACGCATCGCCGAGGTTGAAGTACGCCTGAAATCCGTTGGCGCGCATTGCGTAACCGCCGCCCGGTCCCTCCTCGAACGTGCGGATGACCACGTCATCCGCATTCTTACCCATCGTCGGGCGCGTCGAGTTGGCGATCCGCTCCTTCGTGAAGTCAATTCCCGAAAGCGGCCACCAGCGGATGAGGCCGGAGGCAAGGTCGCATGTCTCCAGCGCCGACACTGTCACCGTTACGTCGGCCGACGCCGCCGCGCCGTCCTTCTCCGCCGT
>CACWSW010000312.1 GCA_902763655.1 uncultured bacterium
GAGTCGAGCTCCGTCGTGTTCCACTGCTTGAACACCTCGTGCATCTCGTCGTCGGACATGCCCAGGAGGTCGCGCATGAGCTGGTAGCTCTCGCAGATGAGCTGCATGTCGCCGTACTCGATGCCGTTGTGGACCATCTTGACGAAGTGTCCGGCGCCGTTCTCGCCCACCCAGTCGCAGCAGGGCGAGCCGTCCTCGACCTTCGCGCAGATGCCCTGGAAGATGGGCTTCACGTACGGCCACGCGGCGGGCGAGCCGCCGGGCATCATGGACGGACCCTTGAGCGCGCCCTCTTCGCCGCCGGAGACGCCCGTGCCGACGTAGAGGAGCCCCTTGGACTCGACGTACTGCGTGCGGCGGATCGTGTCCGGGAAGTGCGAGTTGCCGCCGTCGATGATGATGTCGCCCGGCTCGAGCACGCCGAGCAGCTGCTCGATCATCGCGTCCACCGCCGCGCCGGCCTTGACCATGCAGAAGACCTTGCGGGGCTTCTCGAGGTTGTCGGCGAGTTCCTGGATCGAGTGGCAGCCGATGATGTTCTTGCCCTTCGCGCGGCCGTTGACGAAGGCGTCCACCTTCTCGACGGTGCGGTTGTAGCACGCCACGGTGAAGCCCTTCGACTCCATGTTCATGATGAGGTTCTCGCCCATCACGGCGAGCCCGATCAAACCGATATCAGCTTTCTTCATCGCATTTTCCTCTCTTGGTCGTTTCTTGCGTCGGTTGTCAAAGCGTTCACTTGGCCTTGCGGATCTCGGCGAGCAGCGCCATCGGATAGTCGGACGTCGTGCAGTCGCATCCGGCCGCCTTGGCGACCTTCCAGGTTTCGATGTTCTGCACCATCCATCCGGTCACCTTCATGCCGTTGTCGTGGGCGTAATCCACGATCTCCTTGTCCGTCACGCGGCCCTTCTTGTCCTTCATGAGCGGCGCCACGCGGCAGCAGCCGAGCGACTTGGCCGTATCCACGAAATCCTTCGTCAGCGCCTCGCCGCGGATGTAGCCGATTGGCGCGTCGGGGAACAAGCGCTTCATCGTCTTGAGGGCGAGCGGATGGAAGGACGTGAAGGTGTAGGTGCCGGGCTTGAGCGTAGCCACCGCCATGTCGTGAAGCTTGCGGCAGTAGGTCTCCATGTTCTCGCCCTCGTAGAACTTGCCGCTTGCCTTCATCTCGAGCTCGATGTCCACGTCGCCGCGGCCCTTGAAGACGTCCATCACCTGCTGGGCGCTAGGCGCCTTCTCGCGAGAGCGCTTCATCACGAGGCTCGTCACCTCGTCGAACGTCATCTCCTCGACGATGCCCTTCCCTTCCGTGGTGCGGTCGACCTTCGAATCGTGCATCACGACAAGCTGAAGGTCCTTTGTCATGCGGAAGTCGGTCTCGAAACCGGTAAGGCCCGCGTCGAGGCACTTCTTGAAGCCGCCCGCCGCGTTGTCGTCGTACTCCGCTCGCCCGCCGCGGTGCGAGAGGACGCGCGGAGACTCCGCCGCGACTGCGCACATCGACGATACCAGCGCCACCATCATCATCAGTCTTTTCATGCCAATGCTCCTTTGTTCCGAAAGTTCGCGAGCATTATACCATAATACGGGGAAGTGGACAGAGCACAAAATGAAGCCCGCCCCCTACCGCGCGGAAGGGAGCGCAAACATAAGACGAAAGCGCGCTTGCCGACAGGCGCGTTTTCGGGTAAAATGATGAACGTGACTTCACGCAAAAAGGTGATCACCTAAACACAACAAAAGGAAAAACAAGATGAAGTTCGAAACGAACAGGAGAAACTTCCTCATCGGTGCGGCCAGCGTGTCGGCCATTGGGACGTTCAGCGGCTGTGCAAGCCTGTGCAAGGGATGCGGCAAGATCCGCCTAGCGGCGGTCGGCGTCATGGGCAAGGGCTTCTCGGACTGGCTACCAATGATCAAGAGCGGCCTCGCGGAGCTCGTCGCCATGTGCGACGCCGACGCGACCATGCTGAAAGCCGCCCAGGACACCTTCAACAAGCAGCGCGCGAAGGGCAAGATCGCCTTCGACCTCGACCTCTCCAAGATTCCGTTCTACACGGACTACCGCAAGATGCTGGACGACCAGAACAAGCTCCAGATCCAGGCGATGACCGTCTCGACGCCCGACCACATGCACGCCGCCATCGCCGTGCGCGCGATGAAGATGGGCATACACGTGTACGTGCAGAAGCCGCTCGTCCGCACCCTCTGGGAGGCAAAGTACTTCGGCGACACGGCGAAGGAGTGCGGCGTCATCACGCAGCTCGGCAACCAGGGATCGGGCGGCGACGGCTTCCGCCGCAACGTCGAGATCCTGCAGAGCGGCATCCTCGGCGACGTGAAGGAGGTCCACGTGTGGACCAACCGTCCGATCTGGCCGCAGGGCTTCACTGCCATGAAGGCCGCCACCACGCGCGACATCGTCCCCGTGCCGGCCGGCCTCGACTGGAACGCCTGGCTCGGCGTCGCCGCCGGCCGTCCCTACCGCAAGCCCTACGACGCTGGCACGCCCGAGGCGAGGTTCGCCACCGGCATCTTCCACCGCTTCAACTGGCGCGGCTATTTCGACTTCGGCGCCGGCGCGTTCGGCGACATGGCGTGCCACACCATGAACCTGCCCTTCCGCGGCCTCGAGCTCGGCATCGTGAAGGACGCCGAGTGCACGCAGATCGAGGAGTCCAACTCGGTCGCGTTCCCCACCAAGTCCACGGTCAAGCTCACCTACGCCGCCCGCGAGAGCAAGGCGCGCCCCGGCGTGAAGCTGCCTGAGGTGACGCTCTACTGGTACGACGGCGACCAGCAGAAGGACGGCGACAAGAAGCTCGCCGACCTGATGCCGGCGGTCGTTGCCATGGACCAGTACAAGGGCAAGGTGCCGCGCACGGGCTGCCTCGTCGTCGGCTCCAAGGGCATCCTCTGCTCCTGTGCCGACTACGGCCAGGACGCGTTCATCGCGCTCAACGGCGAGAAGGTCGCCAAGAACACGAAGGACCACGAGGCGTGCAAGGCGATCCCGGTGACGCTTCCGCGCTGCCAGGGCGCTGCCGCCGGCGGCATGGACAAGTCCTCCGGCGCGGCCTCCCTCTCCGCCGACGGGCATTACATCGAGTTCCTCACCGCCATCAACGGCACGAGCCCCATGTTCGCCGAGACGCATTCGCGCTGCTACGCCGACGTGGAGTACTCCATCCCGCTCATGGAAGGCATCCTCGTGGGCACCGTCGCCCAGCAGGTGCCCGGCAAGCTGAAGTGGTGCACGAAGAAGCAGCGCTTCGACTGCGACGCCGCCAACACGCTCGTCAAGCCGGTCATCCGCGAAGGATTCAAGTTCTAAGGAAGCGCACATGAACCGACGCGATTTCTTCAAGTCCGCCGCGGCGTTCGCCGCCGTGGCCGCGATTTCCGGAAGGCGGGCGTTCGGCCTGGAGTACCCTGGCTTCGGCCAGGGCGCTCCCAAGCCGATGAACAACCCCATCTGGCTCATGACCTCCGCCTTCCCCGGCGAGTCGTTCGAGCAGGTCGTCCAGCGGGCGCTCTCCGTCGGCGCTCAGGGCCTCGAGCTCTGCGTGTTCCGGCGCGACTCCGACCGCAAGGACCACACCGCCACGCACCTCGACTACGAGACCTTCGACCTCGAGGCCGCGAAGAAGGTGGTCGCCCGCTGCAACGAGACCGGCCTACGCGTCTCCGTGGGCGCGTACGACAACCTCATCGGCGGCGATCCCGCCCAGCAGGTCAACAACCAAAACCACATCCTCAAGCTCATCCGCATCGCGGCCCTCCTGGGCGGCGACGCGAACGACGTGGTGTGCGGCTCCTTCGTGGGCTACGACCACGTGCTGGGCCGCCAGGACCGCGGTTTCGAGAAGAACCTCGAGAAGTTCACCAAGTACGCTGAGGACCTCGGCGTGACGCTGTGCTTCGAGAACTGCCCGATGGAAGGCTGGCAGCCCGCCACCGCGCCCGACGCCTACAACAACCTGCCCGGCTGCCTCGCGGCCCGCAAGCTGATGTACGCTGTCGTGCCCTCGAAGGCGCTCGCCGAGACGTACGACCCCTCGCACGACATCTGGCAGCACATCGACCCGACGGACGTCATCAACGCGATGGACTTCAAGAGGCTCCGGCGCATCCACATCAAGGGCACGCGCAACTTCCCGAAGTCGTCCGACGCCGTCCACTGGGGCCGCCTCTATCCCGAGCAGGTGGTCGACCCCGAGGCGACTCGCTGGACTGGACGAGGTTCCTCCAGAACCTCATGGCCAAGGGATTCAAGTACCCGTTCGTCATCGAGAACGAGGCGTGCAACTCGTCGCATACCGGCAACAAGGCAGCGACGATGCAGGGCTTCAGGGCGACGATCCTCAACACCGCCCCTGTCGTGTGGCCGCTCGGCCCCGACGGCTTCGCCTTCGACACGACGGCGCTCAAGCCTATGCGCATGACCCGCACGGCCGACCTGCCCGTCCTCACGATGGACAAGCTGGGCTAAAGCCCAAACCTGCCTCAAGGCAACCAACGCCCCTGGACACCCGGCTGTCCAGGGGCGTTTGGCATGGTGGACCGGTCATTAGTCCACGCGCTCGAAATCGATGCGCCAGCGGAAGAACATCTTCGGCGGATAGACGAAATCTGGATCGGCAAGGGACTCGGCGGGTTTCCAGGTGCCGTCATCCCTGTCGATCGCCATCGGAACGAGCTTCGCGTCAGACCAGTCGTTGAGGTCTTCCGTCGCAAGCACCGTCACCGTCGCGCCTTCGGTGTTCACTAAAGCCGGAAGCTTCACGACCGGCTTGCCGTTCGTATCGAACGTGATGTCAAGCAGCGGCTCGGCAAGATCGGCGGGGCCGATCGAGGGATCGATCCCGAAGACGTACCGCACGCCGGCCGGAATGCCCTCCACCATGTCTTCCGGTTTCGGCATGTCTTCTCCTTCAGCCAGAGCTCGTACGCGCTGAAGAACGTCCGCAGGTACGGATACGTCTCTTCGTCGATCTTCCAGACGTCGACGAAGTCGAGGGCTGTGAAGGACTCTTTCCGCTGCATCTCCTCGTCGCCGAGCGGCGTGATGCCGGCGTAGTCGTCGGAGCCGCTACTCGTGCCGGCGGCCTTCAGGCCGTTCTCGGTGTCTTCATAGTAGGAACCCGTGACGAGACCGGAACTGGCCAGGCCGACGAACGCG
>CACWSW010000313.1 GCA_902763655.1 uncultured bacterium
GAGGCCGCGCAGTTCGCACTGCCTGCCGTGGCGCAGAACGGACTGCCAGGCGTTGCCGACATAGTCCTCGACGGCGAGACGGGTCTCGTTTCCGCCGCATCTCCGCGCGCATACGCCGAATCGCTCCGCCGCCTGATGTCTGACGATGCGCTCCGCCGCCGTCTGGGAGAGCGGGCTCGCACGTTCTGCGCGGAGCGCTACTCCCGCGAGAGGATACTAGACGAGTGGGAGTCTCTCCTCGGCAACATTGTCCGCGGGACGCAGTTTTGATAAAATATCGCGACCGCATGACAAAGATTGAATACAGAAAAGAGTTCTTCGACCGCGAGTATCGGGCTTGGAACGCCTACAAGCGCGTATGGAAATACGCCCGAAAGTACAAGTTCCGCCTCTTTGTGGGCATCATCTCGGGAATGCTCACCGCAGGCACCCTCGTGCCGTTCTTCCAGATCGTCCAGCCCGCCCTTCATCATGTGGAGTCGCACGACAGCGAGGTGGTGGCGGCCGGCGGCAAGCAGCTAGAACAGGCCGACAAGGCCAAAGGCGAAGCTTCAAAGTCTGCTCAGCACAAAAAGAAGAACGCGTTCGAGAAGGAGATAGAACGCAACTCGAAGCTTCCGTCGTGGTATCCGACAGTTGAGAAATGGGCTGCGAAGTGCGGAATAAGGCTCCAGACGGAAAAAGGAGGCGTGGGCGGCGCGCTCGTGCTCATAGTCTGCGTAATCGTGCCGCTGGTGGCGTTCGTTCGGCTGGGACTCATGTATCTCAACAACTACTGCCTGTCATGGGCCGGCTCGCACGCGGTGGCGGACCTAAGGCAGGAGCTGCTCGAACATGTGCAGAAGCAGAACCTCCAGTTCTTCGGACGCGTGGACATGGGGCAGCTGCTGATGCGTATCGTGGCCGATCCGCACACGATCCAGACGATAATGACCACCATCCTGACGGAGGTGGCCCTCGCCCCGTTCGAGATCATCGTGGCCTTCGCATACATCATATGGTTTGCCATCGCGAACAACATGATGCCCACCCTTTGCCTCATCGTCATCGGCTTTCCGCTGTTCGTCCTGCCCATCCAGATGATAGGGCGCAAGGTGAAGAAATGGGCGAAGAAGTCCATGGAGCGCGGCTCAATGGTGGGCGCGAAGATACACGAGGTGCTCACTTGCATACGCGTGGTCAAGAGCTACAACACCGAGGAGTACGAGAACATCCGCTACGCCGCCACGAACAAGTACCTCCTAAAATCGACCATGCGCGGCCTGCGCATAGGGCTGATGGTGCGCCCCACCGTGGAGACCATCGGCATCCTGCTGATCTGCGCGTTCCTGGTGTGGTGCTTCATGATGGACATCAAGGTGTCGGACGTCGTGCCCATGCTCGCGCCGCTGCTCGTGATCTACAAGCCGGTGAAGCAGCTGTCCAAGCTGCAGGTGCAGCTGGAGACGTCGCTGGCGTCCCTTGTCCGTATCTATTCCCTCCTCGACCTAGACATGTCCATGCCAGAGAAGGCCGAGCCGGTCCGCAAGGAGTCGTTCGACTCCGAGATCGCGTTCGACGACGTCACCTTCAAGTACGACACCGCCGAGCACGCAGCCGTGTCGCACGCGTCATTCTCCATCCCCCGCGGCAAGATGGTCGCTGTCGTTGGCGGCACCGGCAGCGGCAAGACCACGCTCAGCGGCCTCCTCGCACGCTTCTTCGATCCTCAGCAGGGCAAGGTGACAATCGACGGCATCGATCTGCGCGACGTGAAGATCGCTGACCTCCGCCGCCTCGTGGGAGCCGTCATGCAGGAGACTCTGCTCTTCAACGACACCATAGAGGAGAACATCCGCTACGGCTCACCTGGCGCCACGCACGACGAGATCGTCGCTGCCGCCAAGATGGCGAACGCGCACGACTTCATCATGTCCAAGCCGGAAGGTTACGGCCGAATCGTGGGAGAAAAGGGCTTTGTGCTATCCGGCGGCGAACGCCAGCGCATCGCGATCGCACGGGCGATTCTCCGCAACCCGCCGATACTTATCCTAGACGAGGCGACAAGCGCCCTAGACACCGTGACCGAACGTCTCGTGCAGGACGCCTTGGCGAACCTGATGAAGAACCGCACGGTCCTCGCCATCGCGCATCGGCTATCGACGATCCGCGACGCGGACCTGATCCTGGTAATGGATCACGGGGAAATCATAGAGCGCGGCACCCACGACGAGCTCTACGCCGCAAACGGCGCGTACCGCCGCCTCTGCGACATGCAGCACCAGAAATGACCGCAGTCGGCTATTTCACCGGCTCGATCACGGAACGCTTCGTCACCTTGTGGACACCGTCGGCTACCACCGTCTCGCCAACCTTAAGCCCGGAAGAAACGAACTGCGTATCGTTTTCCGTGGTGTCGCGCACGATATACCTGCGCTCCACGGTGCGGTCCTTCTTGACCACCCAAACGCACGACCCATGCATGTCCTGCATCACGGCGGACGGAGGAACCGCCATCTTCCTCACGCCCTTGCGGCTCTGCAGCGTCACGCTCACGGTGCCGCCGGGGCGGAGGATGCGGTCCTTGTTCGGGAAAAGCGCGAACACCTGGATCGTGTCCGTCTGGTCGTCCGAGGCGTTGTCCACGTACTCCACCTGCCCGTCCTCCATGTAGTCGCGCCCGTCCGCGAGCGTGAGCGACACGATGCCGTCGGCCTGCAAGGCTGACGCCTTGCCGCCGAACATCTCAAGGAACTCGGCGTTGGAGATGGAGAATCGCACGCGGATCGGCGCAGCCTGTATGAGGGTCACGAGCGTGCCCTGGCCCTTCTGGAGGTAGTTGCCTGCCGTGAACTGGGTAGTGCCCAGCTTGCCGGCGATCGGCGCCACAATCCGGCAGTGGCGCAGGTCGTCGCGCGCGCTGGTGAGATCCGCCTGCGCGGCGGCGAGCGCTGCCAGCGCGCTATCGCGCGCCGAGAGCGCGTTGTCCACGGCATCGAGCGAGACCGCGCGCGTGTTGACCAGCTTCTGGTGACGCGAGTAGCTAAGTTCCGCATATCCTAGCGCGGCCTTGCATTCCGCCACCTTAGCCTCGGCGTTCTTCACGGCAGCCTCGTACTTCACGGGATCGAGCCGATAGAGGAGGTCGCCTTTCTTCACGATCGCGCCGTTCTCGAAGCCGACCTCCAGTATCTCGCCACTCACCTGCGGTATCACGTTCACCTGCGCCACTGGCACCACACGCCCGGGGTACATCTTCACCTGCTTGTCGATCCCCATCTCCACCTGCACCACGGGAACCTTCAGCGGGACGCCCGCAGCGAACAGGCCACTGGCGAGAGTCACCCATGCACAGGCAACAACATTGGCGGAGCGCAGGTTCATGAGGTCACTTCATCAGCTCGTCGGCGAGAGCTGCAAGCTTCGCCTCGGAGGCCGCGTTGAGCGCGCTCGCGATCGTCACCGTGTTCTCGCAGAACGCGATTCCCTTGGACTTCTCGAAAAGCCCCTTCATCACCTTCGCCGCCATAGGCGCCCAGCTGCCGTTCTCGACCAGTCCGATCGTGCGGTTCTGGTAGTTGCGCTCGACAAGATGCTCGATGAACGTGCGCATGTACGGGAAGATGTCCATGTTGTACGTCGTCGTCGCCAGCACGAGCTTGCCGTAGCGGAACGCGTCCTCCACCGTCTCGGGCATGTCGTCGCGCGCAAGGTCCGCAACCGCCACCTTCGGGCAGCCCTTCGCCTTCAGCAACTCCGCGAGCTTCAGCGCCGCCGCCTTCGTGTGGCCGTACACGGACGTGTAGGCGATGCAGATTCCTTCGCTCTCCACGCCGTACGAGCTCCACGTGCCGTACTGCTTCACCACGTGCGCGATCTCCTCCGGCGTCTGTCTCGATCGCGAGCCCGGCCGCCTTCTTGAGGACAGCCTGCACCTGCGGACCGTACTTGCCGACGATTCCGAAGTAGTAGCGGCGCGCCTCGCAGTCCCAGCCTTCCGGGTCCTCCACGTCGTTCGCGCCGAACTTTCCGAAGCCGTCCGCCGAGAACAGCGTCTTCTCCGCCGCGTCGTACGTCATGACAACCTCAGGCCAGTGGACCATCGGCGCCGCCACGAACGCGAGCGCCCGTCCGCCTAGATCGAGCGTGTCGCCCTCCTTCACTACGACGCGACGGTCTTCCCACTCCTTGCCGAAGAAGTTCTTCATCATGCGGAACGCCTGCACGGACGAGACAACCTTCGCCTGCGGGAACTCGTCCATGAACGCCGCGATGTTCGCCGAGTGGTCCGGCTCCATGTGCTGCACCACCAGGTAGTCGGGCGCCTTGCCGCCAAGCGCTCCCTTCACGTTCGCGAGCCATTCGCCGCCGAAGCGCGCGTCCACCGTGTCCATCACGGCCGACTTCTCGCCGCCCAGCACCACGTAGCTGTTGTAGGCCATGCCGTTCGGCACCACGTACTGCCCCTCGAAGAGGTCGATATCATGGTCGTTGACTCCAACATACTTGATGTTGTCTGATATTGTCATTTCTCTCGCCTTACTTTCTAACCCTTTAATCTTTTAAACCTTTAACCTTACACTCACGGCTTGTACGAATCCTTGAGCGTGACGGTGCGGTTGAACACCGGTGCCTCCGGACGGAAGTCCTTCGCGTCGGCACAGAAGTAGCCCGTGCGCTCGAACTGGAACCGGTCGCCAGGCGCGGCCGCCGCGAGCGCAGGCTCCACGTAGGCCGTCACAGTCTTGAGCGAATCGGTGTTCAGGTACTTGAGAAACTGGTCGCTTCCGTCCTGCATCGGGTTAGGCACGGTGAAGAGGCGGTCGTAGAGGCGCACCTCGGCCTTGACGCCCGTCGCGCAGTCCACCCAGTGGATCGTGCCCTTCACCTTGCGGCCATCGGGCGCGTTGCCACCCCACGAGCCTTCGTCCCACGTGCAGCGGATGAGGGACACCTTGCCGTCGGCGTCCTTCTCGTAGCCGATGCATTTTACGATGCATGCGCCCGCGAGGCGCACCTCGCGGTCCGGTCCCAGACGGAAGAACTTCTTTTCGGGGTTCTCCTGGAAGTCGGCGCGGTCGATCCACAGTTCGCGCGAGAACGGGATCTCGCGCGAGCCGCTCGCCTCGTCGAGCGGGTTGTTTGGCTTTGCGACGGTGCGCGTGCCCTCGAAGTTCTCGATGACGAGCTTCACCGGATCGAGCACCGCCATGCGGCGCAGCGCGGTCTTGTTCAGCTCCTCGCGCACGCACCACTCGAGCAATGCGGTGTCGCTCTCGCTCTCAACCTTAGTAACGCCCGCGCGGTCGCAGAACTCGCGGATCGCGCCAGGCGTAAAGCCGCGCCGGCGCATTCCGCACACCGTCGGCATGCGCGGGTCGTCCCAGCCGGCAACGCGCCCCTCCGTCACCATCTGGAGGAGCAGGCGCTTCGACATCACGGTGTATGTGAGGTTGAGGCGCGCAAACTCGCGCTGCTGCGGACGTATCTTGACGCCGTTGCGGACGACCAGCATCCCCATCTCGTCGAGACGGTCCACCACCCAGTCGTAGAGCGGACGGTGCACCTCGAACTCGAGCGTGCACATGGAGTGCGTCACGCCCTCCAGCGCGTCCTCGATCGGATGCGCGAAATCGTACATCGGATAGATGCACCACTTGTCGCCAAGATGGTAGTGGCTCGCGTGGCGGATGCGGTATAGCACCGGATCGCGGAAATGGACGGCTGGGCGAGGGACGCCCAGGCTTCTCGGGCACGCCGCGGTACTCCTTCCACTCGTCCTGCGTGAGGTTGCAGCAGTACGCCTGCCCCGCCTTGATCAGGTTCTCGGCGATCTCGTACATCTTGTCGAACATGTTCGACGCGTTGTAGAAGCCTGCCTCGGCACCGTCGCCCGCGCCCGACCACTGCCAGCCGAGCCAGCGGATGTCGTTCTTGATGTTCTCGGCGTACTCGTCCGACTCCTTCGTCGGGTTCGTGTCGTCAAGCCGCAGGTGACACTCGCCGCCGAACAGCTTCGCCATGCCAAAGTCGACGCACACGGCCTTGGCATGGCCTATGTGGATGTAGCCATTGGGCTCCGGCGGAAAACGCGTGACGACGGTGCCGCCAGTACGGCCCGCCGCCACGTCCTCTTCGATCCACTGCCGCAGGAAGTGGCGGCTCGTGTCCGATTCCTTGATTTCGTCCATATCAGAAGCCGATGTTCAGGAAGGGAAGCACGCAGAGCGTCTGATCTGCAACGACGTTGACGAGGCCCAGCTGCAGGCCGTCAAGGTCGTCCGCCCAGTTGAACAGGCCCAGCTGCAGACCCGCAAAGTACCCAGCCGTGTTCACTATGCCCCACTGCGTGCCGTATCCGTGGCCGGTGTGG
>CACWSW010000314.1 GCA_902763655.1 uncultured bacterium
CTCTTCCTTCTGGCGGCGCGCGGCGCGCGCCTCGGCGGAGGCGGTGAGGTAGAAGCGGGCGGGCGAATCCGGGAACACGGCCGTGGTGATGTCGCGCCCTTCCACGACCAGGTTGCCGTACTGCGTCATGCCGCGCAGGAGCGCGGTGATGCGGTCGCGGACGGCCTTGACAGTCGCCACTGGCGAGGCGTGCGCGTTGATCTCGGACGTGCGGATACGGTCGCCAGGCGCCTCGCCGCCCACGTAGTAGGCGATTGCGCCGTTCTCCGGTCGGCACTCTATCTCCACCTTGTCCGCGCAGGCGGCAACGGCCTCGGGATCAGACGTGTCCACGCCATGCACCAGGCACTGCCACGTCATGATGCGGTATAGCGCGCCCGAATCCACATGCAGGTAGCCGAGCTTCGCGCCCACGCGCTTGGATACCGAACTCTTCCCGGCCCCGCTCGGCCCGTCAATCGCAATCACCCTCTTCTCGTCCATCAATCTACTCCTTTAACATTCTAACCTTGCCAATAACTTCCTTGTGTCTTTTGGAGTCTAGGAGGCTTGGAGGATTTTTATAATCTTCTCCGAAGCTCCTAATCTCCCAATCTCCCAGTAGCGAAAGCAATCATCAAAGCTGTCCTCATTTACATTCCCGTGCGAAGCGCGGGCGGTTGGCTTTTAACCTTTTAAACTCCTACTGTTTCAGGATTCCTTCAGAAGAAATCGTCTTCTCGCGTAGGAAGTCGATCGTGAAGCTCTTGCTGATGTGCCCGTATGGATAGCCCTCGTACACGGGGCAGGTCATCTTCGCGGCGAAGTCCTTGCGGATCTGCGCCACTTCCGCTCGCGCGTCCGCGAGCGCCTTGCCCGTCAGCTTCTTGCGGTTCGGACCGCCAGGCGTAAGCTCGCCGAAGACGACACCCGCGCATCCGTTGAAGTAGCCGCTGGCCACGATGTCGTCGAGCGTCTTGCGGATCACGGAAGGCTCGCGGACGCTCGTCTCAAGGAACACGATGCGCCCCTTGGTGTCCGCCGCCCAGCCCATCTGGATGCCTTTCAGGACAAGCGCGGTGTGTCCGCCGCAGGCAGGTCCCTTGCACGCGCCGGGACGCAGCGGCCTCAGCTTCACGTCGGGCATCGCCTTCTCCTCCGCTATCGCCTTGGAGAGCCACGCCAGCGTCTTCGGCGTCGCGTACAGGAGCTGGCTGAGCGTCGGGCCGGAGAACGGATGCCCTGCCTTCTCCTTCAGCATCGCGTTGAGCAGCATCGTGATGTTGCTGAAGCCGAGCACGCGCTGCTTGCGCGTGCGGAGCTTCGCCCAGTCGAGCTTGTCCAGCAGGTCCTCCGCGCCGGTTCCGCCGCGCGCGCACAGGACGAGGTCCACCTCGGGATCCATCCACGCCTGCTCGAAGTCGGCCACGCGATCCTCAACCGAAGCTACCTTCTTGAAGTTGAGGCGGGGCATCACCTTCACCTTGTAGCCGGCCTGCCGGCATCACGAGCGCAACCGTCCGTATGATTCCGGTCGGGAAGCATCCTGCCAGATCCAGCGGCGCCTTCTCAGCCGCGCCAACCGCCATCGCCACCCCTCCAACTACAACAGCAATCATTTTCTTCATGAGCATTCACCCTTCACCTTTCACCCTTCACCTTTCACCAACCTCACATCCGGCCGCTCTTTGCGTCGATCAGGTCGCAGAGGCGCTTGTAAGCGACAGCGAGCTCGTCGTTCGTCACCTGGAACATGTACTCGCCGGCGCGGGCCATCTCGCCCTCGGCGTTCGCGAGGCGGCGCTCGATGACGTCGGGCGCATCCGTGCCGCGCCCGACCAGCCGGGCGCGCAGCTCCTCCATCGACGGGGGATTGATGAAGATGTCGATGTAGCCCGCGCGGAGAGGGTCTTCCGGCGGCAGGTGGTGCATCACCTGGTGGCGCACCTTCGCGGCGCCCACCACGTCGATGTCGAGGATCATCGAGTTGCCCTCGTTGAGCACGTCGACGATAGGCTGGCGCAACGTGCCGTAGTAGTTGCCGTGCACCTCGGCGTGCTCCAGGAACGCGCCCTCGGCCAGAAGCTCGCGGAAGCGGTCTACCGTGAGGAAGTGGTAGTCGATCCCGTCCTCCTCCTCGCCGCGCGGCGCGCGCGTCGTGCAGGAGATCGAATACTGCAGGTCGGGATACTCCTGCAGAAGCATGTCGATCAGGGTGGACTTACCACACCCCGATGGCGCACTCATCACGATAAAGAGCGGTCTTGTCTTCATATTCCCTCTTGAGCTCCGCGAGCGGCGCCGGATTGGCGCCGTCCGCTATGTCGTCGTTGATCTGGAACAGCACGCCGTACGCCAGGCCGTACCGGCGGAACGGCGCGTCGTCCGCACCCGCCGCCAGCGCCCCCAGCTGCGCCGCCAGGGCGAACGCCTCGCCGGTCTTCCGTTCGCAAACCGATACGTAAGCGGATGGGTTGAGATGTTGAGGTGTTGAGGTGTTGAGCAGGTCGTCACCTTGGCCTTCGCAGAGGCGCACGTGGGAAAGGACGGCCGCGCGGATCATCTGCGGCATGGCCGCGAATCCGCTTTCCGTGATCAGGCGGTACCCGTGCGCCACCAGCCAGTCGCCGGCCGCGATCGCCACCGGCACGCCATGCTCCTTCCACACGGTCGGCCGCCCGTAGCGTTCCTCGTCGCCGTCCTGGATGTCGTCGTGTATGAGCGACGCCTTGTGGAAGCACTCGATGGCCTCGCACACGCCGCCGATGTCCCCCGTCCCGCCGCATCGCTCGAAGGCGGCCTTGCACAGACGCGGCCGCAATCTCTTGCCGCCGCGTCCGCAGAACTCGAGAGCGATGTCGCCTATCGACATCACTTGCCGAATACTTCGATCTCGATGTAGTTGTTCACCGGCTCGGAGGTGGAGCCGTTGGAGTAGCAGCGCACGTAGCGGCCCTTCGTGAGCTTGGCGTCCATCGGACGGCCGTCGTTGCGCTCGCGGTACTCCTTGTCCTTGCCCGCGCCGAGCTTGGCGGTGTTGTCGTGGTCGTTGTTGAAGATCGTCTTCACGCCGTCCACGAAGTTCGCGTCGTTCGAGATCTGCACGATCACATCCTTGTAGACGCGCTCGTCGCCCTGGTCGTGCCACACGCACACCGCGGCGATCGTGTGCTCGGCGCCGAGGTCGAGCTGCACCCACTGCAGTCCGCCGGGAAGCTGGAGCATCGATGTGGCGTCAGGCGTCTTGTCGCCGTCCACCACGTAGTCGTTGTCGCCCGTCACGGCCTCCTCGCTCGTGGTAACCTTCGTGTTCTCGGTGGTGAGCTTCTTCGTGAACTCGGGCTCCACCATGATAGGCGCGCGAAGCTTGCCGGGGCCGGGATCCGGCTCCAGGTTGTCGCTCTTGATCTCCTTCGGTGTGCCGCTCGAGTGTGGCGGCGGCAGCTCGAACTTGATAGCCACCTTCTCCGCGAACATGCCTGCCGCGCAGAACGCGACGGCGCCAAGGATCATCAGCTTCTTCATGTCTTTTTCCTTTCTGGTACTTGAAAATCGAATGGAGATATTCTAGCAGAACCGCCGCCCCATGGCAAGTGTCCATTGGGGCATCCTCCCTTCCATTCAAGCTGTTTCCAGCTCTAAACGAGATTCGAACGACACCTGCGCCGGAATGCGGGAAATATGGTAGAATAGTCGCGTCAAATCTCAACCACAACAGCGAGAGGCAATACATGAAGAACCTGATCCTGATGTTCGCAGCTGGCCTGATGGCCACGATGACGTTCGCCGCGCAGTGCGCAGGCACCACGCAGGAAGGCAAGCGCTGCAAGCGCGAGGCCGCCGAGGGCAGCAAGTACTGCATCGGACACGCCCACCAGGCGAAGCCGTCCGCGCAGTCGAAGGAGAAGGACGACGGGCAATGCTGGGCGGTGACCGCCGCCGGCACACGCTGCAAGCACAAGAAGGTGGGCGACACCGACTACTGCGCGCAGCACGCCGCCAACGTCAAGCCCGCCAAGCCCGTGGACCAGTGCTGCGCCATGACGTGGGAAGGAACCCGCTGCACGCGCAAGCCCGACGAGGGCTACCGCTACTGCTCGCAGCACCGCAACCAGTCAGCGGCCGCGAAGAAGCCGGCCGACAAGAAGCCGGCCGCGAAGAAGTAATCCCGAGAGACCTCCTAGCCGAGCAGCTCGCGGACAGCGGCAAGCGCGTGTCCGCGATGGGAGATCGCGTTCTTCTCCTCCGCTGACAGCTCGGCGAACGAGCAGTCATATCCGTCCGGCACGAAGAGCGGGTCGTATCCGAACCCGCCCGTGCCGGATGGCGCTTCGGCGATGCGGCCGGGGCAATGCCCTTCCAGCACATGCTCCGTGCCGTCCGGCGCGATGAGCACGACCACGCATGTGAAGCGGGCCCGCCGGTCGGTCACGCCAGCGAGGTTCTTCAGAAGGAGCGCGTTGTTTGCGGGCGTGTCGCCGTCCCCGCCGGCGTAACGGGCGGAGCGGACGCCCGGCGCGCCGCCGAGCGCCGCCACCTCGAGCCCCGAGTCGTCCGCCATCACCCACGCTCCCGGATGGAGCGGCGCGATGGCGCGCGCCTTGATTCGCGCGTTGCCGGCGAAGTCGTCGGCCGTCTCCTCCGCGCCGGAGTCCTCTCCGCGGACCTCCCATTCCGGCAGGAGCTGTCCGATTTCCCGGAGCTTGTGCACATTGTGCGATGCGATGATTATCGTTTTCATAGTGGCTAGTGGTTAGTGGCTAGTGGCTAGTGCGGGAGGGTCGCAACTTGTTGCGACCGCCTACCTGATCACAATCCATATCCCGCTCCAAGGTGTCCATACGCCGTCGACCATGTCGCCGCCGGTCGAACCGATCTTGAACTGGCCGTTCGGCAGCCAGAAGTACACCATCTCGTCGTTCGCGTGCCCGGTGCCCGCGTAGGCGTAGGTGTAGCTCGTCTCGCCGAGGCCGTTCGTGACGGCGAAGGAGACGTCGAGCGGCGGCGCCGCGCGGTCGATCCGCTTCATCTTCGTGGGCGCGGCGAAGACGGCCTCGCCCACCGTGTTCGACGGCGCCACCTGGATGTCGCCGCCCAGCTTCACGCTGCCGCCCGTGATCGTCACGCTCTTGAGGTTGATGCTCTCGGGGACCGGCTGCTCGTAGTTCTCGAACGTCGCGTCCTCCATGCCGCCGATCGCATGCACGCCGTGCCCCTACTTCCGCCGTCAGCGTGCCGCCTGTGATCTTTACCGTCGTGTCAAACGGCTGATAGCCGCCATTCGTCGCGCCACTCCAACTCTGCCCGCCGCCGCCGATGGCGATGCGTGCGCCGCGCACCGTCACGTCGCCGCCGGTCTGCTCGTAGCTCTTCAAATAGCCTGCGGCACCAGGCGTCTGCTCGCCGTTGTAGCGCACGCCCGCGCCGCCGATGCCCGCGCCGACGCAGGACTCGCTGTTCTTGCTGTATGTCAGCGAATCCGCCACGAG
>CACWSW010000315.1 GCA_902763655.1 uncultured bacterium
GACGGCGTGATGACCCTCCCGCCAGCTACGGTTGTCAAAGAATGAGAGAGCCGTCCGCGCTGCGCATGGAAATGTAAATGAGGAAAACTTTGATGATTGCTTTCGCTACTGGGAGATTCGGAGATTAGGAGTTTCGGAGAAGAATATAAAAATCCTCCAAACCTCCAAAACTTCCAGCAGCGAAAGCAAATAAGAGAAGGCACAAGGCAAAAAGGAACAGATAAAATGAGAACACGGTGCGGAATATTTGCGGCGGTGGTTGCTCTCGCTGTCGGCGGGGTGGCGGGTTGGTTCGCGGCAGGGGCGTGGGGAGGCGCGGCGGGCAGGGGGCTGCCCGCCCTACCAGACGACGGCGCATGTTGTGATGTCAGTAGGGCGCGTCGCCCCGTGACCGCCGATTCCAAGCCCCGACGCAAGGCACTGATCCGCTCGTCGTCGGATGCCGAGGTGCAGAAGCGGATTCTCGAAAACAAAATAAGCTATCTTGAAAAGTGCATCGCGGCGGCGAAGGGTGGCGATGCCAAGCCTACCCCGAAAAAGCGCGAGACAAACGCCGAGCTGGTTGAGCGGCTGATGAAACTGCCGACGGAGAATGAACGCTGGACGGCTCTCATGCGTCTCGACAGAAAAACCAACATGTCCTTTACGCTGGGCGAGATGAAGCGGCTTTGTCCTGAACACACGGAACTTGCCCTGTCAGAGCCTCCTGGCTGGCGGGATAAAATGACCGAGGTCGCCGCAAGGCGCATCGGCATCCTCGACGCATTCGATCCGTCCGGACTGAACGAAGAAGAGAGAAAAGTTCACACAGAGTTCATGGAATTTCTCGCGGAATGTCCAGAAGCCTTTGTGAATATGATAGACCAAAACGATTCAATGACGATGGGAGAAGTCTGGGAATGTATAGAAAAGGTGGTATCGACCCTCAAACGAGGAGCGGAACTTGTCAAGAAGGAGCGGGAGATGCTCATTTCGCAGACGGTCAAGAGCTTTGAAGTTCCAGATGGGGACGCGGTGGAACTGCGTGCGACATTGGACGAAGTGCGGGACGTCACCAGGTTTATGTATTTCGAGGAAAAGGATTGATGGCCATGATGGGGCGAAACGGAATTGTCGTTGTTTTCATCGTATGTGCCATCGGCGCGGCGGCGGGATGGTTCGCAGAGCGGGCGTGGGGAGGTGCGGCGGGCAGGGGGCTGCCCGCCCTACCAGACGGACAATGCGATGATGGTAGGGCGCGGTCGCTGAGCGCGACGAATGGTAGGGCGAGTCGCCCCGCGACCGCCGATGCCGCCGCCGAAAAGCCGAATGTTACCGAGACCGAACTTGCGGCGTTGCGGGACAAGGCGGCGGCGCTTGACAAGGAACTTAAAGATCTGCTTGATGCCCGAGAGAGAAAGGCCAAGGCGGATGTGCAGGAGAAGGGCGGCGACGATTCGAAAAAAGACAAGCCTGAAGTATCCGAGGATGAAGCGTTGGAAAAATGCGAGACGTACGGGGAGCTGAAAAGGCGCTATCCAAATATGTGGAAGCAGTGGCACGGCAAGATGTCAGGACATGCCAAGCATGTTCTCGAGAAATATGACAACTGGAGAACGCGCATGTCGGGGCTTGATGTTTCGTCCATGACCGACGAGGAGCGGGAGAACCACGCACGCATGATGGAAATCTACGAGCGGAAGCATGCCCTTATGCGCGAGACCGAACTTTGCGATGACGACGAAATGACGGTCGCGCGGTTCAAGGAGAACAGAGACGAGATGTATAGGCTTGCCGAAGAGGGGCGAAAGCTCATGGCCGTCGAGCGCAACACGCTTTTGCGCATTACGGCAGAGAACCTTGGACGTCGGCTTGGCTGGCAGGAGGCGGATACGGCGGAGTTTACGGAGACGCTTCGCGCCATCGGCGACGCGACTTCCGGCGACATGACGAACTGAAGGTGTTCTCGCCAATCGGCAAGGGATTTGTGTTATACTATTTCAGGTCTTCCGAGACAAGAAAGGAACAATAGACCTTGTTGATCGTGTAGAGGAAAAACAAGATGAAGAAGCTGATGATGGTTGTTTTGGCGCTTGGCGCCGCGTGTGCGGCGGGAGCCGTCGAGTACAAGCTGGATGCGGCGTCGAGCGTGCGCACGCTTCCGGACGATCCGCGCTACGACATGCGGCCGGGTCTGAAGATGTCGTGCCGCGTGAAGTTCGACGTGCATCCCTCCGAGAAGGGACAGATGACGCTCCTGCAGAAGGGCCATGCGAACGCGCCCGGATCGTTCTGGCTGCGCGTTGACGGCGGGCGCGAGAAGGTCGCGTTCAGCTTCTTCGTGAACCTCGGCAAGGGGCCCGAACCGCGCGTGTCGGTACTGGGCGCGAACGACATCAAGGTGGGCGAGTGGTACGACGTGGCGGCCGGATGGGACGGCACCAACACGTGGATCACGGTGAACGGCAAGACGAGCAAGAAGCGGCGCGTGTGCGCGGATCCGCTCCCCGGATGCGCGGGGCCGCTTGTGATCGGTTCGATGCTTGGCACGATGGTGGATCCCGTGGTGGACACGCCTGCGCCGCCGCTCGGCGATACGGCGGTCGTGCCCGGCATCCGCATCGCCTGCAGCGCGAAGTTCCTGCGCGAGCCGACGGGCGAGACGACGATCGTCCAGCGCAAGAACGGATATTGGTTGCGCTATGACAAGAAGGGGGACAAGGTGGGCGCGTTCAACCTCTTCATGTTCCTGAACGGCGGCTGGGAACCGCGTGCCTCCGTGCAGATGCCCGTGGAGACGGGGCGGGTCTACCGTTTGAGCGGCGGCTGGACGGGGAAGACGGTGTCGCTCGACGTAGACGATGTCGTCAGCGAGCCGATCCGGCGTCGCGGACGCTGCTCGCGCGATCCGGGCACCGTTTTGTTCGGGTCGAAGGACGTCGTCTCCGTGACCGATCTCCGCATCCGCAATGAGCGGCGGCCGCTCCTCTCCTTCGGCATGTTCCGCACGGCTGAGTTGATGCCGCATGTCGGCACGCCTGCCACGCTGAAGGTGGACCTTCTCAACATCGGCACGGAGTTGGGTCCGTGTACGGTCGTTGCGAGAGGGAAAAACGGCGTTGCGGTGACGCCCGCGCGCATCGATCTCGCGGGGCTGGGCGAGGGCGATTCGCATCCGCTCGAATGGCGCGTGGACGCGGGCACGAACGGCCTCGCGTATCTGGACTTCACGATCGAGCAGAACGGAAAGGAACTCGCGAAGGGCGGGAAGCGCGTGGTGTTCATGCCGGTAGAGGATCCCGATTTCTCGGCGAAGGTGTGGAACCCGCCGGTCAAGCCCACGCGCACGTGGTACTTCGATGCCGACGTGGGCGACGACGCGCGCGACGGCCTCACGCCGCAGACGGCTTGGCGCACGTTCAAGAACGCGGAGGGGATGGAGCTCGGCCCGGGCGAGCGCCTGCTGCTGAAGCGCGGGTGCGTGTTCAACGGCGACCTGCTCGTCTCCGCACGCGGTTCGGCGGAGAACTGGGCGGAGATCGGCGCGTACGGCGAGGGGATGCGTCCGCGGATCAGCCGCAACCGCCACCTCAACGACCGGTGCGGCTGGGTGCGCGGCGCGGCGTACCTTGTGGTGCGAGACCTCATCTTCAGCAACGCGGGTTCGGGCTTCACGGTGGAGTGTTCGCGTCCGGATGACGGCCACATCCTCATCGAGCGCTGCCTCGCGCACCACATCGAGGGCCAGTACCGCTTCAATTCGCACGGCATCCCCGAGTGGTGGGACGAGCCAGGCCCGAAGGGCGGCAGCCGCTCGACGGGCGTGGCGGTGTCGGGCAACCACGCGCGGTGGATCGTGATGCGCGACTGCGAGTCGTACCAGTGTACGCGCACAACACCTCGCCGCACCCCTACAACCTCGCGAGCCGGTCGTGGATGACGGACTGCGTGTTCGACGCGTCCGGCTGGCACGCGCCGGCTGGCACGATGGGCATCATGCTTGCGAACAACGACGGCTGGATCGTACGGGGCTGCCACTTCCTCAACCAGCCCGACTCCGGCTCGCCCGACCAAGGGGGCATCGACTTCGAGGCGAGCGGAGAGAACTGCCTCGTGGACCGCTGCACGTTCCGCAACAACGCGGGTGCGGCGATCGAGGTGCTGGGGCTGCGGAGTCCGCAGACGCGCAACGTGCAGATCCGCGGCTGCAAGTTCGACCGCAACAACTGGTCGTACAAGAACGGCCCGGCGGAGATCCAGGTGTGGGGCTCGCCGGGGACGGGCGAGGACGTGGCGTGCTCGAACGGGCGCATCGAGGGCAACGGCTACGTGCTCGTGCCCGGCGTGCCGTTCTACGTGAACCACACGCGCACGACGAACGAGTGGATTCTGGCGAACAACAAGGAGTTCGACTTCGCCGAGGAACTCGACAAGGCCTTCCCGTACGTCGATCCGCCCGAGGTGCGCGCGTGCGGCGAGATTTGGACGGACAACCCCGTCGCGGCGCTCTCCGCCAAGGTCTGCGGGAAGGGCGACGTGCGTGTGGCGTGGGAGCAGGTCGAGGGACCGGCGGGCGTCGCGTTCGCGAAGCCGGGCGCGGCCTGCACGAAGGCGACGTTCCCGGGCGAGGGCGACTACCGCGTGCAGCTGAAGGCCGACAACGGCACGCTCTGGCGCACG
>CACWSW010000316.1 GCA_902763655.1 uncultured bacterium
GACGCGCGGCTCGTCAACTTCGAGACCGTCGTGAACGACGGAACGTGTCGTCCGGCGGCCTGGAGCGGCGGGACGTGGAGTTCGATGGATCCTTCCGTGCTCTCCGACTTCCTGGCCTTTGGCTTCAACGGCTGCGGCTGCGCGAATAACCACTCGCTCGACTTCAGCGCCGACGCGCTCTTCCTGACGATGAAGACGCTGAAGGGGATCGACATGCCGTTCGCCGGCATCGGCGAGAATCTGCAGGAGGCGACGAAGGCGGGGATCGTGGAGACGCCCAAGGGCAAGGTCGCGTTCATCTCCGTGTCGTCGGCGTTCCATCCCGACGCGCTGGCCGGCTGGAAGACCTCCCGCTCGCCCGGCCGCCCCGGATTGAACGGCCTGCGGTGGAAGGAGACGTACCTCGTCACCCCGCAGCAGCTCGAATGGGTGAAGGAGATCGCGACGCAGACCGGCATAAACGGCAACCGCGAGCTGGACATCCGCACGGGCTTCACCGCGCCCGACGCGCCCGGCACGTTCCAGATGGGCAAGCTCGCGTTCAAGGCGGCGGAGAAGCCGGGCCGCACATCGACCTGCAACACGAACGACCTCAAGCGGCTCTCCGACGCGATTGCGGCGGCCCGGAAGGCGGCGGACGTCGTGGTCGTCCTCGCGCATTCCCACACGATGCGCCACAAGAACGTCGAGGAGCCGGCGCCGTATTTCGTCGAGTTCTGCCACGCGGCGGTCGACGCGGGCGCGGACGCCGTCATCGGCGGCGGCACACACCAGCTCAAGGGAATCGAGCTCAGGAACGGCCGGCCCATCTTCTACTCCCTCGGCGATTTCGTGTTCCAGAACAACGTCGTGCCGCTCGTGCCGCCGGACTTCTGCGAGCAGTACGGCGTGCCGCTTGATTCCGATGCGAAGACCGCGTTCAACGCCCGTTCCAAGGGCGGCAAGGTGGGGCTCCACGCCTTCCGCGAGAACTTCCTTTCGGTCGTGCCGCGGCTGAGCTTCGCGAAGGGCGCGCTCGTCAAGATCGAGATGCTGCCGATCGAGCTGCACTGGATGAAGGACTGGTCCGTCAACGGCCTCCCCCGCACGGCGGACGGCGAGGCGTCGGGCGTGATCCTGGCGGCGTTGAAGCGCACGTCGGCCGAGTTCGGCACGCAGTTCACCCTTCGCACGGACGGCATCATCGAAGTGCCCCTCCCGTCGGTAAGGTAGACGAATGAAGGCATACCGCTGTTCTGGGCGCAATAAAGGAATTGGAAAATGAGCCTCTTTGCAGACAAGGAAACCGATCGACGCTTTTCGCGGATACAATGGCGGATGCTCTTCGCCACGATGATCGGCTACACGCTCTTCTACTTCATGCGGAAGAACTTCTCGTCCGCGATGCCAGGACTTGAGCAGGATTTCGGCATCTCAAAGTCGACGTTGGGGAATTTCCTGCTCGTGGGTGGGATCGCATACGGAATATCGAAATGGCTGTTCGGCATCGTCGGAGACAAGTGCAATGCCCGCAAATTGTTGTGTTTCGGCCTGCTGTCCTGCACGGTGGTGAACGTGCTGTTTGGCCTGGTGCCGATATTTTCCGGTTATCTGTCGACGCCTGCGGCCCAGTTCAGCTTCCTCGTGTGGACGATGGGAGGCCTTTTCGTCATCAACCAGCTCTGCCAGGGGGCTGGTTTTCCGCCGTGCGCAAAGTTGATTGCGCATTGGGTTCCTCCCAAGGAACTGGCCACGAAGATGAGCGTCTGGAACACGTCGCATTCAATAGGCGGTGGACTCGTCGTCATCATCTGCGGGGCAATCATGGGGTTGGGCGTCTTCAACGTGGCGGTGAATGAGATCAAGGAATCGAAGGATGACGACGGATACGTTGAGCTGTACAATTCGGCTTCCGCCTCAATTGACGTGAGTGGATACGCAGTCGAGATTCTGGATACGAACAGGGCCGTGGTTGTCTCATACGTTCTTCCTGATGGGAGCGAAATCAAGGCGGACGGATTCCTCGGCATCAAGTCGGATGACATGGGAGGGGTTTTCGATGTGGCTGTCGGGGCCGTCGCTCTTCGCAAGCCCGCCAAGGAGGGTGCCGCGATGGTCGACATCCTCCGCCGGCCCCGTGATTTGGAGAAGAAAGACCTCGATACGGTCAAGGAAAGCAATCCGCCCTTTGGCCGCGTGTACGACGGCATGCGTCAGGTTGACTGGTTGGCTGCCTCCACGCGAGAGGCGCAGAATCAGCCCCGTGAGACGAAAGTGAAGAAGCAACCGGCTGAGCGTGTCGGATTTGGCATGTGGAAGTGGTGTTTCTGGAGCATGGCCGCTCTCGGTGCTGTCGGGCTGGTGCTTATGTGGCTGTACCTTCCGGGCCTGCCACGCGAGGAAGGCCTCCCAGATCTGCCCATGACGGAAGCGGGAGGGGTGTGCTCCTGCACGGCCGAGGCCCAGTCGGAACCGGGCCTCGCCAACCATTCCTCCGCCCTCCGCATGGTCTACCTCAGCCCCGTCATCTGGATGTTGGGCCTGTGCAACTTCGCAATCAACGCGGCGCGTGCGCTCGTGGCGGACTGGGGGCAAACGATGCTGCAGGAAGAGAAGATGCTGTCTCCCTTCTGGGCGGGGGTCGTGAACGGGGGATTTGAATTTGCGGGGATCGCGGGCATGTTGTTCGCGGGTTGGGTGACGGATCGTTTCTTCGGTGGTCGTGCGCCGCGGCTGTGCGTCTTCCTGATGTTGCTCACGGCGATCTTCCTGTTGCTGTTCTTCTTCCTGCCGGCTGGTGGCGTGACGGGCGTTTTGAGCGCGGTGGCGCTCTGCATGGCGGGCTTCTGCCTGTACGGTCCGCAGGCGCTAACGGGCGTGACGGCCACGAACACCTCAACGAAGCTCTACGCGGGCACGTCGATCGGGTTCATCTCGCTGTTCTCGTACGTCGGCGTGGCGGTGAGCGGGAAGGTGTGCGGTTCGCTCGCGCAATCGTCCGGCGGCTGGCATGTGCCTGTGCTGGCGATCATCGGCGTGGCGGCCGTCGGCTGCGTACTCTTCATCTGCCTGTGGAACGTGCGCGCCAACAGCTACGGAGATTCCTAGTGGGCGGCGCGCCAATTCGATGTCGATGACTCATGTCCGGCGCTTCATTGCAGGGAACAATTCGATGAAAAGGATGCTGCTTCTGGTTGCCACGCAATACGCGGTTTTCATGACTTCGCTCTTCGGCGCGACTGTCATCACCACGCGCGAAGGGCTCGTCGCCGTCGCGGATGACCTCGCCGGATCTTACGAACTCCGCGCGGACATCGACCTCGGCGGGGCGGATTGGACGCCCATCGGCAACAATTCGGCGCCGTTCACCGGCTCGCTCCACGGCAACGGCTACGCCATCCGCAACCTCGTCTGCACGAACAGCCTGTCGGGCAGCGACTATCGCGGACTCTTCGGCTGCGTAAGCAACGCGACGATCGAGTGCGTCTCCGTCTCGGGAACGGTTGCGGGCAAGCAGTACGTCGGCGGTCTCGTTGGATGCATCACGGGCGGAACGGTCATCAGCAACTGCATCGCAACGGTCGAGGTCGCGGCGACCAACATGTACGCCGGAGGCCTGGTCGGGGCGTGCGCCGGCGGCAGCGCGGTCAATCGAATCGCCGACTGCCGTGCGGACGGCTTCGTGAGCGGCGACGGCATGGCGGGCGGCTTCATTGGCTACGTCTATGCGCCAGCCGTGATCTCCAACTGCGTGGCGCGCGGCGACGTGCGCTCCGCCGCCGGCTACTACGGCGGCTTCGTCGGGCGGCTCGCCCACGATGACGCGACGATCAGCGACTGCTGGTGCTCCGGCGCCGTGTGGGGCACGGGCGGCGACATTG
>CACWSW010000317.1 GCA_902763655.1 uncultured bacterium
GAAGAGCGGGTAGAGGTTCGACACCATGAAGTTGCGCGACCTGTCGGTGGGGAACTCGATGATGCGGTCGAGGAGGGGGCGGCCCGTGCGGCGCACCTCTGCGTCGAGTTCCATGTAGGCGTTGGCGTAGGGTGCGGGGAAAATGTCGGCGGAGGTGAGGCCGATCACGTCCCACTCGTCCTTGATGCCCGACACCTCGCAGTTGCGCCGGTTCAGCGCCATGAAGCGCCCGCGCAGGTCCTTCATGTTGAGGCACAGCTCGGGCGCGGCGTCGAACATCGCCTTGAACGTGGCGGCGTTCGGCCCGAGCGCCCTGAAGAAGGCGTTGCGCAGGCTTTTCTTCCCTCGGATCGTCATGCGGCAGTTCTCCTGTCTGTCGTGCGTGTGACTGATTATACACTTTTTTCACCCGCATGTACAAGCTCGAGCCACAGGTTTTTGGTAGAATGTGCGGGCTGGAAAAGGTTTCGTGAGGAAGGAAGAACGAAATGAAGCTGATGAAAGTGACAATTCCTGCCCGTTTAGGGGGGCGTGAGTTGGCCGCGTTTGCGGCAGTGGCGTTTGTTTTTGTGGCGGCGGGCGTACAGGTCGTGGAGACGGGCGACGTGGCGCTCGTCGGCACGAACGGGCTGGACGCCGTGCAGGGCGAGACGTTGCTGATCGAGGGCACGCTGCGCAAGGCCGGCGCGGGGACGCTGACGATTCCGCTTGAGCGCATCTGGGCCGGCAACGGCACGCTGGACGTGGCGGGCGGCACGGTGCGCTTCACGCGCGACACGGGTCTGCTGCCGGAGGAAGTCCCGACGGACGTCCTCGCGAAGGCGGCGTTCTGGGTGGACGCCGAGGTGAACGTGGTCACGAACGCGGCGGGCGAGGTGACGACGTGGTATGACGCGCGCGAAACGGCGGCCGACATCGCGGCGGGCACGCTCAAGTACGTGCGCGCCGAGGGCGCGTCGTACTACACGGACGCGGCGGCGGCAACGTATCCCGTTCTGCTCACCACCGACGCGGGGCGTCCGTACGTCCACTTCCGAGGTTTCGCAAGCGGCGCGTGGATGAAGTGGCTCCAGCCGGGGACGGCCGATTCCTTCGCCTGGCTGAGAACCTGGAACGCGTTTGCGGTCCAGGGCACCTACACGAGCCACGGCAACGTGTTCGGGTCGGCGCACAGGGTGGACGATCGGCTTCAGGATTTCGCGATGACGAGCGATGCCCAATACTGGAATTCGCTGTTCGCGCCGATTACGAAGGAGGCGCACAGGACGCTTGAACAACTGCGCGTGGGGCGCACGTTCCTGAACGGACTGCGGGTGGATGCCGACATGACGCCGCAGCCGAAGGCCGATACAGTGCTGGACTTCGAGTCGTCGCTCCGGGTGTGTGGCGCGGAGAGCTTCTTCAACTTCCGCGAGTACCAGGCCGGCGGCGAGACCGGCGCGGGCGACCGCGTGGGCGGCGACCGTCTCTACGCGGCGGCGGTGTTCACCAACCGCCTGACCGACGCCGAGCGCGTGCGGGTGGACCGCTATCTCAACAACCGCTGGATTTCGCGCGAAGGACGGTTCCCGAAGACAATCCGCGTGGCGAACGGCGCAAGGCTGGAGGTGCCGCCTGAGCTGGTGGAAGCGGCCAGCAAAGCGATGGGCGGCGGAACGGTGGCTCTCACGGACGTGTCGGGCACGGCCTCCGCCACGAACTTCCGACATGTGGTCTTTTCCGCGGTCGCGGGCAAGACATACGCGGTGTCAAAGTCGGTTGTCGCCATCACTGACGGGACTCCCGGCACGGTGACCGCGAGCAAGTACGTCGGCGGAACTCCTGACAGCGTTCTGCCGTTCGCTTCCGTGCCTGATGGCGCGACGCTTTCCGTCGAGAACGGGGCCATCGTTCGACTCGTTCAGGAAGATCAAGCGGAGGTGTCGTCGAACGCGCTGCGCGGCGTCTTTGCCGTCACGGGGAACTTCGAGGGGTATGGTGCTGAACGTGCCGCCTATAACCAGCTCGCCATTGGCGCAACCGTGGGAGGGTGGACGGCTCGGGAGGGGATGGTCTATATCGTCAAGGACGGGCGCTACTATTCGAGCGGTGGCGCGCAGCTGATTCCGAAGCCGACACCCGACGGCATGTCCATGCTGATCCTGAAGGACAAGTCAGCCGTTGAAACGTCGTTTACGTTGCCGGTGGCCGGCCGCTACGAGCTTTCGTTCCTGTTGACTGCGCGGTTTGGCGGCAACGGCCAGGCGCCCGTCGACATCCTCGTGGACGGTACGAACGTCGTGGGACTGACGGCGCTCGCGACGCCTTGGACGCGTTACCGCTACCTGCTGCCGTACCTGGCTGCGGGCGAACATGCGCTCCGCCTGCAAATCGTCCCGACCGGCGACCGTACGGCGTTGTTCGACGACTTCCGCCTCGACTGGCATGACGCGCGCCAGACCGTGCCGATCGCGAATGCGAACTTCGAGAATGTCGTGTGGTCGACGTCGCAGGCGCATGGGACGCGATTTGCCGCGTCTGAGGTGAGCGGCTGGACGGCCTCCGACTCCAGCGTTGTCGGCCTGATCGCCTATCCGCGCGCGCCGGTCTACAGCAACTTGAGCAGTTGCGGAGATGTTCAAGGGGACGTCAGCGCCGTGTGGCAACCTTACGGTCTGCGCAGCCTGCTTGTCAACGGCGGATGGGTGAAGACGTCCGTCACGGTTCCGAAGACTGGCCGCTATGCGCTGTCGCTCGCCGCCGCGCGGGTGTCGTGCAGCGATTCCCCTAGCGTGGTTGAGGTCGGCCGCCTTGCTGTCGCCATCGGCGGGAAGACGAATGAAGTGCGCGTCACGGGGACGAACTACGCGCGCTACGAGGCAGGCATCTGGTCATTGGCGGCAGGTGAACCCGTGGAGCTGGCGATCATTTCGCCGAACGGCGGCGGTCGCCTCACCATCGACGACGTGGAACTCGTGCCGTACGACGACCTCGTCGTGAACGGCAGTTTTGCGGAAGGCCCGGCAGCCGGGTTCACGACGAACGGATGGGATGTCGTCCTGAGGAACGCCAAGACGAACGAGCTTCTGGCGGACACCGTCGAGCCGGTCATCTGGTCGACGATCTCATACGACAACCCGGACTACGACCACAGCTACGGCTATTTCTACGGAGTCACCACCATCTCGGGCCCGGAGCGTCTGCGCCTAATGGGCAACTCGTCCATCGCGCAGACGGTACACGTATCCGAGCCCGGACGGTACCGTCTGGCGTTCTACTTCCTCACCCGTTATTCCTTCGCCTCAATACAATGGGGGGCAGAGTGGGGATCGGGCCAGAATCCGGTTCGGTCATCCGTCGTGATCGGCGGTGTCACCAACATGCTCGGCACCGTCACTCCGCTGGCCTATTCGACCGACTGGCAGCGCACCGAGTACGACGTGCTGGTTCCCGAGCCCGGGGACGTGCGCATCGTGCTGGAGGGACGCGGCTATAACGGCACTGCCGACCGGACGACGCTCATCGACGCCGTGTCGTTTACGAAGACGTCCGGGGCCGCGGGCTGGAAGCCCTTTGGCGACAAGACGAAGATATCCGTTGCCGCCGGCGGCACGCTGTCGCTCGACTACGACGGCACGTTCCGGGCGCAATCCTTCCATCATGCGGGGCGGTCCTACACGGGCATCATCGACGCGGCGCACGAGTCTGGCTGCATCAAGGGCGCGGGCCGCATTGAGGTTCTCCCGAAGGGCACGATCCTCGTTTTCAGGTAGACAGACAGGAACGTGCGCTGGAACGACCTCGTCCGCGCGCAGCAGGACGCCTGCATCCGC
>CACWSW010000318.1 GCA_902763655.1 uncultured bacterium
GTCGGGTTCGCCGCCGCGAAGGAGATGTCGGAGATCGTCGTGAGGCCGCTGCCTGCGGTGAGCGGGCCGGTGAAGCCCGCGAGCGAGTCGCCGAGCACCACCGTGCCGCCGCCGGCGTCGGTGGGGTTCGTGGTGACGGACCGCTTGCCGGCCGTGTCCTCAGCCCCCACGATCGCCGTCGTGCCGGCGTCCGTGGGCACCACGAGGTCGAGCGGCGAGACCTGTTCGCTCACCTCCTCCTCGTCGCCGTCGTTGACGTTCAGCACGAGCGCCGCCGTGTCACCTTCCGTCCTCACGTCGAACGAATAGATGAAGCCCTTCGCCGGCGCGTTCGCCCATGTCGCGTGCGAGGCGATGGTGGCGAGGTCCGCGGCCGTGGAGGCGGGTCCGATGAGAATCGGATACGTGCCGGCGGCCGCGAGGTCCGTGCCGGTCGCAAGCCCCGTCCCCGTGGCCGTCATCGTCGAGAAGAGGTTGAACGCGACGGCCGTGCCGGCGCCGAGGGTGAATTCGTCCGCCGTGATCGTCCTGTCCGCGAGGACGTCCAGCGTCGCCGTGCCGGCCGTGCCGCCCACGCCGAACGTGAGCGAACCGACCGACTGGCTCGCGCTGGCCAGCACGAGGCGTCCGCCGGCCGCGATCATGAGGTCGGTGCTCATCGGCAACATGCCCCCGACGCCGAGCTCGCACACGCCGCCGTTCTCGATGATCGTCGGGCCGTCCCAGTGTTGCGACGCGAGGAACCGGAAGCCGGAGTTCTTGGTGGCGTTCATCGTGCTGATCGTCATGCCCTGCGCCACCTCGCCCGGATGGCTGTTCGTGGCCGTGAACGAGCAGCTGACCGTCAGCATCCTGTTGGCCGACGCGCCGCTACCGGTGCGGAAGACAGCCCCGCGCGTGCCGATGCACGCCGTGGTGAGGTCGGCCTTGATCCAGTTCACGTTTCCGTCCGCGCGCTGCTCGGCGATGCCGCCGTCGAAGAGGACGTGCATCTCGCATCCCGCGCCCGTGCCGTTCTTTTGCAGCGTGTTGTTGCGGTAGATGCCGCCGTCGAGCACGTTGAGGTTCACGGTTACGTTCGTACGGTTCTTTTCGATGTAGAAATTCGTCACGTCGAACGTGCCGTTCGAGCAGACCGTCACATCGGCATGGCGCGGATCGGACAGATCGCCGTGCGACTGGCTGCCGAATATCATGCTGGAGCCGGACGTGTTGCAGACGCTCTTGACGACGAGCAAGCCGCCGTCCACGAAGATGCGCGCGTCCGCGCCGGGATCGTCGCAGAAGCCGACGCGGCTAAAGTTGTATATCCGCAGCTCGCCGCCGTGGACCTCCACGAACGGACACGTGCGCTGCCGGATGTGATTGCCGCCGGAATCCTTCGGAAGAAGGATGTTGCGTCCCGCGTAGACGCCCTTGTGCAGGTGCAGGATGCCGCCGTTCACGATGATGCCCGAGGACGGCACCTCGTTCGGCGTCGTCGTCTCGTAGCCGTTGCCGTTGCCGATCGCCGCCCAGTTGTGGAAATGCACCGACCCGCCGTCCACCTGGAAGACGGCGCCCTTCTCCTGCCCGCCGTTCGGGTTCGCGGGATCGACCGTCGTGCCGCCGATCCGCATGGCGATGGGGAGGCCGTCATTGAAGTGCCAAGTGCCGGACTTCACTACCATCTTGCCTTCGAGGAGCGTGAAGCCCGTCACGCCCTTCGTCGGGCCGTCGCCGTTCGCGTTCGGCACGTAGACGCCGCGTCCGTCCGCCTGCGAGAAGCCCGAGCCGTAGCGCGAGACCCAGTGCGTGCCCGCGCGGTCGAGAGTGAGCGTGCCGGGACCCGTCTTCACGAAGCCGCCCTGCTCCCAGAAGAACTCGCCGGTGAGCTTGAGGTCGTTCTGGATGTCGAACGTGGTCGCCTCCTTCCAGCCGTCGAAGCACGCGATGTCGCGGCTGAACACGCCGCCGTCCGGTCCCGTGTAGCGGAACGTGCCGGGGCCGATGAGGAACGTGCCGGCGCCGCCGAGCGAGCCGAACGCGCCGTCCGAGACAAAGCGCGATCCTTCGAGCGTGCCGCGCATGAGGTAGGTGTCGCCCAGGTACGAGTTGGCGGGCGAGAACGTGACGATGCCGCCGGAGCCGTCGTTCACGAACACGTCGCCCGCGCCGCCGAACGCGGGGACGGAGAGTGCCACGCCGTCGCCCGGCGTGAACGACCGCGCCCCTTCGCGGAGCGAGGCGTCGGCCGCCTGCCCGATGACCTTGTCCTCGCCGAGGACGAACGGGTCGCCCTGCGGGTCGTCCGTGATGTCGCCGCCGCACGTGAACGGCGTCGCGGTGGCGGAGGTGAACGTCTCGCCCGTCATTACGTCCTTAAGGCCGATGTCGTCGCCGCTCTTCCACGGGAGAAAGTAGTGGACCAGCCGACCCGACTCCCAGATCTTGAGCGAGTAGAGGCGCATGTGGGCATAGTACGAGCCAACGAATCCCGATGCGCTGTTCTTGCCGGCGAACAGAACGAGGGAGAACCTGGCCGTCTTGGTGTGGGTCTGGTTGATGTTCGCGAAGTCGCGGGTCCAGAACTTCTCGCCGGTCCAGTTGTTCGTCACCACGGTATAGTAGTTGTTGGGGCTGTCGATCACGAACAGCGTGCGCGTCTTCTGGGCGAAAGAGCCCGTCCCGGTCCAGTTGCCCGTGCCGTCCTTGAACGCCCACGAAAGGTTGCCGGCGTCGTCCACCTGCCCCGAGTTGTACAGGGAGACCGTCAGGTAGTTAGTGTCGGTGGTTTCCGTACTGATCACGCGCGACTGGTGAACGAGCTTCGTGTACTGGAAGTCCACCTCGATCTTCGTGTTGGGGTTCGGGTAGTAGCCGGTGTCGATGGCCTGCGCCCCCGACGACTCGATGTAGGCGTCGGCGCCAGCCGCCGACAAGGCCATCATACCGGCGATTGCCACCGCCGCAACGCGCATCATCTGCTTCATATTTCGCTCCTTCTGGACGTGAACATTTTTTCCACGGCTGTAAGTATATCACAAATCGGCAGGTTTGTGGGCGGCGGCGGGGAGGGGCGCAATTTATTGCGACCGCCGCCAAGATGGCGGCTCTCCATGCAGGGGTGGGGCGAGGCGTCCCGCCGAGCCGCGGACGGCGATGGAACGCCGTCCCTACCGCCGCACCGCATGGTAGGGCCGCCGTTCCATCGGCGGCCGCGACGGAGCGCGGCCCTCCCGTACGGCTCGCCCCACCGCGGCGGCTCGCCCTCCCGGCCGGTTCGTCGAAGCCTTCGGAAGATGCCTCTTCGCCTGGCTGTTCCTCTACATCCTCTACCGAAACAAGGTCTTCTTCAAGACCTGAGACCCCTTGGGGCAACGGGCATCTTGCCCGTTGCGGGAGCGGTCGCCCGCGCGCCGCGCGCGGTGCGTGCGCTAGTCGGCGTCCCGCACGGGACGGACGGACAGCCCGTATTGGCGGCCGTAGAAGATGTACTGGCGGAAGTTGTCCGAATTGAAGTAGAGGTGCCAAGCGTAGTGCGAATCCTCCGAATCCGGCGTAGACGACCAGTAGTAGCCCTGCGAGTTGGGGCTGCCGAGGGTCGAGTCGCTGCCGTAGCCGGCGGTCGGAAGGAAGATGCTCCTGTACGCATAAGCACCCTTGCCCGTCACCAGGCACCCGCGCACGCCATTGGTGGCGGTCCATGTGGCGGTGCAATTGTTGGTGAGCGCGGCGAACTCCGCATCCGTCGGCATGCGCCACGGGGCGCCGAGATGCGCCGTCGCCGCATCATATTCGGGCGCAAGGTTGCCA
>CACWSW010000319.1 GCA_902763655.1 uncultured bacterium
GGACCGCTTCGTGAAGGGGACGTGCCCCAAGTGCGGCGCGGAGAACCAGTACGGCGACAGCTGCGACAAGTGCGGCAGCACGTACGCGGCCGAGGAGCTGGGAAGCCCGGTCTGCACCACGTGCGGCTCGACGCCGGTGGTGCGGGAGAGCGAGCACCTCTACTTCGAGCTGGAGCCGTTCAAGGACTACCTGCGTGCGTGGCTGCCCGAGCACACCACGAGCGACGTCTCGAACAAGCTCCTGGAGTGGTTCAACGAGCCGCTGCGCGGCTGGTGCATCAGCCGCGACGCGCCCTACTTCGGCTTCGAGATACCCGGCCATCCCGACAAGTTCTTCTACGTGTGGGTGGACGCGCCCATCGGTTACCGCGCCTCGCTCGCCAACTGGTGCGCGTTGCACGGGCAGGACATCAACGCCTGGTGGCCGGGGCCGGACGCGGACGCGCAGCAGCGCGTCCTTCCCACGGAACTGTACCACTTCATCGGCAAGGACATCATCAGGTTCCACTGCCTGTTCTGGCCGGGGATGCTGCACGTGGCCGGGATCCGCACGCCGGACAAGGTGTTCGTGCACGGCTAACGGCGAGAAGATGTCGAAGTCCAAGGGCACGTTCGTGAACGCGCGCACGTACCTCGACCACCTGCCCGCCGCCGCGCTGCGCTACTACTACGCCTGCAAGCTCTCGGGCACGACGGACGACATGGACCTCAACCTGACGGACTTCGTCACGCGCGTGAATTCGGACATGGTGGGCAAGATAACGAACCTCGCCTCGCGCGGCGCGCAGATGCTGAACAAGCCCGCGCTCGGCGGCACGCTCGGCTCGCTCGACGAGGAGGGGCGGAAGCTCGTGGAGCTCGCGCAGTCGCGCGCCGAGGCGATCGCCGCTCACTACGAGGCGCGCCGATTCTCGCAGGTGCCCGTGGAGGTAGCGAAGATCGCAGACGCCGCGAACGAGTACTTCGACCGCCGCGAGCCGTGGAAGACCATCAAGACGGACGTGGAGACGACGCGCGTGACGCTCACCGCGATCCTCAACGTGTTCCGCATCCTCGCGATCTACCTCAAGCCCATCCTCCCCGCCTACGCGGAGAAGGCCGCCACGCTCTTTGGCGAGAAGGACTGGACGTGGTCCGATGCGGCGAAGACGCTGGAAGGGCAGTCCATCGGCAAGTACGAGTACCTCGCCACGCGCATCGACGCGAAGCAGGTGGAGGCGATGGTGGAGGCCGCCAAGGTTAAGCCTGCCTCCAGCGGCGAGGTGGCCCACGAGAGCAGGGCTTCGAAGAACAAGGGAGGGTCGCGCTCCGGCGCGACCGCCGCCGAGACGGCGGTTCCCCTCAAGCCCGAAATCGCATTCCCCGACTTCGAGAAGCTGGATTTGCGCGTGGGCACGGTGCTGTCGTGCGAGACGGTGCCGAAATCCTCGAAGCTGCTCAAGTTCGAGCTGGACGCGGGCGCGCTCGGAAAGCGCACGATCTTCAGCGGCATCCGCGGAGCGTATCCCGATCCGGCTGCGCTCGTGGGCAAGGAGGTCGTGTTCGTCGCGAACCTCGCGCCGCGCAAGATGAGCGTGGGCGTCTCGGAGGGGATGATCCTCTTCGCGGGCGAGCCGGGCGAGCCGGGCGTCTCGGGCGGCGTTCTGTCGCCGTTCGCGCCGGCGGGCGCCGGCACCCCTTGCACCTGATGACGCGAAAGGACTGGACGGCGGCATGACGGTTACGCTCAAGATCGAGAAGAACGTGTACGGCGGCGATGGCCTCGGCCGCATGGGCAGCGGGCGTGTCGCTTTCGTGCCGGGCGCGTTCGCGGGCGAGACCGTGCGCGCGGAGATTCTCGCGGAGAAGAAGCGCTACGTCACGACGCGGCTTGTGGAGGTGGAGGAGCCGTCTCCTGACCGCGTGAAGGAGATAGGCCCGACTGTGCCCGGGATGGTGTACGCGCCAATTTCTTACGCGGGCGAGATGCGCCTCAAGCAGGACCAGCTCGAGAACTTCCTCTGGAAGGTGGCGCCGACGGTGTTGCCGCTGGAGGTGGTGCCGTCGCCGCAGCCGCTCAACTACCGCAACAAGGTTGTGTACCACACGGAGAAGCGTCAAGGAAAATGGCTGCTCGGCTATCGTTCGGAGCCGGAGCATCGCGTTACCGATATTACCGAGGATCCGCTCGCATGCCCGGCGATCAACGCCGCGCTGCCGGGAATACGGTCGTCGGTCTTTGCGCTTCTCACGCAGGGCGCGCGCGCCGTGCGCGAATCGGCGAAGGCGGCCGACAACGTGACGATCCGCTGGACGCCGCTTGACGGCGTGAAGTGGTGGCTCGGCGATCCGCCGCGCGATCTGGAGCTGCGCGAGCAGGCAGACGGACGGCGTTTCCGCGTGAGCGCGGACGGCTTCTGGCAGGTGAACCCGGCCGTGGGCGACATGCTCGTGAAGGCCGTGCGCGCGGCATACGAAGAGGCTGCAGACCGCGCGCCGCACATCCTCGACCTCTACTGCGGCGTCGGCGTGTTCGGACTGTGCTGTGCGGCCCCGCACACCGCCCATCGCCTGGTTGGTATTGAGAGCGGCAACTCCGCCGTGGCGGCGGCGAAGCGCAATGCAGAGGCGATGGGCGTGAAGGCGAGCTTCTTCTGCGAGCGCGTGGGCGGCAGCCTGAACCGCATCAAGGTGGGGCCGCAGCAGATGGTGATAGTGGATCCGCCGCGTGGCGGGCTGGAGCCGAACGTTGCGCCGTGGCTCGCCAACCGCCCGGCGCCGCGCATCGTCTACGTGTCATGCGACCCTGCCACGCTCACGCGCGACCTCGACGCGCTGATGAAGAGCTACAGGATCAGCTACGTGAAGCTGTTCGACATGTTCCCGCGCACCGCCCGCTTCGAGACGATGGTTGTGCTGGACAGGAAGTCCTCACGGCAGGTGTGACCAATATGGTATAATCTGCGCCATGGAGAAATGCTTCAACATCGCGGGGCCGTGCTTCCCAGACGAGCACTACATGTTGCCGGCGATGGCATTCATCCGTGAGTAATTCAACACCATTTGCAGAAAGTGTACAGGAAATGGCGGTGCCAGATGAAGGGTGTTTGGCAACGTTGTAACAGAGTGATTAATCCAGAAAAGAAAGGAATTATCTAAATGGATGCAACAGATAATGAGGCCGCAAGGAAGATACTATGGGAAGTCTGTCGCTACTTACAGGAAGGATTGCAAGGAGAAATTGAGGGGTGGAATCCGCGCCCTGATGCGTCCGAAGTAATCATGTACTTGCGAGGATACAGTTATTATAGGGAATGCGTCGCTTTGAAACCCAAAAAGAACATTGGGGTCTTGGAATCGTGTAAATTCCGCGTCTTAGGATATTCGTTTCAAGCTGGAGTACACGCGAACTGCCTTCTTTCGCACGAAAGTCGATTGACTTATGTGAATCGAGCATCCCCCCTTGACGCGGACGGGGAAGGGGTGGTATACTAATGGCGATTAAATAACCAGCCAGTTAGTAACTTGTCAGTAAGAAAGGTGCGCAGAGATGGATTTCTTTGGACGCGAAGAGGAGATTGCGGCGCTGCGGCGAATCCGCGAGGCGTCGCATGAGTGGGCGAAATTCACCGTCATAACCGGACGCAGGCGCGTCGGGAAGACCGAGCTTGTCAAACAGGCGCTCAACGACGGGAAAGACACCTTCGTCTATATCCTGATCACGAGGCAGAACGAGCGGACGCTATGCGAGACGCTACAGGCCGAAGTCGAGGCGCAGCTCGGCGTGCCGATCCTCGGGCAGGCGACGGGTTTTGGCGAGATACTCCGCTCGGTGCTGCGCGTGGCCGAGACGCGTCCGGTGACGTTCGTCATCGACGAGTTTCAGGAGTTCGACCGCGTGAATCCGGCGGTGTTCGGCGAAGTGCAGAAGATATGGGACGACTTTCACCGTAAGTCGAAGGTGAATCTCCTTGTCTGCGGAAGCGTCACGCGGCTCATGCGGAAGATATTCTTCAACAAAGCCGAACCGCTTTACGGACGCAATACCGGCCATCTCAAGGTCGCGCCGTTCCCCGTCGCCCTGTTGAAGAGAATCTTTGAGGCGCAAAAGCCTGGCTTTTCGCAAGAGGACCTGCTGGCGCTTTGGACGATCACCGGAGGCGTCGCACGGTATGTCCAGTTGTTATTGGACGATAAGGCATACACGAAGAAGGCGATGGTGCGGTCCGTGCTGTCCATCGCCTCCCCCTTCCTAGAGGAGGGACGCATTCTGCTGGCGGAGGAATTCGGGAGCGAGTATGCGACGTTCTTCTCGGTTCTGTCCGAGATTGCGTCCGGCAAGACGACATTCGGCGAACTTGCGGCTTCCGTCGGCCCGGACGTCGGCACGTATCTCGCGCGGCTGGAGCGCGACTACGGCATTATCCGGCGGCAGATTCCGATCTTCGGACGCGAGAACTCGCGCAATTCCGCCTATCGGATAGACGACTGTTTCCTCCGGTTCTGGTTCAGGTTCGTGTTCAAGTATGGCGGATGGCTTGAGCTTGGCCGCGCAGGCGATCTTGAGCGGCTTGTGCTCCGCGACTTCGATGCTTTCAGCGGATATGCGCTCGAACGCTACTTTTTCTGGAAGTTCGCCGGCGCGGGAGCGTATACGAACATGGGTGGATGGTGGGACCGGAAGGGCGAGAACGAAATCGATCTCGTGTGCGAGGACGAGGTCGCAGGACGGATCGACTTTTACGAAATCAAGAAAAACGAGGACAGGTACAACGCCGCGCTGCTTGAGAAGAAGGTCGAGGCGTTCTTCGAGAAGAATCCCCAGAAGCGGGAATTGTTACATTCCATTGGTCCGCTCTCCCTTGGAGACATGTGATAAGGTCTGTTACGTTTCGGTATGGAAAGGATTGGATTGAGACATGCAGGTTGCGAATACGAGAGTGAGGGTGGGCGAATTCCCGCTTGCTTTCCAACGTCGTACATGATACCATGTCGGCATGAAAATTACGAACCTGATTCTGTTGGCCTGCGCGTCGACGTGCGCGACGGCCCTTGCGGAGAACACCTGCTGCGGCGCTTGGCCGGAGGGCAAGGATCCCGCAACTATCTCCACGCGCATCACGGACCAGTTCCTGAGCGGCAGGCCAGAGGACTACCATCCGCAGGGCTATCACGGGAACAAGGGTTACGGGTGGAAGCGCAGCGTGCAGTATTCCGTCGTCTCGCTCTGGCTGAACGCGATCGAGTGCGCGCGCCTGCGCGGCGACAAGGAGCGCGAGGAGAAGCTCGTGCGACTCTTCGACGACTTCCTGCCGGGCGGCAAGCTGGCG
>CACWSW010000320.1 GCA_902763655.1 uncultured bacterium
GCCACTGGCCGCAAATCGCCGCTGCCGTCGCGGTGATTCGTGCGGCCGCACCTGCCTCACGTGGGAGGGCCGCGCTCCCGCGCGACCGAAGAGCTCCCCAAGTGGGTAGAACGCCGGAGGGGGCGATTTGTTATACTGGGGGGCGAAAGGCATATTATGAAGAGAACTTTCGCACTTTCAGTCTTGGCCGTGACGCTCGGCGCGCTTTGCGCAATGGCGCGCTCGTTTGAGGTCGGGGAGACGGACTTCCTTCTCGACGGCAAGCCGTTTGTCGTGCGGTGCGGCGAGGTCCACTACGCGCGCATTCCGCGCGCCTACTGGCGTCACCGTTTGCAGATGCTGCGCGCGATGGGGTGCAACGCCGTCGGGTGCTACATGTTCTGGAACTTCCACGAGCGCGAGAAGGGTGCGTTCACGTGGGACAGGCGCGCCGATGTCGCGGCGTTCTGCCGCATGGCGCAGGCGGAGGGCCTTTGGGTGATTCTGCGGCCCGGCCCCTACAGTTGCGCGGAGTGGGAGGGCGGCGGCGCGCCGTGGTGGCTGATGCAGGACGACGACAAAAAGAAGCCGATCTCGATGCGGTCGTCCGATCCGCGCTGGCTCGTGCCCGCGACGAACTGGTTGCATGCGGTCGGACGCCAGCTGTCGGGGCTGCAGGTCACGAAAGGCGGACCGATCCTGATGGTGCAGGTCGAGAACGAGTACGGACTCCACGGCGCCGACGTCGCGTACATGCGCGCGCTCCGCCAGGCCGCGCTCGACGCGGGTTTCGAGGTTCCGCTCTACGCCTGCAACCCGCCGCGCGTCATGCAGAACGGTTTCATCCCCGAACTCTTCCAGGCGGCGAACTTCGGCGGGGATCCGGAGCAGCGCTTCGAAATCGTCCGAAAATACCAGCCCAAAGGCCCGCTCATGTGCGCGGAGTACTATCCCGCCTGGTTTGACACGTGGGGACAGGCCCACCATCCACCCAAAAACGACCGCGCGTTTTTCGGTCCGATCGACTGGATGTTCGCGCACGGCGTCAGCTTCTCGCTCTACATGGCGCACGGCGGCACGAGCTTCGGCGGATGGTCCGGCTGCCGCAATCCGTTCGTCCCGAACGTCACGAGCTACGACTACGAGGCGCCGATCAACGAGAACGGACGCGCCAAGATGGAGCGAATCGCGCCGCTCGACGTGCTTGTCCGCCGCGAAGTGAAGATGGAACGCCCTGAATTCATGGAGCGCCTCGGACAGGGATTCGGACTCGTCTCGTACGAACGGATGCTCGCGCCCGGTGACGGCGGGCAGCTCAACGTCGATGAACTCCATGACTTCGGCTACGTGTTTCTTGACGGAAAGCGCATTGGTGTTCTCGACCGCAGACATCGCGGCGTAAGGCCGCGCATCGACCGTTCAAAGGAGAAGAACCCGAGACGGCTGCAGATTGTCGTGGAGGCGATGGGCCGCATCAACTCTTCATCGGGGATGGAGGACCGGAAGGGCATGAGCGGACGCGTCCGCCTCGACAAGAAAGAGCTGAAGGGATGGACCGCGCGAATAATGCCGCTCGACCCCGATGGCGAGGACATCCAAGAGGCAGTTGCAAAAGCCGGTAGGGACGGCGTTCCACCGCCGTCCGCGGCTGGCGTTGCGGCCGCTGCCGCCGATTCGCCGGCGCTTTACCGCGGTACGCTCAACGTGCCGGACGACGTTCCCGCCGATACGTTCCTCGACATGAGGGACTGGACGAAGGGCATCGTGTGGGTCAACGGACACAACCTCGGCCGGTTCTGGTCCATCGGCCCGCAGCAGACGCTGTATCTGCCGGGGTGCTGGCTCAGGAAAGGCGGCAACGAAGTCGTCGTGCTCGACTTCTTCGGTCCGCGCGCGAAGAGCGAGATTGCGTCCGTCGGCAAGGCCGTCCTCGACGTTCTGCAGCCCGAAACGGACTTCAACCGCAAAGAGCGCCAGAACAAGAAATGCCTCGGCGGCGAGGAAGTCGCCTCTGGCATGTTCCCGTCCGGCGACGAGGCGCAGGTCGTCATGTTCGGGAAGGGGGTGCGCGGCAACTTCTTCACGCTTCAGGCGCTCACGACGTACGACGCGAAGAACCTCGCGACGATCGCCGAGTTCGACTTCCTCGACAAGGACGGCAATCCGCTGAACTCGCTCGACGTGCAGATCACCGGCGTTGACAGCGAGGAGGAGATACGCGAGGACGGCGTAGACGGTCAGGTCGAGGCGTTTTGGCTTACGAGTTCGCGTACGCTGCCACACTGGATCGAGTTCTGCGTCCCCGCGAAGGCGGAGGTATTCGGCTTCCGCTACACGCCGCGCCAGAACAAAAGCGTCGGGCGCATCAAGGACTGGCGCTTCCTCGCGAGATAATGTCCAGGCGGCACGTTCCGCCGCGGCCCAATTGAAAACTGGCAACATTCCCTCTATTCCCAATGGTGGGGATTTTGGTAGGAGCGTCAACGGCCACCAAGCCGCGACATCCTCTTTGTGACGTTTATTGCCAAGTTCCACAACGAAAACGCGCCAAGCTCCACAACGAAAACTCGCCAAGTTCCACAATGCTATTGACGGGCTATCAACGGTTTGGTAATATATTTGGCATGAAAATCTACAAAAATAGGATATTAGACGCACTCGTTCGTGACGCATTGGATGCAAAAGGTGCAGTGTTGATAGAGGGCGCAAAATGGTGTGGGAAAACCACCACTGCGGAGCAAATAGCCAAGAGCGTCATTTACATGAATGAGCCTAAGCGTCGTGAACAGTATCTCATGACGGCCCAGACGAATCCGCAACGCCTGCTTGCGGGAGCGACCCCGCGCTTGATTGATGAATGGCAAATTGCGCCGGAGCTTTGGGATACGATTCGATTTGATGTAGATCACTCAGACGAGGACGGCAAGTATATCCTTACAGGAAGCGCCGTTCCGTTGGATGATGAGGCGAAAAAGAAGATTCACCATTCAGGGACTGGGCGTTTCGCGTGGATAAGAATGCGTCCCATGTCATTGTTTGAAAGCCTGGAATCATCAGGAAGTGTTTCTTTCGCCGATTTGTTTGCCGGCAAGAGGTCTTTGGGGGACGCGAAACAGCATACGCTTGAGGAAATTGCCTATCTTACATGCCGTGGCGGGTGGCCGAAAGCGACCAACAGGAGCGGAAGGGCCGCTCTGCGTCAGGCTTTTGACTATGTTGACGCCATTGTCAATCATGATATTTCAAGGGTCGATGAGGTGTTGCGCGATCCCGACCTTGCGCTGCGCATAATGAAATCCCTCGCACGTCTGCAAGGCACGCAGTCGTCTGTTACGGCGATCAGGGCCGATCTTGCGCCGAACGCGCCGCATGGAGGCGTTCATGAGAATACGGTCTATTCGTATGTGGGGGCGCTCAAGAAGATATTCGTGGTCGAGGACATGCCCGCGTGGTGTCCGAACCTCCGTTGCAAAACGCCGGTTCGAACGACCGATACACGATATTTCACGGATCCGTCCATCGCGACAGCGGCACTTGGACTTGGCCCCAGCAACCTCATGGACGACTTGAAGACATTCGGCCTTTTCTTCGAGACTCTTGTCGCCAGGGACTTGCGGACTTACGCTGCGGCGAATGACGGCAAGGTAAGCCATTACCGCGACAAGAGCGGTCTGGAGTGCGACGCGGTGATGCATCTGAGAGACGGGAGTTATGGCCTCATCGAAGTGAAGATTGGCGGCGAGATGCTCATAGACGATGGCAGAAAGAAGCTGAGTCGCCTCGCGAACGAGATCGATACGAAGAAGATGCGGGAGCCTGCGTTTCGAATGATAGTCGTCGCCGAAGGCGATTATGCGTATGAGGAACCCGATGGAACGTTGGTTTGCCCGATAGGGTGCCTGAAACCTTGATGTTATACAGAGGGGGAGGACCGTAATTTATTGCGGCCGACGGCGAGAGTGGCGCCCGTAGGGATACTGGAATTGGGCGAACATACCCCATCGGGTAATACGGCGGGGGCGGGTTTCTGGTAGAATTCGGGCGACATCTGAGAGGAGTCGTCCATGAGGATAAAAATAGAGATTCTGGCGTGTGTCGGCATGATGGCATGCACGGCCGTGGCATTTACAACCGCGAATGTGCCGTCGGATGGCGTGTACCGGTTTGCGTTTGGCGTGAGCGAGACGCAGGACGGGTCGATCCCCGTGCCTGCAAACGCCGTGTGCGACGTGAACGGCGAGTTGGAGAACGGGCAGTTCTCCTACGGCTTTCTTGGCACGACGGACGATTCGTACAGGACGGACGTTCCGTCCAATCTGCCGACGGTCCCCCACGCGATCGATGGCTTCAGGGTCGTCAAGGGACAGAAGATCGTCCTTCACGATACGACGGACGCGAACGGAGTCCCGTGCGTCGCGGGGCCTGCGGCAAGCGAATACCTGCCGGGCGGCGCGTCGTCGTTCGAGGGACGCTATCCGGTCCGCTTCTCGATGCGGGCGGAGGAGCGGGCGTACTACGCCGTCACCTGCACCGTCGCGAACGCGTCCTCAACCGCGAATGCCGACGTGACGCTTTTCTCCGAGCGCTGCCACACGCACGCGCAGCATCTCGTTCTCGTCCCCGGCGAGACGAAGACGTTCGCCTGGAGCGTGGAGCTTGCGCCGAACTACTTCAAGACGCCGAAGAAAGCCTACGACGACAACGCAATCAACGTGGTGGTCGTCGGCGAGAACGCCGCGCTCGCGTCCCTGACCGTGGTGAAGCAGCCGCAGACGGCCGGGACGGTTCGCGGCGGCGCGGTCGCCAACATGAACGTCGGCCGGACGATGTGGCTCTGCGACGATTCGACCGGCACCGACCAGCGCTGCGACACGCCGTACTTCACGCTCCAGAACTATTCGGGCGTCGGCTCGGGTCTTTCGCGCTGGGCGCCTGCAAATCTTGCGATCCGCAATCAGGGCGAGGGCGGACTTGCCACGGGCGCGAACACGCACCGCAAGAGCTGCCTTCTCAAGCCAGGCGACTATCTCTATGTCGAATACGGGCACAACGAGGCCAGCACGGAAAGCTACACAAACAACCTCGAGACCTATTTCGCGGATGCGAACGAGGCGGGCGCGTATCTCGTCATCGTCTCGCCGTTGGAGCGCCATTACTCGTGGGACGCCGAAAACGCGAAGTGGAACCGTTCGCTCCAGGGTTACGCCGAGGCCGGCGAGGCGTGGGTCGAGGCGAAGATCGCCGCCGGAGCGCGGAACGTCGCCTTCATCGACCTCAACAAGCCGTTCGCGGACTGGATGAACGCGGAGCTCGTCCGAATCAACGGCATCAACCCGTCCATCCCGCTCAAGAACGCGATCGACTACTACTTCTTCTCCGCCAAGGGCGGCAAGGTGGACGCCACCCATCCGAACCCCGCCGGCTCGGACTGGGGCGCGTACATCGTCTGGTCGAACGCGCTTGCGCGCGTCGCGGCCGGCGAGGCGGAAGGCGCGACGGCGAGCCAGCGCATCCAGTCCGCCGTCCTGAAGGGCATCACCGAGGGCGTGCAGCTCAAGGTCGGCCTGGGCGGCGCGGCGGACAACACGCCGTGGCTGGTCTCCGACGACATCATCAGCGCGGGCAGGGCGCCGAACGCGTATTGGGACGCGACCGTCCGCGCGGGATACGACTATGTGAAGGGCGCGGCCGTCGCGGCCGTCGACGCGACGTGCGAGGACGGCGTCGTGACGCTGCGCGGCGTGACGATGCGCGTCATGAACCGGCTCAACTACACGAAGGCGGTCATCGACGTCGTGAGCGCGAATGGCGCCGTGACGAACCGCTACTGGTCGTACTACAACTACGACGCGAGCGGAAATGCGTCCGGCGACCTCGTCGTCCCGGAAGTCGGCG
>CACWSW010000321.1 GCA_902763655.1 uncultured bacterium
CTCGTGAACGTCGGGAGCGTGGGCTATCCTCGCAGCGGCGCATGCCGCAGCTTCTACTGCATCTACGACGACCATTCCCGCACCGTCACGTTTCGTTCGCTGCCGTTCGACCTCGAGGGATACCGCGCGAAGATGAATGGGCAGGGTGTGGACGAGGCACCGTGGATCAAGACGCGTGCGCAAGAACTGAAGCCGATCGAGATCCGTGGCACCGAAAAGTTCGCCAACCCAGAGAAGAAGAAGGGGAAAAGGTTTGCGGGCGCGAAGCATGTTGTGGAAGCGACGCTCCCGCCGCTTCAGACGGCGCCGTCCGCTTCCCACCGGCTTGGCCCCGCGCTCGTGATCGGCGCGGCGATCCTTACGCTTGGCGGCGCATGGTGCACGGTGAGGCTCGTGAACTCGCTGCGCGAAAGCTCCGCGGAACATGCTGCCGTCAGCGCAGTCGAATTGCCTGCCGCGCCGTCTCGAGGAGAAGACATAGTCGATTTTGCGGACACGCGCAGGTTGACCAGCGGTTGGATCGCCTCTCTCCAGTTTTCGGAAAAGCAGGACGTTCGGCAGGACGGGAACGCGAAGACGAAGGCGACGGTGTTCCGTCTGACGAGCGAGACGAACGGCGTGATACGGTTCTCGAAGACGATGTCGCTTTTCGACCGGCCGCAGAAGGTCTACTACACCGTTAAGCTTGCCACGACGACCCGCCCAGGCGTGGCGGTCCAGTTCGGGTTCGCGTCACGCGTGAGGTTCCTTGACGCTGACGGAAAGCTGCTGTCCGAAGATCTGCACACCGCGGCGCGCTCCGTCAGCAACCGTGCTGTCAAAGTGCCGCCAGGCGCGGAGACCGCCGAACTGTGGATCGACTGCCGCTGTATTGGCACGTTCGACATAGACGTGCCGCTCTTCAAGAAAGAGCCCGTCTCTCGCCGCAAGAAGTAATCTGCATCGGTTACTTTGCACGTTCCCGAAGCGTTGCGCAAACTTTGCGCCAGGTGGAGAACCCCTCGCGGCGCACCACGTCCTTGAGGAGGATGGCTCCGTGCGGCCTCAAGGAACTCAGAGAAGCGGCTGACTATCTAATTACCTCGACAACGCTCGACGGTCACGACGAGGAAGGAATGAGGCGGGAGCATGGTTGGCAGGGGCACGATTTCGTTCGTGCGCGTCTCGTCCGTGATCCGACACTCGCGCACCTTGCACTTAACGCCGCCGCCACTCGGGGAGGGTCGCAACTTGTTGCGACCGCACAACTCCAGCACCAACGGCACCTCCTTGTCCCCCGTGTGGGCGATCACCACGGCGCCGTCCTTCTCCCCACGCGCGGCGGCGACCCATGTGACCCACCGGTCGCTGGAGGAAGATTCGACCTCGGTGCCGCGTTTGTACAGTTCGTTGAACGCCTTGAACGCGTAGTACGCCTTGTGCGGACTGTAGTCGTACGGATTGAAAAGCGGCGAGAAGATGCCGAGGCCGCACCGCGCGTCGTAGATCATCGCCGAATCGAGCGCCGTGCCCTGGAGGCCGAGCATCTCGGCGCAGACGTCCGCCGCCTGCGTGGCCGTGCCGAGGGTCTTGCGCGACGGGACGGGCAGCCATTCGTTGAGCGAGAGTTCCGTGTGCGCGTAACCGGCGTCATCCAGCGCCTTGCGGGCGATCGCCACGTGCGAGACCGTGTCGCTTGGCGCAAGATAGCTGTGGTACGAGAAGAAGTCGAGCGGCAGCTTCTCCTTCTTTGCGAAGGCGAGGAAATCGTGGATGCACTGCACGCGGTGGTACATGTCCTTGTCGCGCTGGGTCTCCGGTGTGGAAAGGAGGCGGTAGCCGCAGCTGCCATAGCCGCCGATCTTCAGGTGCGGGAACTTTGCCTTGAGGTGGCGCGACGCCACGGCGTACAGTTCGCAGAACTGCGGAAACGTGCCGCGCCACTGCTGGTTCTCGACGGGGTCCTTCCGGTTGTCGGGCTCGTTCCAGATTTCCCAGTAGGTGATCTTCCATCTGAAGCCGTTTGCCCAGCCCTCGGTGTAGTGGCGGATCACATGCTCGCAGATGCGCGCCCACTTCGCGTAACCCTTCGGCGGATAAATGCGATACGCCTTCACCTTGCAGTCGTTCTCGATGGACACGCCCAGACGGAACCACGGCTCCACGCCGTTGGCGATCAGGGCGGCCAGCATCTTGTCCGTGTACAGGAAGTCGTAGTTCGCCGGGTCGTTCTCGTCCGCGTCGAAATCGGGGAAGACGTTCGGAATGTCCACCATGTGGTAACGGCATTGTGGAACGCTGCTCCCGATGTCGTGCAGGCGCGCATACGGAACGCCCGCCTCATTCAGGTAGCGGAACAGCTGGTAGTCGCGCAGTCCCAGCAGCGGCGGCTGGCCGACGGCGTGCATCGGCTTCACCGGCCGCACGTCCTTCGAGAAATCGACCTTCACCTCGACGGCGGAGGCGGCGAGCGCGCAGAATGCCGCCGCCAGGATGGCGGCTTTCCCAGTCAGTGCCACAGTGAACGGCTTCGTTTTATCTCGCATGGCCGATTACCTGATGATGACGATGTATCTTAGAATGCGAACAGGTCGTTGAGCATGACTTCATATCTGTGAACTACGGCTTAATGACGGGCTGTTTGATAGAAGAAAATCAGGGAGGTAGAAGTGGCGGATCGTGCCGTCGCTCATGTCAAGACGATCCATGGTGAGCAGAAGTTTCGCGTCGGCCGTCTTGATCTGCTCCAACGCGCCGTACTCCCGCTCGCGGGTTTCCTCGGAACCGAGCGAGAACGCGACCTGGATGTAGAGGCGCTCGCTGCCCCGGTCGCAGACAAAATCGACCTCCTTCTCCCGTGCGCGGCCGATCGTGACCTTATAGCCCCGCCGCAGGAACTCGAAGTAGACCACGTTTTCCAGCAGTTGGTCGACATCACGGCGAAGACTTCCCCTCACGACCGTGTTGCGCAGGCCCGTATCCGTCACATAGAACTTCTCGTCCACCGCCAGAATGCGCTTGCCGATCAGGTCTTGACGCGGAACGCGGGCGATCAGAAACGCCTCCTCGCAGGCGGCGAGGTAGTTCAACACCGTCTCCACTGACGTCTCGCGTCGTTCGCCCTTGAGAAAGTTCACGATGCGGCGCGCCGAGAACGTATGCCCGCATTCCGTCATGACGAAACGCACGATGCGATCCAGCAGGTCAACGTCGCGAATCTGCTTGCGACGCACCACGTCCTTGAGGAGAATGGCTCCGTACAGATCATGCAGATAGGCCCGCGACGCCTCCTCGTCATAACGCACCTTTGCCAGAAACGGAATCCCGCCCGTCATGAGATAGCGGTTGAAGAGCTGGCTTCGATCCTCCTCCGGGAATACCGGCTGCGCGGCCTCAAGGAACTCCGAGAAGGAGAAAGGCGTCATCTTGATTTCGACATACCGTCCGGTGAGGTAGGTCGCAAGCTCCCCGGAAAGAAGCTTTGAGTTGGAACCCGTGATGTAGATGTCTGCGTTCTTGCGCATCCGAAGCGAATTGACAGCCGTTTCCCATTCCTCGACATCATGGATTTCGTCAAAGAAGAGATAGACCATCTCGTCTCCGGCTTCTTGAAGCAGTCCGTTTACATGTTCGTAAAGAACGCCCTTTGCAAGAAACCGTTTGTTTTCGTCATCGTCAAGATTGACCGAGAATACCCGGACCTTAGGATTGCGTTGGCGAAGTTCTGCCTGAATCAGCTCCAAAAGAACCGATTTCCCGCTACGTCGCATCCCGGTGATGACCTTAACGACATCTGTTC
>CACWSW010000322.1 GCA_902763655.1 uncultured bacterium
CCGCCGCGATGCCGATGACGCTCAAGTACCTCCCCGCCGACAGCGAGTACCGTCCGCGCATCCTCGAAGGCTACCGCAAGATGATGAAGACGCTCCTCGAGAAGCAGCGCGAGGACGGCATGTGGGGGCAGCTCGTAGGCGATCCGGAAGCCTGGGCCGAGAGCTCCTGCACGGCGATGTTCGCCTACGCCTTTGCGGAGGGCGTAAAGAACGGCTGGCTCGACGAGAAGCCGTACGGACGCGCCTTCCGCCGCGCCTTCCTCGCGCTTGTCGCGCGCATGGACGAGTTCGGCAACCTCTCGAACGTCTGCGAGGGGACGGGGGCGCGGAACGACCGCCCCTACTACCTCGCCCGCCGCCGGGTGAACGGCGACTCGCACGGCCAGGCCGCGATGCTCTGGCTCTGCCGCGCCATCCTCGAGAAGGCGAAGGGACACACGGTGGAGGCGGCCGGAGCGGGACAGACGGCCGACGGTTTCCACAAGGCGCGTCCGCAGGACGACGGACGCATGGCCGAGCCCGAGCTGCTGAACCGCAAGGCGCCGGGCTTCCGCGGTCTCTGGTACTTCAACCAGCCCTCGCACGACGAGTACGTCTACAAGTACTCTGGCGGACTCGGCACCTACTGCGCGGGACACGTGCCGATGGCCGTGTACGCGAAGGAGGTGGACAAGACCTTCTTCACGTTCGGCGGCACGGACGAACGCAACTCGACGCTCCTGCAGTCGGTCTCATACTTCGACCACAAGACGAAGAAGCTCGCGCGCCCGACGGTCGTCTTCGACAAGCACACGACGGACGCGCACGACAACGCCGTCATCGGTCTCGACGACAAGGGCTACATCTACATTTTCTCCTCGAGCCATGGGCAGAGCCGCCCCTCGCGCATCGCGCGCAGCGAGAAGCCGTACGACATCTCGTCGTTCAAGGTGGTCTGGAAGGGCAACTTCTCCTACCCGCAGCCGTTTTTCGTGCCCGGCCACGGTTTTCTCTTCCTGCACGCGTCCTACCTGAAAGGGAAGATGTCGGGCCGCTCCAACTGCTTCATGACGAGCAACGCGGACGGGTCCGAATGGTCGGACCGCACACTTCTCGTGTTCTTCAACGACGGCCACTACCAGCGCGCGTGGCCTTATCTGCCGACATGCGGAAACCGTCAAGGCGCGACTAACTGGGAAAGCCGCCTTCCAGGCGGCGGCAAGATCGGCGTCGCCTTCGACCAGCATCCGAAGGGCAAGGGTCTCAACTGGCGCACGGACATCTTCTACATGGAGACGTCCGACTTCGGCAAGACCTGGCAGAACGCGAAGGGCGAGATGCTGGCGCTTCCGCTCGACAAACGCGAGAACCCCGCGCTCGCCCTGCCCTACGCGGGCACGGGCCGCAACGTCTACATCAAGGGCGTGAAGTTCGACTCGAAGGGCCGCCCCGTGATCCTCTCCACGGTCAGCAAGGGCTACCGCGCGGGACCGGTGGACGGTCCGCGCGAGTGGAAGCTCGCCAAGTGGACCGGTTCGGCTTGGCGCGAAATCGACACGGGAATCCGCAGCGACAACAACTACGATTTCGCCGAGCTGTACATCGACACGGACACCGACTGGCGCCTCATCGGCGCGTCCGAGAAGGGGCCCCAGCCCTACAACCCCGGCGGCGAAATCGCCGCGTGGATCTCGCACGACGCGGGCGAGACGTGGAAGCTCGAGAAGCAACTCACCTCCGGCAGCGTGCGTAACCAGAACTATCCGCGCCAGCCGCTCAACGTGCAGCCCGGCTTCTACGCCTTCTGGGCGGACGGACACGGCCGCCAGCCGTCCGTCTCGCGCCTCTATTTCTGCGACAAGGCGCTCAACGTCTACATGATGCCGCTCGCGTTCGACGGCGACTTCGCCGACCCGATTCCCTATGTCGCCAACAAGGCGGAGGGTAGATGAAGATACTTCAGGTCGCAATCTTGAACTGAGAAGCAGCGAAAGAGAAGAAACAATGAAACAGATATCGATAATTATCGCGGCAATGGTCGCGAGTGTTGCGGCGTACGGTGATTCGCTGCCGTCCACTTCGCTCTATGTGCAGGACGGCCTGATCGGCCATCTCGACGCGATCGAGAACGGCGGCGCGGGCGTGCACGTCGCCGCGCCGACCGAATGGACAGACCTCACCGGCAACCAGACGTTCACGCTCGTCAACGGTTCGGCGTTCTCCGCCGACGCCTGGGTGGGCAACTCCAACCGCTACATCACCGCCACGTCCCCGAAGGCGCTCGCCGCCTTGCAGAACAAGGCGTTCACGCTGGAGATGGTGATTTCCCATCCGACCGAACCCCAATCCAACGCATTTGAATACTGGACCTACTTCGGCCACGAGAACGGCAACAACCGCAACTTGACGATGGAGATTCGCCACGTCAACAGCAAGAACCCGCTCGTGAGCGGTCTCCAGTACCGTGCGAAAGCCTATTATGACTTTGTGAAGATTCCGGAGACGACCGGATTGACCGCGTGGGGCAAGCGCCAGCATTTGACCGTCGTGTGCGACGGAACGACCGCCACGCTCTACTGCGACGGCGTGAACGTCCTCCACACGATCACGTGCGACTACCTTTCCCCGACGTTGGCGACCCTTTCTTTCGGCGCGAGCGTCGGCGGCGTGTCTCCCTTGAAGAGCGGCGCGGAAATCTGCGCCGTGCGCATGACGGAGCGCGTGCTGACGCCCGCAGAGATCCTGCGCAACGACTTCCTCGACCGCGTCCGCTTCATGGGCGCGAGCGCGACGGACGGCGCGACGGGCTGGCGCGTGGAGAACGGCGCGCTCCAGGTGCTCACGCACGTGGGCGGACTGGGCGTGCAGTTCTCGACGGACGGCGGGACGACTTGGCAGGACAACGCTCTGGACGTCTGGTCCGGCGTCGGCGCGAGCGTGTCGTTCTCCGCGCGGATCGCCGCCGACGGGTCGTCCGACGTGATCCTCGACGCCCTGCCCGCCGGCGCGACCGTCTCGGGCGGCACGGTGTCGTTCACGGCCGCCATGCCGGCGCGCATCGTGGCGCGCACCGCCACCAGCCCGGCCACGTCGCTCTACGTGCAGGACGGCCTGATCGGGCACCTCGACGCGATCGAGAACGGCGGCGCGGGCGTGCACAACGCCGCGCCGACCACATGGACGGACCTGACCGGCAAACATGCGTTCGACTGCGCGAACGGGGCCGCATTCTCGTCCGATGCCTGGGTCGGCAACGCGAGCCGCTACGTGAAGACGACCTCGCCCCTCTCGCTCGGGGCGCTGAAACGGAAGGCGTTCACTCTCGAGATGGTGATCATGCACCCGGAAACGCCGATCGATCCGTCCGGATACGAGAAGTGGGCGGTGTTCGGCAACGATTCCAAGCGGCAGCTGATGGTGGAAATCCGCACGATGAACAGCAAGAATCCCGTCATCCAGGGTCTCCAGTACCGCACGGACGGCTACAACCATGCGTGCGAGGTCCCGAACGGCAAGGGCACGACCACGGCGTGGGGCAGACGGCACTGCGTGTCGGTCACGTGCGACGGAAATTCCGCCACGCTCTACCTCGACGGAACGAACGCCATCCACACGTCCAGCTACGGAACGGTCGAACCCACGATGGACATTGTCGCGTTTGGCGGCTATTTCACGGGCAGCAGTCCGCTCAGCGCCGGCGCGGAAATCTGCGCCGTGCGCATGACGGACCGCGTGCTCTCGTCCGAGGAGCGCCAGCGCAACCGCTTCCTGGACGGCGCGCGGTTCCTGGG
>CACWSW010000323.1 GCA_902763655.1 uncultured bacterium
CCTCTGGAGCGGCAACAACGAGAATGACGGCGCGTTCCGCTGGTTCGTGGGCCACAAGCTCGCCCGCGACCCGAACAAGGACCGCAACTCGCGCAAGACGATCCCCGACGTGCTCTTCGAGTATGATCTCACGCGCCCCTACCTGCCCTCGTCGCCCTACTACTCGCCGGACGTGGCGGCCGGCAAGGCGAAACCGAGCGAGGACCACCTCTGGGGCGCGCGCGCCTACTACAAGGTACCGTTCTACACGAACAGCCCGTGCTGGTTCGCGAGCGAGATGGGCTACCACGGCTGCCCGAACGTGGCGTCGCTTAAGAAGATGATGACGGCAGGCTCCGTGTATCCGTGGAAGGAGATCACGGGCGAGGACCCGCACCGCGACTTCCACTGGAACGACGAGTGGCAGATCAAGGCCTGCAACCCCTCCGTGACGCCCGGCGCGATGCGCCATTCGACGCGCAACAACCTCATGACGAACCAGACGAAGATCATGTTCGGGAGCGTGGCGCGCGACTTCGAGACGTTCGTCGAGCAGAGGCGATGAAGACGTTCTGCGAGATGTTCCGCAGCCGCAAGTTCACGCGCTTCAACGGACTCATCTGGTGGAACGTGCGCGACGGCTGGCCGATCATCTCCGACGCGGTCGTGGACTACTACGGCGGCAAGAAGCCGGCGTACTACGCGCTCAAGTCTGTCCAGCACGACCAGCTGGCGATGCTGGGCGACGACCATGTGGCCTGGGCCGTGAACGACCGCCGCTACCCGGTGAAGGGACATGCCACCTACCGCGACAAGGCGTCGGGCAAGGTGCTGCTCGACCTCGACTACGAGGTCGCCGCCAACTCCAAGACGAAGCTCGGCACGGTGCCGTTCTCCGGACAGGGCCTGATCGAGATAGAGTACAAGGCCGACGGCGAGGCCCATCGCAACCACTTCCTCTACGGCCAGCCGCCGTTCAAGTGGCCCGAGGTGAAGGAATGGATGAAGGACACCGTCGTCTGGAAACACGAGTAGGAGAAGGGAATGGACATGGCTTCAGGGAAGATGGCCGTCGCCTGCGCGGCGGCATTGGCAGCGGCGGCGGGAATGGGCGCGCCGCTCGAGGCTGGGCTTGGGATAAACGGCAACGTGCGCGTGGGCGGGAAGGGCGCCCAGCTCGCGATGACGATCCACCATGAGGGATGGTCCGGGCAGTCTTCTGGCATCAGGACTGACTTCGCGTTTCCGGACGTCGCGACCGGAACGGCGAACTTCGAGCTGTTCGCCGACAAGGCGAGGAGCGGACACGGCAGTGCCACGCTGCTGCCTACGGCGGACAGGCGCGCCGTCTACGTCGTCACCGCCACGTCGGAACTGGACCAGAACCCCGAGGCCACGGTGCTGTCGCTCGTCATGCCGTGCGACAAGTACGCGGGCGGCAGCTGGACCGACGCGTCCGGAAAGAAGCATTCGCTTCCCAAGGAATTCAGCGACGCGAAAATGTGCCTCTACTCCGCTACCGCCAAGTCGATCTCCTTCGCGGCCGAGGGGGGCGCCGAGCCGTTCACCCTGACGTTCCCCGCGCCCGTGCCGCTGATGATCCAGGACGACCGCAAATGGGTGCAGTCGTTCACGCTGCGCATCTCGACTGGCGCCGGGCGCGCGTTCAGGAAGGGCGACCAGCGCACGTTCACGTGCATCCTCTCCGCGCCGGAGGGCGTGAACGTGACGATCGACCAGCCTGTCGTGGTCAAGCGCGGGCCCGACTGGATCCCGCTGGACTACCGCAAGAACATCGAGGCCGGCAGCGCGCTCGACTTCTCGAACATGGGGCTGCAGGACGCGCCCGCCGGCAAGTACGGCTGGCTGCGGAACGCCAACGGGCACTTCGAGTTCGAGGGCAAGCCCGGCGTGCACCAGCGGTTCTACGGAGTGAACCTCTGCTTCTCCGCGAGCTTCCCAGACCAGGCGCTCGCCGACGAGCTGGTGATGCGCCTCGTGCGCCTCGGCTACAACACCGTGCGCATCCACCACTACGAGAGCTGGGACGGCGTCATCAAGGGGTCGAAGGACCGCCTGACGTTCAACGAAGAATGGACGAAGCGCCTTGACTACCTGCTCTTCCGAGCGATGGAGAAGGGCATCTACGTGACGACCGACCTCTTCACGTCGCGTCCCGTGATGTGGCGCGACGTCGGCATCGACCGCGACGGGCAGGTTCCGCAGCAGGTGTACAAGAACCTCATCGGCGTCCACGAGCCTGCGTTCGAGAACTGGAAGACGTTCTCCCGCAACCTGCTCACGCACGTGAACCCGTTCACTGGCCGCGCGTACAAGGACGAGCCTGGCCTGCCGCTCATATCCCTCATCAACGAGGGGCATCTCTCCTGGTGCTGGGACGCGATCAGGAAGGAGACGCCGATGAAGGCCGCGTGGAGGAAGTGGCTTGCCGCGAAGCGCGCCGCCGATCCCGCGTTCGCGAAGGGCGTCCCGGACGACGCCGAGAAGGTGCCTGCGTGGAACTGCGCCGCGCTGATCTGCTTCATGGCTGACGTGGAGAACGACCTCTCCAGGCGCCAGCGCGAGTTCCTGCGCTCGCTCGGCGTGAAGGCTCTCCTCACCAGCCAGAACTGCGGCAGCCACTACACGCCGCTCATGGCGATGCGCGAGGAGCGGTACGACTACGTGGACGACCACTTCTACGTGGACCACCCGAACTTCATCGCGCGCTCGTGGAGCCTGCCTTCCAAGTGCCCGAACACGAACCCTGTCTTCTCCAAGAGCCTGCCGCCGGTGGCGTGCGCCTTCACGCGCATGCATTCCAAGCCGTTCTGCATCACGGAGTGGAACTTCTCCGGTCCGGGAATGTTCCGCGGCGTGGGCGGCATCATGACGGGCGCGATGGGCGCGCTACAGGACTGGGACGGCCTCTGGCGCTTCGCCTACTCGCACGGGGACGGCAACCTGCGAGACCGCTCTGGATTCCCGGGCTACTTCGACGTGGGCAGCGATCCGCTCGGACAGGCCTCCGACCGCGCGAGCGTGTGCCTCTTCCTGCGCGGCGACATGGCGCCGCTCGCCGACAGGCTGGCGCTGAAGGTGACGCCCGACACCTTCATGCCAAAGAACGGCCAGCCGACGGGCATCGTGCCGAAGTGGCGCAACGCCGCCTGGCAGACGCAGGTGGGCACTGCGGTCGCTCCGCCGCCGGCCGGCGTGAAGACGTTCAACCTCGGCGAACAGCTCGCCAAGGAAACGGCTCCCGTGCCGCTCTCGCCCAACTCCGCCATCGCCTTCGACCGCGAAGTCGGCAGCTTCTGCATAGATACGCCGCGCACGGCAGGCGGCTTCACGCCCAAGGGCGCGCTCTCGGCCGGTCCTGTCGCCTTCGACGTAGGCGACGTGGCGGCGACGGTATGGGCCAGCTCGCTCGACGGAAAGCCGATCGCGCAGTCGGCACGCCTGCTCGTCTCGCACCTCACCGACGTGCAGGGCGACGGAAACATCTACGCCGACAAGGCGAAGACGACGCTCCTCAAGTGGGGCTCGTATCCGCCCGTTGTGCGCAACGGCTCCGCGAATGTTGCGCTTGCGCTCGCCGATCCCGGCGCATACGAGGTGTGGGGGCTCGATACGGCGGGCAAGCGCCTGGACAGGATCCCCGCCATGGCGCGCGACGGCAAGCTCGCGTTCACGGCGACGGTCAAGGGTTCCGCAGGCGCACGCATGCTCTACGAGGTCGTGCGCGTCGCAGGTGCGCGGTGAAGAACCTCCGCGACACGTTCCGGGACATGACGCCAGGCGAGATGCGCGATGCGTCCCGCGAGGCCGAACTCGACGAGTGGCGCAGGAGCAACCGCTTCTGCGGACGCTGCGGCGCGACGATGAGGCCGCACGACGACCCTGGCGAGCGGGCGATGGTCTGCGGGGAATGCGGCTACACGGCCTATCCGAAGATCGCGCCAGCGGTGATTGTCCTTGTGACGAAGGGCGACAAGGTGCTCCTGCAGCGCAACACGCACTACAAGGGCGTGGTGTGGTCGCTCGTCGCCGGATTCGTCGATCCCGGGGAGAATCTCGAAGATGCAGTCCGAAGGGAGATACGCGAGGAGGCGTCAATCGAGGTTAGGGACATCCGCTACTTCGGCTCGCAGACGTGGCCGTTCCCGTCCAACATCATGATCGG
>CACWSW010000324.1 GCA_902763655.1 uncultured bacterium
TGCAATGAAGACGAGCTTGTTCTGGGGATTGATGTTGGCGGCCGTGGCCGTGCAGGGCGAGACGGACTGGGCGCGGCTGAACGTCGCGGCGCGCGAGCACGCGAAGACGCCCATCCGCGCGGGCGTGCCCGGCGGGCGCCCGTTCTGGAACGGGCACGCGAAAGCGTTCATCCACCCCCCAGCCTTCGAGTTCCAGGAGGTGGAGGGGGCGAAGGAATACCGATTCACCCTTGCGGACGCGCAGGAGCGCGTCCCTCCCGCGGCGGACGCAATAAATTGCGTCCCTCCCGTTGCGGGCGCGTCGGCGCGCTCGGCGAGCGCGCCCATTCGGGCATGGGTCTTGCCCAAGCCGTGGCTCCCCATTCCCGCCGATATCTGGGATTCGCTGAAGCCCGGCTACTACACGGTGAAGGTAGAAGGCTCGGGCGAGCGCACGTTCTACCGCGCGGCGGTGTTTCAGGGACCGTACCCCAAGGGCGCGTGCGACTACCGCGAGGCGGCGCGGAAGGTCTACGCCGCCGTGTACAACCTGCCGCAGGTGCAGGGGTGGAAGACGAGCGACGATCCGCCGAAAGGCTACGACCTCTACTGCTACCCCGCGAAGATCATGGGCTCCATGATCCGCGCGCTCGTGCGGTATAATACGACGGATGCGCTCGCGATCGCCCGCAAGATGGCGGACTGGCTGATCGCGCACAGCCAGCCGGAGGGCGCGCCGCTCGCGCACTTCCCGCCCACCTACTGGGGCGACCGCCGCGACGTGGCAGTGAAGAACGCCGGGCAGAACATGCTCCTCTACCCCGCCCACGCCGCGCTCGCCTACCTCGATCTCGCGGATGTCCTGTGCCGCGCCGGCCACGGCGCGGATTCCCGGAAGTACCGCGACGCCGCGCTCGCCATCGCGCGCACCTACGCGAAGCTGCAGGGGGCCGATGGCACTTGGCCGCTCAAGCTGCGCGAGAAGGACGCTTCGCCCGTGCGCGCGAACCGGCTCGTGCCCGGCCGCTACATCCTCCGCCTCTTTGACCGCGCGGCAGGTCTTGCCACGGCGCGTTCCATCGCGCCGGATCTCGCGGCTGTTCGCGACCGCGCGTTCGCCTACGTGCTGAATGGCCCGATGAAGACCTGGAACTGGGACGGGCAGTTCGAGGACATGGACCCGATGCCGGCTTACAAGAACCTCCAGAAGGGCGTTGCCGCAGATACCGCACTGCGCCTCTTCGCCCAGGGACGCGTGGCCGAGGGGTGCGAGCTCGTGGACTGGTGCGAGGACCAGTTCGTCGTGTGGAGCGACCCCATCCACAACATGGACTGGAAGCACTGGAAGACGCCCACCGCCCTTGAGCAGTACGACTACTACACGCCGATCGACGCCTCGATGGGCGACATGATCGGCGCGTTCGCCGCCGCGTACAAGGCCACGGGCAATGCCCTCTACCTTGAAAAGGCCAAGGCCCTCGCCGACAACATCACGCGCAACCAGCGCGCAGACGGGACGATCCCCACCTACTTCGACTCGCGCAAGGGCAGCGACTGGGTGAACTGCATGATCTACGTGGCCGACCGCCTCGAGGCGCTCGCCGCCGAGACCGGCGATGCCGTCTTTTCGCCGGCGTACTTCTGGATGTGGAACGGCCGGCTGGACGCGAAGGAACTTTGCGCCCAGCTTGATGACATGCGCGCGCACGGCTTGCGCAACGTCTGCATCCATCCGTTTCCGAAGGGCTTCCGCGACTGGTTCGCCACGGAGATGGAGCCGGACTACCTGACGGAAGGCTACCTCGACGTGTTCGCGAAGGTTGTCCGCCACGCGGGCGAGCTCGGCATGCACGCCTACCTCTACGACGAGGGAGGCTGGCCGTCGGGCGGGGCGTGCGGACGCGTGGCAGCGTCCGACGCGGAAGGGAGGTTCACGCCGCGCGAGATCGTATGTGGCAAGGACGGCGGACTGTCGGTTGCAAGGCGCCCCTACCCAAAGGGACGGGCGGCGTTTCCCTCCCTGATCGAACGCGGCACGACGCAGAGGTTCCTCGGCCTTACCCACGAGGCGTACGCGAAGCGGCTTGGGGGCGCTCTTGGCTCGACCGTGCGCATCGCGTTTACCGACGAGCCGGACATGCCATACGGCGCGGCCGGACCGAGATTCGCCTGGACGGCGGACTTCGCCGACGAGTTCAGCCGCAGGAAGGGCTACGACATCATGCCGCATGTCCCCGCGCTTCTCGCCGACAAGGCGCGGACGAACTCCGCGCTCGCGCAGGTCCGCATAGACGTCATGGACGTGAAGGCCGACATGTTCGTGGAACGCTATCTTACGCCCGTCCGCGACTGGTGCCGCGCGCACGGAATGATGTCCGGCGGACACCTCAACAACGAGGACGATCCCGAACGCGCCCTCGACCGCAGCCACGGCAGCCTCCTGCGCAGTCTCCGCGCAATGGATGTTCCGGGCGTCGACGTCATTTGGCGGCAGCTGTTCCCGGCAGACGGCGACTCCCCGGCGAAGGTAAATCCGTTCCCGCGCTACGCGGTGTCGGCAATGCGGCAGAACGGCGGCCGTTTCGCGCTCTCCGAGTCGTTCGGCATCTTCGGCGATTCCGTCTCGCCCGCGCAGATGAAGTGGATCGTCGACTACCAGATGGTTCGCGGCATCAACCTTTTCGTGTTTGGCTATCTCGCGCAGTCGAATGCGAGGCAGTGGATGACGCTGTTCGAGCCGCACGCTGGCCCTGCCACGCCATGCTGGGATTTCCAGCCGCATTTTTTCCGCTACATCGAGCGGACAAGCCGGTTCCTTTCGCAGGGCCGTCCGGGCGCGACGATCGTGGTGCTGCTCAACACGCGCGCGTTCTGGGCGGGCGCGAACGAAGCGGCGGCGGCGGCGAAGGCGCATTATGCGGCCGCGCACGCGCTGGACGCCATGAACTGCGATTACGACTTCGCCGAAGACCGCGATCTGGCCGGCGCCGAGATCACGTCCGGAGGCAAGCTCAGGATCGGCGCGATGGAATACGGCGCGGTCGTGCTGCCGAGCGAGGAACGGGTGCTTCCGGAAGCGAAGGAGAATGTCGCGAGGTTTGCCGCGGCGGGCGGCATCGTCGCGCGCGGGATCGATCTCGGACGCGTGCCGAGGACGCTTTGCGTGAAAGGGACCGGCGCACAGGCTCTGCGCGTCATGAAGCGGATCGACCGCGCACGGCGGATCTGGTACGTGATGAACGAGGACATGGAGGACAGGCAGGTCGAGATCGCGTTCCCGGAAGGTGGCGCGGTCGTCCGCTACGACCCGGAACGCGACGCGTTCGAATCGGTGTCCGGCAACGGCAGCGTGTGCCGCACGTTCCGCGGAGGCGAGACGGCGATCTACGTGACGGGCGATGTCCCGGACGCCGCCCCGCCGACGCGCTACGAAGGACGCACGCTTGCCATTGATTCCGGCTGGACGCTCCGCGCGCTCGTCTCGCACGTGGCGGGGGCCGTGGACTTCGAGGTGCGGCCGTGCGGCGACGAGGCGCGGCCTGTCGCTCTCGGCGACTGGCGCGGCGTCCTGGGCGAGACGTTCAGCGGCAAGGCGGCCTATCGCGTGGAGTTCGATTCCGATGCCGAATGCCGTGCGCTTCTCGACCTGGGAAACGTGAAGTGGTGCGCGTCGGCGCGGCTGAACGGCACTGATCTCGGAGCCCGCTTCTTCGGGCCGTTCCGCTGGCCGGTATCGCTGAAGAAGGGACGGAACGTCCT
>CACWSW010000325.1 GCA_902763655.1 uncultured bacterium
CTTCGCGCCGCTCGTCGTGTTCACCGACGACGACGTGCTGGCGATAGTTGACGCGCGCTGGACTACGCGCTCGGCGGCGCAACTCGTAGTCGAGATCGAGTACGTCTGCACGGCCGACCTCGGGACGACGAAGCCGACCGTCATGCACCGCGAGACAATAAACGGCGCGCGCTCGAACTTCTCGGAGCTCGCGGACTCGAACGTGACGGCGCCGGTGTACCACGCGGAGAGCCGGACCGTCGGGGGCGACACTTTCTCGGGGTACTACTCAATCGTCGCGACGATCCCGAACCCCGTCTCGTACGCGAGCTACTTCCTCTGGATCAAGTGCGAGGCCGACGCGCCGTCGGGGCAGGGCGGGACGCTCGACCTGCCGAACGGCGTGACCGGCGGGAGGACGTACACGGCGACGTTCGGGAACAGGTCGCTCGGGTTCGTCGGCGGCGTGCTGATGGAGGTGGAGTGATGGAGCGTGTCGTGTTCTGGCTCGCGGTGTGCTTCTCGTGCGTGCTCGGCGCGTTCGTGGCGGCCTACGCCCTCTGCAAGGTGGGCGACAAGCTGCGCGCGCTCCGCAGGGCCGGCTGGGCGTGCGTCCTGGCCGCGGTCGTCGCCGTGATCCACGGGGGCTCGAAGAACATCATTCAGCGCTTCTCCTCGGATGGCGGCATAGAGGTGACTTCCGCCGTCATGGACATCGCGACGAACGATGTAGATCAGACCTTCCTGACATACTCCTACACCGGGACGAACGATGTCTCGCTGCCGTTGTGGGTGCGCCAGTCGGTCAGCAACGACTGGGAGCATCTGGGCCAGGAATGGGTGTTCGATTCGCGTGTCTATGAGAATGGCACGAATACCTGCCACTACTTCGTCGACCCGCCGGCGTCGAATATCGTGCCGTTCGCGATGTACTATGTGGGCAACGACCCGCCGCCCGTCGAGATTGTCGAGAGCGGCGGCGTCGAGATTCTGTCCTTCTGCATGACTTCCAAGGCCGTCACGATCACCTACGCCGTCGATGGCACAGTCTTGCGCGGCAAGCCGGGGACGTTGCACGTCGAGAGGAGCGAGACGGACAACGTGTGGATCGACCTTTACACGACGAACCACGCCGATACCGTCACGAACACGCTCACGGGGACGGGCTTTTTCGTCGGCAGGACTACGAAATGGCGGGTGCGAATGGAGGTCGAGCAATGACGTGTATGCGATTTGCCGTTTTCGTCTGCACGTTGGCCGTGACGTGCATGTGTTTCGCGCAGTTGGGCGCGTCGGCGACGACCAACCGGATCTATACTTCCGAGACGATCACGGAGAACGCCTGGGAGCGCGACGTGGTGATGCGCCGCGAGCCGACGGGCGAGATATTCAACGACCGGGGCAAGGTCGGGAGCGCCGCGGAGGTTTCGGCCGCCAACGAGGTGGCGGACGGCGCCGCGAGCATGGCGGAGGCGGCGCACGACTCCATGACGAACCAGCTGCGCCGCCTCGAGGCGGCCGCGGCGTCGACCGCGTCGAACTCCCTGGCCATCGCGCTCGTGGTGCGGCCCGAGACATCGAGGACAAACCTCACCTTCTACGTCGTGCAGACCGAGACGGACGGCTACACGGACACGCAATGGGTGTGGTGCAACTGGGACCTCGCGATGGCCCCCAACCGCTTCGTGGTGTACGAGACGTTCGGCAAGTGCTCGACCAACAAGTTCAACTGGACGGACTGGAACGTGAAGACCAACGTCACCGTGAACGGGCGGACGTGGAACGGGTGCCGCAGGGGCACGGTCACGCGCCCCGACTGGGCCGCCGGCGGCTCTTGCCTCGACTTGCCAAACGACAGGCTGGGCGGGGCGTCCGGGTTCGACTTCGGCGACTTGACGATCACGGTGGGCGGGAGGACGCCGTACACCGGGTTCGTGACGAACGGCGTCACGGGCGAGGTGCTGTACTTCGACCAGGGGATAAACAAGGGCAACCCGGAGGAGGGCTTATGAGACGAGCGATCTTGATCTTAGCGGCGTTGGCCGCAGCCGTCGCGCTGGCGGACACGAACGAGCTGGAGCGTCTGCGCGGCGAGTACGTCGCGGCGCGGAAGGCCTACATGGACGCGCGCAGGGCGGCGGGGCTCACGAACGCCGCGCCTCGCCGCGTGCGGTCCTCGGCGACCACGTTCACGAAGAAGCAGCAGCTCTTCTTCCGCAACCGGCGCGTCTGCGTGGGCCGCGACACGACCACGATCCCCGGCTCCGTGATAACGACGTGGTACAGGAACGGGAGGCCGGACACGCTGGCCCCGTCCGTCGTGACGAACGTGCTGCACAGCATCGCGGGAGCCGTTCAGAGCAATCCGCTACAGGACAGGATCGCGGCGTTGAACGGGCGGGTGACGGAGCTGCTGGAGCGTGCCACGTCCGCCGAGGCGCGAGCGGAGCGGCTTGACCGGCTCCGTGCCTGGCTCGTCGAGCAGCGCGACAAGGCCCTGCTGCCGACGACGAAGGCGATCTACCAGGCAATCATCGACAAGCTGGACGAACGGCTGGAGGGCAACTGACATGTGCATGAAGAATTCAGAGGACGGCTGCATCCTCGCGGCCCAGCAGAAGGAGCTGAAGGAGAAGGTCACGAACATCGACACGCGGCTCACGAAGGTGGAAACGGAGATGAAGGACTGCCGGGATGAGAACCGTCGCGGATTCGACGACTTGAAGGCACAGCTCGGCTACATCTACGCGGAGCGCGCGGAATGGTCGAAGTGGATGCGGGAGAACCTTCCGAAGGCCGCGAAGTGGATCGGCAAGTGGACGGTGATACTCGTCGGGGTTGCGATAGGCATAAACAACCTGCGCGAGATCGTGGCCGTGTTCGGCGTCAAATGATTTCGGGTGAGTGCCCGGAACGCGGGCGGCATTTTGAAAGGCCATTTTCTGGTTTTGGGTTGAAGCCGCCCGCGCAACTTCTTATCGACAACTAGTAAACAACAAATCAACAAGGAGAAGTCTATGGACATCAGCAAGATCAAGGCCGCGTGGGCGTTCCTCACCGGCGGCTGGAGCGGACTGGCCGAATACCTGCTCACGGTCGTGAACAAGGGCCTGGCCAAGTGCGACGCGGAGAAGATGCGCAAGACGGCGACTATCGCGATCAACGTCGCTGCGGTCGTCAAGACGGCGTGTGACGTGTTCGCGCCGGACAAGTACCGGGACGCCGCCACGAAGACGGTGGACGCGCTGCGGACGCTGGCCGTCGCGCTGGAGGACGGCAACCTCACGAGCGAGGAGCTGGACGCGAACATCGGGGCGATCAGCGGCTGCATCGCGACCTGGAAGGAGGTCAAGTAGTCATGGCGGAGGACAAGAAGAAGCCGGCGAAGGACCGGATCAAGGCCAAGGCCAAGGCGACCAAGGAGAAGGTCAAGGCGAAGGTCAAGGCAAGCGTCGCGATCATGGCGGCGATTCTCTCGCTAGTCCTGTACGAGGGCTGCTCCACCGCGACGCCCGCGAGCCGGGCAACGACGGCGGAGTACCGCATCGAGTTCTCGCTGGGCGACGCCGCTCGCAGCAACACCGTGACGTTCACCTTCGGGGACGGCGCGCTGGCCTCCGCCGACTCCGCCGGATCGACGGAGACGCAGACGGCGACTCCGACCACGGACATCAAGCCCGACCTCGATCTCCGCTACAACGACGCCATAGCCGGGGCTACCACGGCTTCCAAGGGCGTGCTGGAGACGCTG
>CACWSW010000326.1 GCA_902763655.1 uncultured bacterium
GGCAAGACGGCGATCTTCGACCCCACGAAGGTACGCCAGTTCCGGATCGGCTTCGGCGGGTACTTCGGCGAGGAAGGCCAGACGATCTCGTACGAGGTCACGCCCCCCGGAGGTTACCGCTGATCATTTTCAGCGGTGCGTTCAACCGTTTGTTCTGTCAGCACGGCCTGAACGGGCGTGACGTCCGATTGGGCGCGGGCTTTACGTCGCAAATACAAAAGGACAATTCCCGAGGGAATGAACAACATGGTAATGTCGACGAATGTTCCGCTAACTACCGTTCCAAGGAAATCGACCACATACGTTATAAACTTTAAAAGGCCCGCTACCGACTCGCCTGAAGATTCGAGCTCTTCCACAATTCCAAGCGGGAAAGAGCAGCAGACTCCAATTATTATTCCGGGACTTGACGCTGCCGAGGCCAACAGCCCAAGTACGACAATTATGCCCAGAGTTACCCACCAGCGGTCTTTGACAAGGGCCATTGAAGCGGAAAACGCTCCGGTGATGGTGTTGTCGCCGAACAATGCGATTGCTGCGACAAAAGCAAAGTAGATTCCGAATATGATTCCGGGCACAATGCAGAAACAAGTCAGCAAGCCCGTGGCGAGGCCTACGAGAAATAACGCTGCGAATGTGACACCCCATCGCGAAAGGGATTGCTTGAACGTGCCGACAAGGGTGAATTCACGGTTTTCTTCCACGTCGCGAATGGCCAGCATTGTAGCGATAACGCAAATCAGACCGACAGTGCCGTTCAGTAGCTTGTCGACGGCGTTGGCTATGCGCAGCATGAGGAGAAGACTCATTTGGTCGCCGACTAGGGAATCAATGAGAGTGAGAACCAGCCAATATATGATGTTCAGGGGAATGAACACGGCCAGATATACTGGCCACAACTTCTTGAGAACCTGCCAAAAAGACTTGATGGCATTGGATAGAATCGCCCCTAATGAATCATCTGTTTTTGCTTGCTGTTCCATTGCTTGTTGCCTTTCGTTTTTAACCTCAAATATCCTGTCTCGCCCACTACGATCGTCCTGCTCAATCCTCTTGTTAGGGCGTTTCGTCGTGATATTATAGCATGTATGTAGTTGGCAGGGGGGAGGAATAATGAAATTTCCGCACTTGCCTTTCACCATTCACCTTTCACCTTGCCAGCCTATGCCCGATTATGGTATCCTACCGTCGTAGGCAAGTAGATAGGGCCTGTGCCGCGCAAGCGGCGCACCCATAAACAAGGAGCAAAGGCACATGATTAGATTGACGGGCGGGACCGTCAGCGCGGCTGTATGCTGGCTGGCGGGTGCGGCACTGGCGACGACGGTCACGATCGACCCCGGAAACGGGGTCGAAACCAACGTGACGGAGCGGTTCACCGGAGAGGTTGACCTCGTCGTGAACAGCGGCTCGAGCGGCGGCGGCATCGTGCGCCTCAACACGCTCAACAGCTACAGCGGCACGACCACGCTCGGCTGCGGCACGCTCGTGGCGGACGCGATGTCCGCCACCGGCCACGTCTCCAGCGTCGGCGCGGAAGGCCTCGTCAAGGTCGGCCCCGGCACGTTCCGCTACGCCGGCCCGGCCGGCGGCTGGACCGACCGTCCGTTCACGAACACGACGGACAAGGCGCACGCGGCCATCTTCGACATCTCGAACGAACTCACCTTGGCGGGCAACATCCAGCAGACGCTTGGCTCGTTCGTGAAGACCGGTCCCGGTACGCTCCACCTCGCGGCGTCGGGCACCAACACGCTCGGGAAATCGAGCAGCCTGACCGATTCGACGTACGGGCAGGGCGTACGGGCGAGGTGGGTGCCGAACGCGAACGGCGACTCGCCGACGGTCGGTTTCCGGAGCTTCTACGTGCTGGAAGGCAAGGTGGTGATCGGCGAGGGCGGCGGCACCTACCTCATCGCCGGCGGCAACGATCCGTCGGTGGGCGGCTGGACGGCCGCAGACGGCGAGCAGGAGAAGGAGGCGACGCTGGAGATCGTCGGCGGCAACGTGGAGTTCGCCGGCTGGATGATGCAGGGCGCGTGCAACGGCTCGACCAACACGACGCCGGATCGGGTGCCGCAGTCCACGGTCCGCGTGAAGGGCGGCCGTCTCTACACGGGCAGTTCCTATTCGCTCGGACGAAACAAGCCGGGCTACACGAACTTCCCGATGCTGTCCAGGCCGCGACTGGAGGTCCAGGGCGGCGAGCTGTATGTCAAGGGCCAGCTCGTGAACGGCGACGACCGGGGGGCGCATTCGACCATCGAGTTGACGGGCGGAACGGTGACCACCACAAAGGAGACTGTCACCGGGCGCTGCTCCGGTAGCGTGGACACGACGAACACGCTTGTCGTCACGGGGATGGGCACGCTTTCGACGACTGCGCTCTCCAGCCTCAAGTCCGGCGGAAGTTGCTGGAACATCTCCGTGACGAACGGCGGCACGATCACGGCCACGGGCACGTCGAGTAACTCGGTCGGCGTCGTGAACTTCTACGTGGCGAGTGGCGGCATGCTGCAGGTCAAGCCGTTCCTGACCTACAAGGGCACGACGAGCATCCGCGTGGAGGACGGCGGCACTTTCTCGATGACGAAGTTGCAGAACGTGAACGCAGCCGCAGCGACGACCGTGTCGGTGACGGACGGCGGCATCCTCGAGGCGGACGATGTCCAGCGCGACAACGGCACGATGAACCTGTTCTTCGATGGCGCGACGCTGAGGAAGCGGTCCAAGGGACGCCATGCGTTCCCGCGTGCCGACGCCGCCACGATGAAGCTCGGCGCAGGCGGGCTGACGGTTTCGCCGATCGCCGCCAGCTCGTTCGTGATGCGCTGTCCGTTCACGACGGCGGACGGACTGGAGCAGGACGGCGGACTCGTCATCGACGCGGTGAACAACAATTCCACCAATGAGTTCGGGACGCTCGCGCAGGCGTACACCGGACCGACCGTTCTGAAGCAGGGCGTGCTGACGTTCGTCGACACGGGCGCGATGTCCCCGAACTCGGACTTCGTCTGGCTCGGCGGCATCTTCCTCAACCGCACGATGACGCAGACCGTCAAGTCGGCGACGTTCGGCGCGGCGGGGGCCGTGCCCAAGCTGTCCCTGCGCATGGACGCGCGCTACATGCCGCTTACCGCGACGGACGGCGTGACGGTGCTCGGCAGGCCGACGCTTGCCGTGTCGATCCTCGCCGCGGGCACGGTCTCGGCCGCGACGACGCCCGGCGGCACCTACCCCATCATCACGGCGCCCGTGGCGAGCCGCGCCGCGCTGGAGACATTGGCGGCGTGTTCCGTGCTGGAGAGCCCGTCGGCGACGTACGTGAAGGGGACGCCCGTCTTCGCGGTGACGGACGACGGCACGACGGCGACGCTCGCGGTGACGTTCGTGCGCGGCGTGGAGTCGAGCACGCCAGAGACGGTGTCGAACGCGGCGACGGTCTACAACACCCTGGGCGGCGCGGCGGACGATGCCGAGGTGCCCGGCAACCTGGCGATCGCCGAGCTGTCCGGCACGGACGTCGTGGGCATCAACACGAACGCGACGGGCTGCGGCACGGTGACGGTCTCGAACGTGAGCGCGGACTTTACCGGCAAGGTCGTGACCGGCAGCGGCACGGTGGTGATGGACTCGCTCGCGTGGGTGACCGACCCCACGCAGCTCGTGCTGGGTCCGGGCACGCTCAAGTACACGGGCACGGGCGAGACGGTGCCGGGCCTC
>CACWSW010000327.1 GCA_902763655.1 uncultured bacterium
GCCAGCGAGAGCAGTCTCATTTGTCCTCCTCGTCCTTTGTCGCCAGCGAGAAGTTCCACACGTCTGCCGTGCGGCAGGCATCGATCACGCTGACAAGCGCCTCGTACTTAGTCGTCTTGTCGGCACGTATCACGACCGGCTGGCCGGGATAGAGCTTGGCTATGCGCGTAAGGCGCTCCGTCACCTCCGCAAGCGACAGCTTCTGCCCGTTCACCGTCACGTTGCCGTCGGCGGCGACGTTGAGGATGATCTCGCCGGGCATGCGCCCTGGCACAGTGGACGACTTCGCAGTAGGCAGGGCGATGGAAATCTCCGTCTCCCACTGGGAGAACACGCTCGACGTCACGAAGAAGCAGAGCAGCAGGAAGATGACGTCCATCAGCGACGCCATCTGCACCGATGCGGCCTTGCTGCGGGAATTGCGGCGGAAGTTCATGCGAAGGCCTTCTCCAGATCGACCGCCAGCGACTCCAGCCCCGCGATGCGGCGCGCCGTGCGGCGGCGCAGGAACGCGTGGCACGCTAGGCACGGGATGGAAACCACCAGACCGAACACCGTGGTGACGATGGCCTGGGAGACGCCCTGAGCCAGCACGACAGGCCGCGCGTTCGCCGCCAGGTCGCTCGCGATGCCGCCGAACGCCTGGAACATGCCGAGCACGGTTCCGAGCAGGCCGACGAGCGGCGCGATGGCCGCAAGGTCGGCCAGCCAGTCAACGGAAGCCTGCAACCGCTCGGCGACGTGCGCACCGGCGGTCTCGACGGCCTGCGCAACGGGCGGCTTGGCGCCGGGGGCCGTGCCGCGCACCGCGTCGAGCGCCGCGAGCACCAGCGTGGAGAAGGCGCAAGGGCGGCGGTCGCACAGGCGACGCGTCTCGCCGTAGTCCTTCGCCTGCAGGCGGCTGAACACGTCGCTCACCAGCGAGCGAGGCGCCAGACCGCCGCGCCTCTGGGCGATCAGCAGGACGAGTATCTTGGCCAACGCCAGCACGGAAAGTCCGGCAAGCACCCACATCAAGGGGCCGCCATACACCCACGCCTGCTTCAAAGTAATCGCTTCCATTTGCACTGTCTCCTAGATTGCCTATAGGTTCCTGATATGCCGTTTGGGCATAGATTTTACCCAAAATTCGCCGCTACGGCAAGTGTATTCGCTACTTCACCCAGGCGTGGGCAGGATCCTTCGAGGAGATCAGGCCGCGGCCCTGCGAGCCAGCCATCGTCCAGAGGTAGTACATCTGGTATCCGGGAGCGCCAACGAGCGGGTGGTAGCCCTCGGCTATCGCCACCGTGTCGTAGCTCTGGACGCGGTATGCCTCGTTGAGCGATCCGTCGGGCTTGTAGACGCTCTGGAATCCGAAGCCCTGCGGCGGATCGAAGAGGTAGAAGTACGTCTCCTCCATGTCCAGCTCGGCGGGCGGGTTGTTCACGTCGTGGCGGTGAGAGGGATAGCCGCTCCAGTTGCCGCTGGGGATCATGCCCTCGCCGATGTAGAAGTGCTCGCTGTCGAAGGTCTCGTCTAGGATGATCTCGCTCGTGCGCGTCCAGTTGTCCTTGCCGAGCGCGATGTGGCGCGTGTCCTCGGGCCGGATGAGCGTGGGCTTGGCCGTGTCGCGCGTGGCGGGCGAGCCGTTGTAGGCGAGCTCCACGTCGGAGAGCGCGAGAATATCGTACTTCGTGTGGCGCGGCAGGTAGAGGCAGTGCGGCTTGCCCGTGAACGGGCTGGCGCGGCCGTCCGTCACCTCGAAGGACCAACCGTCGCCCTTCGCAGCGAAGTTGCCGCCTATGAGGACGAGCGCGAGCTCGGTCTCGCCCGTGTCGCCAGAGTACGTCGTATCCTTGGCGAGCTTGATGAGGCCGAACTTCGTCAGCTTCATGCCGTACTCGCCCACATCGAACACCTTGTTGTAGCCCTGCTGGGGCGTAAGCGCGATTCTGAGGTTCATTTCCAGTATTCCTTGTTTTCGTAAGCCCCGCTATTAAACCATAACGCGCAGGCGGATACAAGCCGAAACCGCAGACAATGCGAAGGTGCGGGAGCCGAAGCTCCCGCACCCGCCTGGGCGCGACGATGCGCGCCCTCGCCTGGATTCGCGAGATTACATCATCCCGCCGTCCATGCCGGGCTGGCCGCCGTGGCCGCCGCAGTTGCAGTCCTTCTTCTCGGGAAGGTCCGTGACCATGCAGTCGGTCGTGAGCAGCAGGCCCGCGATGGAGGCCGCGTTCTGGAGCGCGGTGCGCACCACCTTGGCCGGGTCCACGACGCCGCACTTCAGCAGGTCGCCGTACTCGCCGGTGCGGACGTTGTAGCCGTTCCCGCCCGTCGCCTTCTTGACGTTGGCGACGACGAGGGCCGCTTCCTGGCCCGCGTTCGACACGAGCTTGCGCAGAGGCGCCTCGATCGCGCGCTCGATGATGCTCGCGCCGACCTTCTCGTCGCCTTCGAGCTTGAGCGTCTCTATCGCCTTCTGGCAGCGCAGGTAGGCGACGCCGCCGCCGGCCACAATGCCTTCCTCGACGGCCGCGCGCGTCGCGTGCAGCGCGTCGTCCACGCGGTCCTTCTTCTCCTTCATCGCCGCCTCGGTGGCCGCGCCGACCTTGATGATCGCCACGCCGCCGGCGAGCTTCGCCAGACGCTCCTGGAGCTTCTCGCGGTCGTAGTCGGAGGTGGTCTCCTCGATCTGCTTCTTGATGAGCGCCACGCGGGCGGAGATGTCCGCGCTCTTGCCCTGGCCCTGGACGATCGTGGTGTTGTCCTTGTCGACCGTGACCTTCTTGGCCTTGCCGAGCATGTCAACGGTCACGTTCTCGAGCTTGATGCCGAGGTCCTCGCTGATGAGCTGGCCGCCCGTGAGGACCGCGATGTCCTCGAGGATCGCCTTCCGGCGGTCGCCGAAGCCAGGGGCCTTGACGGCGCACACGGAGAACGTGCCGCGCAGCTTGTTCACGACGAGCGTCGCGAGCGCCTCGCCCTCGACGTCCTCCGCGATGATCATCAGCGGCTTGCCCGTCTTGGCGACGCCCTGGAGCAGCGGCAGCATGTCCTGGAGGTTTGAGATCTTCTTCTCGAAGAGCAGGATGTAGGGGTTCTCGAGCACGCACTCCATGTCCTCGGCATCCGTCACGAAGTACGGCGAGAGGTAGCCCTTGTCGAACTGCATGCCCTCGACCACGTCAAGCGTCGTCTCGAGCGTCTTGGCCTCCTCGACCGTGATCGTGCCGTCCTTGCCGACCTTGTCCATCGCGTCGGAGATGATGTTGCCGATCTCCTCGTCGCCGTTGGCGGAGAGGGTGGCCACCTGCGCGATCTCCTCTGCGCTCTTCACCTTCTTGGAGAGCTTCGCGATGGCGTCCGTCACCGCGCCCGTCGCGGCCTCGATGCCGCGCTTCAGGGCCATCGGGTTGGCGCCGGCCGTGATGTTCTTCAGGCCCTCGCGGTAGATCGCCTCGGCGAGCAGCGTCGCCGTCGTCGTGCCGTCGCCGGCCACGTCGTTCGTCTTCGAGGCCACCTCGCGCACCATCTGCGCGCCCATGTTCTCGAATGGATCCGCCAGCTCGATCTCCTTGGCGACGGTCACGCCGTCCTTGGTGATCTGCGGGGAGCCGAACTTCTTGTCGAGGATGACGTTGCGGCCGGACGGGCCGAGCGTGCTCGTGACCGCCGCGCTGAGCTTCTCAACGCCGGCGAGAATCTTCTGACGCGCCTCCGCGTCGAACTTGATCGACGAGCTGCAGCTTCTTGCCTTCGATCTTCACTTCCGTGCCGCCGTACTTCGGCAGCAGGACCGTGTCGCCGACCTTGACGTCGAACGCCAGTTCCTTGTGGTCCTTGTCATACTTCTTGCCGATGGCCTTCACCGTGCCCGTGATCGGCTTCTCCTTCGCGGCGTCGGGGATGATGATCCCGCCGACCGTCTGCTCCTTTTCCTCGATCGGCTCAACGAGAACGCGATCGCCCAGGGGTCTTACTTTCATTTTAACTTCCTTTCGGTTAGTTGTAGTTGGAAATCTAGTGCTTGGTGCCTAGTGCCTAGTGCTTGGTGCCTAGTGCCTAGTGCTTAGTGCCTAGTGCTTGGTGCGTTGCTGTCGCGCTCATTGCAGGTCCGCAAGGACCGTACTAGGCACTCCGCACTAGGCACTCCGCACTTACTTCATCGTGTAGTCCGCGTCGACTACGTCGTCGCCGCCCTTCTTGGCGTCGCCACCGTTAGGCGGAGGCGTGCCCGCGCTGGGATTGAAGCCGCCGGGAGGCGGAGTGCCCGCGCCCGCCGCTCCGGAAGGCTGCGCATGGGCGTACATCTCCTGCGCCACCGGCTCCATCGCCTTCATGAGCGCTTCCTCCTTCGCCTTGATGGCGGCGGTGTCGGTGCCCTTGAGGGCCTCCTTGAGCTCGTTCAGCGCGGCCTCCACGGGAGCCTTCTTGTCGGCGGCGATCTTGTCGCCCGCGTCCTTGAGGGTCTTCTCTACCTGGAAGGCAAGGCTGTCGGCCTTGTTGCGGACCTCCGCGTCCTCGTGGCGCTTTGCGTCCTCGGCCGCGTGCATCTCGGCGTCCTTGCGCATCCTCTCGATCTCATCCTTCGAGAGGCCGCCCGCCGCCGTGATGGTGATCTTCTGCTCCTTGCCGGTGCCGAGATCCTTCGCGGAGACGTTGAGGATGCCGTTCGCGTCGAGGTCGAACGTCACCTCGATCTGCGGCACGCCGCGCGGGGCCGGCGGAATGCCGTCGAGGTTGAAGTTGCCGAGGCTCTTGTTGTCGCGCGCCATCTTGCGGTCGCCCTGGAAGACGCTGATCGTCACCGCCGGCTGGTTGTCCGCCGCCGTGGAGAACACCTGGCTGAGCAGCACGTCCTTCACGTCGCCCTTCAGGATGCCGCCCTGGATGGCCGCGCCCATGGCGACCACCTCGTCCGGGTTCACGCCCTTGTGCGGTTCCTTGTCGAAGAGGCTCTTCGCCTTCTCCTGGATGAGCGGCATGCGCGTCTGCCCGCCGACGAGCACCACCTCGTCCACGGACGAAAGCTCCGCATCGCTCATGCATTTGCGGCAGGGCTCGCTCGTGCGGTTCACGAGGTCCATCGTGAGCGACTCGAGCTTCGCCTTGTTGAGGGTCGTCGTGAGGTGCTTCGGGCCGGTCGCGTCCGCAGTGATGAACGGCAGGGAGATGTCGAACGTCGTCGCGCTCGAGAGCGCGCACTTCGCCTGCTCGGCAGCTTCCTTCAGACGCTGCAGCGCCATCATGTCGGCGCCGAGGTCGATACCGTTCTGGGCCTTGAAGTCCTCGATCAGCCACTTCATGATCGCTTGGTCGAGGTCGTCGCCGCCGAGATGCGTGTCGCCGTTCGTCGCCTTCACCTCGAACACGCCGTCGCCGATGTCGAGGATCGAGATGTCGAACGTGCCGCCGCCGAAGTCGTACACGGCGATCTTCTCGTTCTTCTTCTTGTCGAGGCCGTACGCGAGCGACGCCGCCGTCGGCTCGTTCACGATGCGCTTCACGTCAAGGCCGGCGATGCGGCCGGCGTCCTTGGTCGCCTGGCGCTGCGCGTCGTTGAAGTACGCAGGCACGGTGATGACCGCCTCGGTGATCTTCTCGCCGAGGAACGCC
>CACWSW010000328.1 GCA_902763655.1 uncultured bacterium
TGCGGATCTTGGCGCGGCTGTCGCGGAACTCGCGGCGGATGCGCCGGTCCCATTCGTTCATCGACTCGATCCGGTTGCGGTCGGCCTTCCACAGGCGGTTGTGCAGAGGGTCTCGCATGTCGGTGCCCTCCTTGTCCACGGGCGCCTTCTTGTCGCCGGAGCGGAGCGAGGATCCGACGATCCAGTTGCCGGTGTTGGCGTACTGGCGTATCTCATCCCACTCAAGCCTGCTGGGCTGGAAAGTTTCCGGTTCCTCGGAGGGGGCGAACAGCGCGAAAGGAACGCCGAACTCCTCCGCGACACGGGTGCCCAGCACCATTTGCGAGCGTTGGGCGGTGTCGAACGTCACCGCGAAGGTCAACCGGGGGCCAAGGGAATCCTCGTCATCCTGGTCTTCCTCGTCCTCGTCGTCGGGATCGTCGTCTTCATCCTGCTCGGATCGCCTGCGCGCGCGGACCTTTCTCGCCTCCTGGCCGTTCTTGAGGTAATGCCGGCCCGTGATCATCCAGCCGACATGGTCGAAGAACTTCGCCGGGAGAGGCGCTTCCTCCTCGTCGGCCTCGTCGACGAGATGCCGCACTTTCCGGCGGCCGGCCTTGGCGGATTTCTCGAAGTGCCGCGCGGCGCCGATGATCCGGGGGATCTCGTCCGCCGAGACCAGCTCCCAGCCGGCCCGCTGCAGCGAACGGATGTGCTCCGTCAGGCGTCTCACGCTCGTCTGCGGCATCCAGTCGCTCTCGGTGAGGGCGGTGTACTTGAGCGTCAACACGGAGCTCTTCGAACCCGCCTCCTCGAGCCGTTTCGCCTCCTCCAGCGCCTTGGCGTATTCGCCCTGGGCGGAATAGAGGCGCGCGCGGTAGTAGTGTATCATCGGGTCGTCGCGGTCGAAATGCTTGAACCATTCACGCAGGACGCGCTGCGCGGCCTCGAAGTTCCGCTCCTTGACCTCCACCTCGAAGAGCATCGCAAGCGCCCGCACGTCCTGGTGGTTGTACTTGAGGAGGACGTCCTCGATCTGGCTGCGGCAGATGTTCAACCGGTCGTACTGGTAGCAAAGCTCGGTCAGGAGCTCGCGCGCCTGCATGTTCAGGGGATCGGCCTTGATCGCCTCCTGCAGCCGGTCGATGATCATGTCGGTCTTGTAGCGCTCGGGGTTGACCTTGTTGATGGCCACGCACCGGCCCGCGAGCCGGGTGAGGAACTCCGCGCGCATGAAGCGGTTGGTGGTCGCCTCGATAAGCGTCACGAGCGGGGTCACGTCCTCCTGGCCCGAGATTTCCGCGATATCGGCCCGGAGCCGCATGGCCGCCATGTTGTCGGGCTCCAGCTCGAGAACCTCCCGGCAAAGGCGGTCGGCTTTCTCCAGCTCGCCCACCCGCAGCTCCAGCGTGGCCTGCTCGAGTTTTATGGGGGCGCTGTCCGAGATGATTTCCGCGATGTCGCGGTAGATCTTGAGCGATTCCTCGTCCTGAAAGCGGTTCGCAAGCATCTGGGCGTAGGTGCGCTGGATGTCGACGCGGTCGGGGTTCTCCTTGACGAGCCCCTTCAAAACCGCTTCGGACTCCTCGATCTCGCCCAGTCGCATCAGGTTCTGCGCGAATGAGTATTTGAGGTCGTAGTCCCGTGGATTGATGGCGAGGGCCTTGCGGAAGGCCTCGTCCGCCTTCACCCAGTCCTTTTCGAGGATCTCGTACTGGGCGACGAGCGCGTGGGGCTTGGCCTTCTCGGGCATGAGGTCGCGCATCCGGAACCACAGGTCGCGTGCGCGTTTCTGCTGGCCGGTCCGCACGTAGCACCAGCCGAGGCCCTCCCAGCCGGCCTCCAGCGCGGGGTCGCGCGAGATTGCCTCCTCCAGGAAGGGAGTGGCCTCGGCGAACTCCTCCTCCTGCAGAAGGCCGAGTCCGTGATACAGGAGCGCCTGGGCGGGCGTTACCGAGACGTCCGTCCGGCGGGACTCGTCGATCACGCGGTTGAACTCGTCCTGGATGGTGGCGGCGCAAGCCGAACCGGCGGCCAGCGCCAGCGCCATCGTGATTGCCCGTCCAATTATCCTCATCGTGCCTCCTGGGGGTTACTTCTTGTCGGGCCAGTAGGTCCTGAGCACGTCCTCCGCGACGATTTTCGCGCCGGGGAAGGACAGGTGGATGCCGTCCGTGTCGCGCACCGCAACCGCCGCTCCCGACTTGGAGATGATGGTCTGGGTGTAGCGTCCCGGCCGGATCGTGAGCACCTTGCCCATGTCGTACCTGTGGAACCGGTCACGGTACTTCTCGTCGCCCGCAATCTCGGCGACTATGCTGGCGACGAGCTGCGCGTGCTGCTCGTTGCCGTCGGCCTTCATCGGCGGCGTAAGCATCCACACGGCGTGGGTTATGCCGCTCGCGTAGAGGGCGTCGAGAAGCTCCTCGATGCGGCACTTGTACTCGACGCGCCACTCGTCCGTCCCCACCACGGCCATGCTGCCCGTACGGCTCTCGAGGTTCTGCCTGTCGTTCGTGCCCAACGCGATGAACGCGGTCTTCGGCTTCACCCGCTCGCAGAGTTCCTTGGCCTTCTCCGGCCAGTTGAAGACCGACGGCCGGGCAAGTCCGGAACCGAGCGACGAGAATGACTCGGCCGGGGTCACTTCCTTCGCCTTGAAGGCCTTCTCCATGCCCTTGCCGAGCATCTTCATCATCGAGTCGCCAATGAAGATGACGGGCGTGTCGAGCTTGACCGGCTCCCCGATCTTCGGAGCGTCCGTATCCGCGCCAGTCGCCGTAATCGCCGCCATCAGGACGGCCGCAGCCATGAGTTTTCTTGTCATATTACCTTCCTTGTTTTTCATTGCATGTTTTTCTGTTGCGAGCTATCCTCCTGGTCGAGCCACCGCCCGCGAAGGCGCGCGGCTCCACGGCGGAGAAAGTCAAGCCGGAACATCGCCGAGAGACGTGCGACCGGGCGCACGAGCGCCTTCGTCGCGTCGCGGGCAACGCCGTAGTCCATGTTCTCGGCGTTCTTCTCCATCGCCGGCGCGTTCATGAGCACCACAAGCGCGTAGAACACGGCAAGGCCGGCCGCCGCCGCCCGCCATGTCGCGTTCCTTGCTTCAGAGTCCTTCATGCCCACGCCTCCCTCAGAACTGAAAATAGATGAACGGAGCCACGCCTTCGGGGGCGAGTCCCAGGATGATGGTAAACACGACCGCCGCCAGGCCTCCCTGCACCCACGCGGGCCAGCTGCGCACGCGGTCGGTGAGCCGGGCGAGCCGCGCTCCGTCGCAGAGCTGCAGGGCGAAGCCCACCGCCAGCACCGCCGCGCCAGCCGTAACCGGCAGCGTGGACTCCGCGCCTACGGCCGTGAACGCATTGAGGACCCCCTTGAAGGTCTCCATGCCGCCTGCGGAGCCAGCCCTGAAGAGTATCCACAGGAAGGCGACCACGTGGAACACGAATATCCGCGCGAGCCACTTCGGCGGGCGGAAGGAAACGAGGCGGCCGAGCATGCGCTCCACCGCGAGCAGCGCGCCGTGCAGGATCCCCCACAGCGCGAACGCCCAGCCAGCCCCGTGCCAGAGCCCGCCCAGGAACATGGTGAGCATTAGGTTCGCGTAGGTTCTCGCCTTCCCCCTGCGCGAGCCGCCCAGGGGGATGTAGAGGTAGTCGCGGAGCCACGACGAGAGCGAGATGTGCCAGCGGCGCCAGAACGTCTTGAAGCTGTCGGAGAAGTAGGGCGCGTCGAAG
>CACWSW010000329.1 GCA_902763655.1 uncultured bacterium
CTGCGCCAGCTCATCTCGAAGCTCGGCGAGGAGGAATGGACGCGCATCATCGAGTCGCACCGGGAGGGGATGATTGAGAAGGCATTTCCCGCGCCCGACTCGGCGGAGGTATCGGTGGAGGACCTCAAAGGCAAGTATGTTCTCCTTGAGGACGTCGAATATCCGGCCAAGCAGTTCTACGGCGCGTCCGGCGAGTTCATCTGGTGCGGAAAGCCCTCCAGCGGCTTCTGGTTCATCGACCTCGCGGGGCGCGACTGGCTGGGGCCGTACGAGGCGGTAAAGCGCTACCGCAGGACGGTGGATTCGTCGATGCAGGATGTGAAGAAATGGACCGTCCTTGCCGAGGTGACTAGCATCACTGCGGAAAACCCGCTTGGCGGCGAAGAGGGGCCTGGCGCGTTCTACTTCGGTTGGATCGTGAAACCGGTGGCGATCAAGGTGCCTGACCATCTCGTGGCCGTGCGCGACAAGGACGCGGAATCCTCGGGTCGCTTCATCGGCGAGGAGAAGGTCGAAGCGATCAAGCAGGGCTGGTACACGGTCAAAGAAGTCCCGAAGGACGTCACGCCCGACCGTCTCATGGAGATCTTCATGATCGCCATCAAGGAGAAGAACCGCGACCTCTACCTGCAGTGCATCGACCCAGAATACACGGGCGGCATGTACGGCGCGGACGAGGCGAAGAACTACTTCTGGGATCTCCATCAGGAGCGTTTCCACGGCGAATATGTCCACGCCACGTTCTCGAAGCCGAAGATCTCCGTGCAGAAGGGCTTCGACCGCAAGGACGAGCTGCAGAACTTCTTCCTAGACGACAACGACCGCAAGACGCTTGAGAAGATCGGCGGCGAGAAGGTGGAGGAGGCGGTGGTGGAGTCCATCGCCTACGACAAGAACGGCAAGCAGCTCGGATCGCCGCATCCGCACCGTCTTCGCCGCAAGGGCGGCGGCAGGTGGTACGTGCTTGACTACCAGCAGAGGTTCTAACAGGGAAGGGCAAGAGGAATGAAAAAGATATTGATTTTCACGGTTGCGGCAGTCGCCGCCTGTGCGGTGCTCGCAAAGGCCAAGATTCCCTCGAAGGCGGAGATCGAGAAGCAGGACAAGGCCAACTGGGGCGGAGTGGACTATTCCGCCGCACCCGACGGCGAGAATTCCGTAGCCAACGACCTCGCGCAGATGCGGTCCATGGCCCGGGGCGAGGCGGCCACGTTGAAGAAGCTGTACGACACCTGCAAGATGCTGATCAACGGCGCGGCTGTCGTGGATGTGGAGCCCGAGACAGTTCTAGGCAACGCTTTGGCGCAGCTTGGTCGTCCCATCGACCCCACGCCGCCGCGTACGCACTCGAACCTCTCCGCGACGCCGGCACAGAAGCTTGGCTTCAAGAGCCTCCAGGGCGCGAAACACGCAATTGCGAAATTCGGCAAGGACGTGCGCCCGAAGATGGCCGCACTTCTGAAGGCGCAGATTGAAGATCGCATCTACTCCGACTATAACCGCCTTGTACGTGTAGTTAATATCGACATCGTCAAGAACGGCGCGCTGATTGGCAGCTTCGAGAAGGTGGACAAGGCATGGGGCAAGTACCTCAAGATCATGGATCAGATCGCCAACGGCACGGACAAATGGAAATACTTGCCCGCACAGCTCCGCAATCCTGAAATCAAGAAGAAGCTCTTCGCAGAAGTCCTCAAGGAGTCTGGACTCGACTGCGCGCTCGAGGCGGACGGTAAGCTGCACGCCAAGTCAAGCCGCGTCCTCTATATGCTTGACAACTATTTCAAGCATGCTGCGGATGCCGACCTCAAGAAATTCGATGAAGGCAGAGAGCGCTGCTTGAAAGCCCACAACGAGACGGCGGATGCGCTGAACGCATTCAGGGCGTGGTATATGGAAAACGGATTGTCCCTAGACCCCTATCCGCGCGAGTTCATCAGGGAGCTTTACGTAGCCTACTCGGACTACGTCCACAAAGACCGCGAGCTGCTGGGGGAATGCAAGGCAGTCTTGAAGGATCTGCGCAATGAATCACAGCCCGCTGGTAAGCTGCGCAAGTGCAAGGGCTTCTCGCCTAACAGGGCGTTCTTCGTGAGAAGCGGCGAAGTCTCGGAACGCCCGCCGGCCTACGTGCGGCGCATGAACGAACTGTCCCGCGAGGCCAGGAAGCGCTTCGGGGACGCAGTCGAGAAGCGCATCCAAACGGCCGGCCGCATTCAGATCTGAATCACGCGGGCGCGTGGCAGGTTCGACGTCGGCTTCCGCGTGCTCATCGGGGAATGAAGGACATGCTGTCGATCAGCACGTCGGTATATTGAAGCTCCACGGGGTCGAACCACACCTCGTCGACCTGGCCCGTCCATCCCGGATGACCGGAAAGGTCGAGCGTGTACTCGCGCCACTCCCCGTCCACCGTGACGGGGGTGGAAGCGCGGTTTGCGCGCGTGATTGTCGGCAGCGTCACGCCGCCGGGACCGGGCTTGACGCCATTGGTCGAGAATACAGGCGTCTTGTCCGTGCCCCACCACAGTGTCAGCTTCTCCTTGCCCGTGGGCTGGGACTTCTTGCTCTTGCCGGGCAGAAGGCGCATCTTCACGCGGAACCCGCGGAAGTCCTTCGCGGCAAAGGGAGCTAGGCGCGTGCGGATCGCGGGGCTGTTCCTCTTGAACGAGCGGAAGAACCAGAGTTTCCCGTCGTGGTTGCGGAGGTAGGCGGTGCCGTAGGGGTTGCGGTACCAGCCCTGGACTGATCCGTCGTCGAAGTCCCACGCGGTGCGCGCGAGATGCGGCATGGCGGGGTAGTCGTACGGACCGCAGCCGACGTCCTTCGGGACGATGTTCTTCGGCCAGCCTTCGGCGGGCTTCTCGCAGAACACGTCGCGGATCGCGTCGTACATGCCGAACCCGAACTCCTCGTTCGGCTCGATGTAGCTGCCTTCCTGCCACTCGTTGAGCGGGGCGATGATCACGCGCTTGAAGCCCTTCTTCTCGCAGAAGGCGCGGCAGTCGGCGCAGATCTTCCGGAACTTGTCAACGGACCGGCCGTAGATCACGCGGGACTGCTCGAAGGAGCGGGGGATGTCGTTCCAGCCCGTGGGGATCATGGGCCAGAAGGGGAACGAGGGGTCGCGCGAGGTCATCTCCCACCATTTCGGGACGGCGGCCACGACGGCATCGTAGGAGAAGATGCTGGCCGTGTCGCCGGGGCGGACGGCCTCGGGCGCAATGCGGCTGGAGATCGTGTCGAAGTTGTAGATCATCTGCGCCTGGTAGCCGGCGTTCCGCGCGCGGTCGATACGGTCCTGCATGTAGGTCCAGCCGTGGTACATGTCGATGAAGTAGACGCCGGGGAGTCCGGCCTCTCGGACCATGCGGTCGGTGAGCTCGAGCGCGTACTTCGCGCCGTCGCCGTACTTGGGCTTCATGCCTTTCCGCTCCATTTCGGCGCGGAAGTCGGAGTCGAGCGAATCGAAGGACCAGTAGACCACGACGGGCTTGCCGTCGATGGTGTAGTATTCCGGCGTCTTGAAGAAGTGGTCGATCCAGTAGCGCGTCACGCGGATCTGGTCCTCGGTGGAGTGCGCGCCGGGCTCGTTGTGATTGGCGTACATCATGTACCACTTGAGGTGGCGGCGGTGGCGGGCCTTGTAGTAGGCTTCGACCCAGTGGTTGAGGCGCTGGTCGCCGCGGTTCCAGTACCAGTCCACGCAGAACGCGGA
>CACWSW010000330.1:0-1175 GCA_902763655.1 uncultured bacterium
GCGCGTGCCAAGGTCACGAAGCACCTCGCGCTGTTCGAGCCTGCCGCCCTGCCGCACGACCTGCGCAACGACGTTTCCGACGGCACCCGCGAGAAGTTCCTGGCCGCCAACGACGAGTTCCGGACCAACTGCCACATCCTCGCGGAACGCGCCTACCCGAACGACCCCAAGCGCCGCATCGCCGCAGATGCGGCGGCTGAAATCCTCTACCTTTTCGTGAGCGCGGACAGCTTCGGCTGGAAGGCCTGGCTCGAGGCGCACGAGCGGTTTGTCAACAGAAAGGAAAAACCATGAAGAAACTGATGATGATTGCATTGGTCGCGTGCGCGGCCGTGATTACCGGCTGCGTGTCAGTCGAGGTCGAGGACTACGGCGATGAGGTCGTGAAGGACGCCGCCGGAAACCCGGTGTGCGACACCAACGGCGTGGTGCAGACGGTCCGCAAAGGCCAGCGGTGGCACATGAACAAGAACATGGTCGATCAGCAGTACGACGAGGTCGAGTTCGAGCGCCAGGTAAACAACGTGATCAAGTTCAAGATCGCCAACTACAAGGATGCGGTTTCGCCCGAGCTGAACAAGGTGATCGACACGTCGTTCAAGGGAGCCGCAGAATTGGCAGCGAAGATCGGCGCGGCGATCGCCACGTCCGGCGGCAGCGTGGCGGGCGAGGCCGCGTACTCGACCGTGACCGAGACGTGCACGGACTGCATCGCGAAGTAAGGAGCGCGGATGGAAGTCGATGGAGTCAGCTTGACGATGGGCGGCGCGGCGGTCTCGGCGATCGCCGGCGTCGTCGGCGCGTGGGTGAAGGCGAAGTACGGCAAGACCACCGTGCCGCAGCCGCTGGAAACCCGCGAGGAACCGCGCTTCGTCACCTGCGACCAGTGCGCCGAGCACCGCAAGGCCATCAACGCCCGCATCGACGACATCGGCCCCGCCCTCGGGCGCGTGTTCAAGAAGCTCGACGAGAACGACAAGCGCGCGGAGGAGCGCAGCATACAGACCCACCGCCGTCTCGACCCGCTCGTGGAGGAGATCGGCCGTCTGCGCGGCAAGGTGGAGATCGTCGAGAAAGCCGCAGTCAATTCCACCATCGGAGGCAAGAAGTGAAGGATTTGAACATGCAAAAGCAGATGCTCGGCATTCTGGCGCGGCTCGACGGCATCGCCGTCC
>CACWSW010000330.1:1195-4892 GCA_902763655.1 uncultured bacterium
CGTGAAGCACCCGATCACCACGGATGAGTTCAAGCGCGAGATGGACGAGCTGCTGGGCACGCGGCGCGTCAAGCGCAGCTTCGACCCCTTCGGCGAGGCCCTTTACGAAATCACCGGCGCGGGCAAGGACGCGCTCATGGGCAGATAATGAGAAACGTGCGCACAGATTCGTGGGCGTCGTCCCTCACGGAAGAGCAGAGCTGGCAGCTCTACTATAAGAGTCGTGCTCTTAAGTGGAACGAGGCGGCCGACTGGGCGGTGAAGGAGTTCGGCGTGGAAGCGCCGAGCCGCACGGCGTTCTACGCCTGGCTCGCGCACATGCGCGGCATGGAATCCGCGCACCGTCTGGAACAGGCCGCCACCGCCGCCGCCGAAGCCGCCGCGCTTGCGAAGACGAAGACGAGCGACGACGCGCTGATCGCGGCCTACAAGGCGATGGGCGCGGAGCTTGCGCTGCGCACCGGTAGCGCGGGCGAGGCCGGGAAGTTCGTGCAGATGGCGGGCGCCCTCGCCGACCGCCGTCTCCGCGCCGAGGAGCTGAAGCTCAAGGCCCGCGCGCAGGAGACGAAGGACGAGCAGTTGAAGCTGGCCCGCGAGAAGTTCGAGGCGGCTGAGAAGCGGTTGAGCGCCGTGCAGGGGGCGGTGGACGCGCCGCAGCTTACGGACGCGGAGCGCGTGGCGAAGATCAAGGGCATTTTCGGGATGAAGTGAAATGGACGTGCTGCGCGAGATACTGATGCCGTACCAGTTGAAGTGGGTGGAGGATTCCAGCCGCTTCAAGATCGGCATGTGGTCGCGCCAGACCGGCAAGAGCTTCGCGACCGCGTGCGAGGCGGTGGTTGACTGCGCGGCGCAGCCGAAGGGCAACTCGTGCCTGTGGGTGGTCCTCTCCGCCGGCGAGCGTCAGGCGCTCGAGTGGATGGAGAAGGCGAAGAAGTGGACGGAGGCCGTCAAGGCGACGGTTGACAGCTATGACGAGATACGCGAATCTGCAAACGCCCTGCTCTCCCGCGCTGAAATCCGCTTCGGAAACGGCGCTCGAATTGTGGCTATCCCTGCCAACCCGGACACAGCTCGCGGTTATTCGGCGAATCTGGTCCTTGATGAGTTCGCCATTCACGAGAAGCCGTTCGACATTTGGGCCGCGATCTACCCTTCGATCACCAACCCGCTCAATGGCGAGAAGCGGCTGCGCATAGTTTCCACGCCCAAGGGACGCGGCAACAAGTTCGCCGACCTCTGGGAGCACAACGAGACGTACTCGAAGCACAAGGTGACGATCGAGGACGCCGTCCGCATGGGGCTTCCCGTCGACCTCGCCGAGCTGCGCGCGGGCGTGGACGACCCGGACATCTGGGCGCAGGAGTACATGTGCGAGTTCATCGACAACACCTCGGTGTTGCTGCCGTATGAGATGATCGGCAAGTGCGAGAGCAACAACATCGCGGACGATGGCCAGTCGCCGGTGTACATCGGCATGGACGTGGGCCGCTCGAAGGACCTCTCGGTGATCGTGACGGCGGTGAAGCTGGGCGACGTTCTCTCCGTGATCGACGTGACGGAGCTGAAGCGCATGGCCTTCAACGACCAGCTGGAGGTGCTGCTCTCGAAGGCCGGATGGGAGTTCGGCGCGCGGCGTCCGCTCGTCAACTACGCCAACCGCGTGAAGCGCGTGTGCATCGACTCCACGGGCATCGGCGCGATGCTGGCGGAGGAGGCGGCGCGTCTTGGCGGCGGGAAGTTCGAGGGCGTCAACTTCAACGTGCAGACCAAGGGCGAGATGTACGGGCTCATGCGGCGGAAGTTCGAGGAGCGGTCCATCCGGATCCCGGTCTCGCGCGATCTGCGCGAAGATCTCCACGCCGTGCAGCGCGTCGTCTCGACGGGCGGCAACGTCACCTACTCCGCGCCGCGCAACGCCGACGGCCACTCCGACCGCGCGGCCGCGCTCGCGCTCTGCATCCGCGCGGCCAACACCACCGGCACGCCCGCCGCGTGGGCGCCGGAGGTCGGCGCGATCGAAGGCGCTTATTTCAGAGGGAGGCATTGATGGGCTTGTTCGGCAATATCATTCCCTGGTTCAAACGCGGCCCTGCGCTCAACCGCCAGACGGTGGCGATGGAGCAGCTGATGAAGGGCAACGCGCTCTGGGGCGCGAACCCGGACACGCTCGTGACCGCCGTCACCGCCTACCATGCCGGCAACATCGCCCAGCTCGCGAAGATCGTGGACGCCTACGAGCGCCAGGACGACGTGGCGGCCACGGGCCGCATGAAGCGCGACGCGAGCGTGGCGCGCTGCGAGCACACGGTCCTCATCGAGGAGGGCCACGAGGACGACCCGCGCGCGCAGCTCCACCGCGAGACGCTCCAGCGCTTCTGGGCGACCATCCGGTGCACGAGCGCGTTCAACCGCGCCGAGCGCGGCGGCATCAGGCTCCTCAAGAAGCAGATGATGTCCGCCCGCACCCACGGCTGGAGCGCGCACAACATCATCTGGAACACGGAAGGCGGCACGCTGCGCGCCGAGTTCGTGCAGATCCCGATGTGGCACTTCGAGAACCTCACCGGCGAGCTGCGCTTCCGCGAGCACGTTACCGACTGGTACGGCGTTCCGCTCTGGGACGGCGGCTGGCTGATCAACTCCGCCACGCCAATCGGCCCGGCCGTTGCGCTCGCCTGCTGCGCGAAACGGATGTCGCTTCAGGACTGGATGCTCTTCAGCGAGCGCGCGGCCACGCCCGGCCTCCTGGGCAAGACGGCCGCCGCGCCCGGCACGGAAGCCTGGAACAACCTCTGCGAGATGCTGCGCCGGTGGTCCCGCGCCTGGACGGGCGCCGTCGACAAGGACACGGACATCACGCCCGTCAACCTCAACACCGGGACGCCCCCCATGCCGCAGCTCGTCGAGCGCATGGACCGCGCGATCGCGGCTGCCTACCGTGGCGCCGACCTCTCCACCATCTCGAAGGGCGAAGGCCTTGGCGCGTCGCTACAAGGCGAAGAGAGCGACATGCTCGAAAGCGACCAGTGCGCGGAGATCTCCGAAGCGCTTCACGAACAGGTTGACCGCCTCGTCATCCGCTACATGTGCGGAGATGAGGAGCCGCTTGCCTACATCTGGATCGAGCCGGTCAGCAAGCCAGATGTGGCGAGCAACACGCAGATCGACGACCACCTCGCGAAGTTCGGCATCCGTCTCTCCAAGCGCGACATGCTCCAGCGCTACGGCCGCGCCGAGGCCGCCGATGAGGCCGACGCCCTCGAACCGCCCGCGCAGGGGTTCGGGGACGGCCAGCCGCAGCCCTTCGGCGCCCTTCCCAACGAGCGCCGCGTTGCAGGCCTTTTGCAAACCGCTCTTCCGCCGTTTAAAACGGCCTCCAAGGATTCAGGCGCACAACGAGCCGCCTCCCGCGCGGACGCGCCTGAGGGCGTTCTACGGGCCTTTGCGGATGCGGTCTCAAACGACGCGAAACCGCTGGCCGACCAGGTGAAGAAACTTCTTGAATTGATTGACGCCGGGAAAGAGGCCGAGGCGGCCAGCTTCGCGGCCACGCTCTCGGCGAACCTGGCGAGCTACCTGCCCGAGGATCCCGAGGCCGCCACGGTCCTCGCCGAGGCCATGGCGGAGAAGTACGCCCAGGCGTGGGAAGAAGCTCACACAGAGGCACAGAGGCACGGAGAAGCGTTGCACAACG
>CACWSW010000331.1 GCA_902763655.1 uncultured bacterium
CGTGAAGCACCCGATCACCACGGATGAGTTCAAGCGCGAGATGGACGAGCTGCTGGGCACGCGGCGCGTCAAGCGCAGCTTCGACCCCTTCGGCGAGGCGCTTTACGAAATCACCGGCGCGGGCAAGGACGCGCTCATGGGCAGATAATGAGCAAGTTGCGCACAGATTCCTGGGCGGCGAACCTCACGGAGGAGCAGGCGTGGGCGCTGTACTACAAGGCGCGCGGGCTCCGCTGGAACGAGGCGGCGGACTGGGCGGTGAAGGAGTTCGGCGTGGACGCGCCGAGCCGCACGGCGTTCTATGCCTGGCTGGGGCGGATGCGCAAGGAGGAGTCGGCGCACCGCCTTGAGCAGGCGGCCACCGCAGCCGCCGAGGCCGCCGCGCTTGCGAAGACAAAGACGAGCGACGACGCGCTGATCGCGGCCTACAAGGCGATGGGCGCGGAGCTGGCCCTGCGCACCGGCAGCGCGGGCGAGGCCGGGAAGTTCGTGCAGATGGCGGGCGCCCTCGCCGACCGCCGCCTCCGCGCCGAGGAGCTGAAGCTCAAGGCCCGCGCCCAGGAGACGAAGGACGAGCAGCTGAAGCTCGCCCGCGAGAAGTTCCTGGCTGCGGAGCGCCGCGAGAACGCGGCGAAAGGCACACTTGCCGACGAGAAGCTGACGCCGGAGGAGAAGTTGAAGGAGCTTGACAGGCTGTTTGGAAGGTAATGGAAACGCCCACCACCATAAAGTCGCTGCTTGACCGCTATCTCATGCCGTACCAGGCTGAGTGGCTGGCCGATGATTCCCGCTACAAGATCGGGATGTGGTCCCGCCAGGCGGGCAAGAGCTTCGCCACGGCGTGCGAGGCCGTGGTGGACTGCGTGTTTCTCCGTCCGGGGCAGCACTGGGTGGTTCTTTCGGCCGGAGAACGCCAGGCCCTTGAATGGATGCGCAAGGCGCAGTTCTGGGTTGAGGCTTTTCGGAAGATCATCAATTTCGCCGCGCCGAAGTACACAGAACTCCTCAACGCGGCGGACGCCCGTCTCTCCAAGAGCGAAGTGCAGTTTGCGAACGGGAGTCGAATCACCGCGATTCCGGCTAATCCTGACACGGCCCGCGGCTACTCCTGCAACGTCATCCTCGACGAGTTCGCGATCCACGAGAACCCCGGCGAGATCTGGGCGTCCATTTTTCCGTCCGTCACGTCACCGCACGGCGGCCTGAAGAAGCTGCGGATTGTGTCCACGCCGAAGGGTCGCGGCAACAAGTTCGCCGACCTCTGGGAACACAACGAGAACTACTCCACGCACAAGGTCACGATCGAGGACGCGGTGCGCATGGGCCTGAAGGTCAACATCGAAGAGCTGAAGGCCGGAGTCGACGACCCGGACATTTGGGCCCAGGAGTACATGTGCGAGTTCATCGACTCGACTTCCGTGCTGCTGCCCTACGAAATGATCGGCAAGTGCGAATCCAACTCCATCGCCGACGACGGCCAGAGCCCGCTCTACATCGGCATGGACGTTGGCCGCTCCAAAGACCTCTCGGTGATCGTCACCGCCGTCAAGTGCGGCGACGTTCTCGTCGCCGTGGATATAACAGAGCTTCGCAACTCGCCGTTCAACGACCAGCTGGACGTGCTGCTCGGCAAGGCGCGCGACAGGCGCGTGCAGCACATCTGCATCGACTCCACGGGCATCGGCGCGATGTTGGCGGAGGAGGCGGCGCGTCTTGGCGGCGGGAAGTTTGAGGGCGTCAACTTCAACGTGCAGACCAAGGGCGAGATGTACGGGCTGATGCGGCGGAAGTTCGAGGAGCGGTCCGTCCGGATCCCGGTCTCGCGCGACCTGCGCGAGGATTTGCACGCCGTCCAGCGCGTGGTCTCCACCGGCGGCAACGTCACCTACTCCGCGCCGCGCAACGCCGACGGCCACTCGGACCGCGCCGCCGCGCTCGCGCTCTGCATCCGCGCGGCCAACACCAGCGGCACGCCCGCCGCGTGGGCGCCGGAGGTCGGCGCGATCGAAGGCGCTTATTTCAGAGGGAGACATTGAGATGAGCTTATTCGGCAATATCATTCCCTGGTTCAAGCGCGGGCCGGCGCTCAACCGCCAGACCGTGGCGATGGAACAGCTGATGAAGGGCAACGCGCTCTGGGGCGCGAACCCGGACACGCTCGTGACCGCCGTCACCGCGTACCATGCCGGCAACATCGCCCAGCTCGCGAAGATCGTGGACGCCTACGAGCGCCAGGACGACGTGGCGGCAACGGGCCGCATGAAGCGCGACGCGAGCGTGGCGCGCTGCGAGCACACGGTCCTCATCGAGGAGGGCCACGAGGACGACCCGCGCGCACAGCTTCACCGCGAAACGCTCCAGCGCTTCTGGGCGACCATCCGCTGCACGAGCGCGTTCAACCGCGCCGAGCGCGGCGGCATCCGGCTCCTCAAGAAGCAGATGATGTCCGCCCGCACCCACGGCTGGAGCGCGCACAACATCCTTTGGCACACGGACGGCGGCGCGCTCCGCGCCGAGTTCGTGCAGATCCCGATATGGCACTTCGAGAACCTCACCGGCGAGCTGCGTTTCCGCGAGCATGTGACGGACTGGTACGGCGTGCCGCTCTGGGACGGCGGCTGGCTCGTCAATTCCGCAACGCCCATCGGCCCGGCGGTGGCGCTCGCCTGCTGCGCGAAGCGGATGAGCCTGCAGGACTGGATGCTCTTCAGCGAGCGCGCGGCCACGCCCGGCCTCCTGGGAAAGACCGCCGCCGCGCCGGGCACAGAAGCCTGGAACAACCTCTGCGAGATGCTGCGCCGGTGGTCCCGCGCCTGGACGGGCGCCGTGGACAAGGACACGGACATCACGCCCGTCAACCTCAACACCGGCACGCCCCCCATGCCGCAGCTCGTCGAGCGCATGGACCGCGCGATCGCGGCGCTCTACCGGGGCGCGGACCTCTCCACCATCTCGAAGGGCGAAGGCCTGGGCGCGTCGCTCCAGGGCGAAGAGAGCGACATGCTCGAAAGCGACCAGTGCGCGGAGATCTCCGAAGCGCTCCACGAGCAGGTGGACCGCTTTGTGATTCGCTTCATGTGCGGCGACGACGAGCCGCTCGCCTACATCTGGATCGAGCCGGTCTCGAAGCCCGATGTGGCGAGCAACACGCAGATCGACGACCACCTCGCGAAATTCGGCATCCGCCTCTCGAAGCGCGACATGCTCCAGCGCTACGGCCGCGCCGAGGCCGCGGATGACGCCGACGCCCTCGAACCGCCCGCGCAGGGGTACGGTGACGGCCAGCCGCAGCCATTCGGCGCCCTTCCCAACGAGCGCAGCGTTGCAGGACTTTTGCAAACCGCTCTTCCGCCGTTTAAAACGGCTTCCAAGGATTCAGGCGCACAACGAGCCGTTCCCGGCGCGGACGCGCCAGAGGGCGTTTTTCGGGCCTTTGCGGAGGCGGTCTCAAACGACGCGAAACCGCTGGCCGAGCAGGTGAAGAAACTTCTTGAATTGATTGACGCCGGGAATGAGGCGGAAGCGGCCAGCTTCGCGGCCACGCTCTCGGCGAACCTGGCAAGCTACCTGCCGGAGGATCCCGAGTCCGCCACGGTCCTCGCCGAGGCCATGGCGGAGAAGTACGCCCAGGCGTGGGAAGAAGCTCACACAGAGGCACAGAGGCACGGAGAAGCGTTGCACAACG
>CACWSW010000332.1 GCA_902763655.1 uncultured bacterium
GGCGTATGACAATCTGATTTGCCCGAAGTGCGGGAACAGGATCTTGAAACCGTTGAGGGAATCATTTACAAAGGAGAACCGGGCTTCTTACCGCCGAATAGATAAAGGAGAGGCGGTTGAATGCGTGCATTGCGGCGCGAAGATCGAAACCGCGTGAATTCTCGTGAGGTTGAAGTCGGGGCTCTTAGAAAGTAGAAGGATTCTAGTGTTATATGCCTACATGCCGATTAGAAAAAAGTGACTACGCGGTTGACGCGGTGACGGCGGCGAAGGCGCTTGTTGGCGCGTGGATTTGCCGCAGGCTTGAGGACGGAACCGTCATGCGGCGGCGCATTACCGAGACTGAGGCATACTGCGGCGAGGAGGACACCGCCTGCCATGCGCACAAGGGGCGCACGGCGCGGACGGACGTGATGTACTCGTCGGGCGGCTGCGCCTACATCTACCTCTGCTACGGAATGCACGAGATGCTGAACGTCGTTACGGGATCCGAAGGGCGTCCGGAAGCCGTCCTCATTCGCGGCGTGGAGGGCGCGGGGGGGCCCGGCCGGCTGACGAAGCTTCTCAAGATCGACCGCTCGCTCAACCGCGAGGACCTTGTCACATCCGACCGCCTGTGGCTTGAAAGCGACGGTTCGCGGTTCAGGTTCACCGCCGCCCCGCGCATCGGCATCGCCTACGCCTCTAAACGCGACCAGAAACGCAAGTGGCGTTTCACGATTTGCTAGTGTTCTTCGGCTTGCAACAGCAAAATATTATGGTAAAATGTTGCCATGAATGATTTGGGCAACATATTGCCGTTAACGACCGAGGCGGATGTGCTGGCGAGCTTGCGCGAGATGGTCAGGCTTGCGCGTCAGCGCGAGGAATGGACGCAAGCAGACCTTGCGCGGCGGTCTGGCGTTCCAATGACCACAATCTCGCGGTTGGAGCGGACGGGGCTTGCATCTACCGACACGCTCTTCAAGGTGCTTTTTGCGCTGGACAGGCTTGAGGCTGTTGCGGACATGCTCAAGGCGCAGTTGCGCCTTGTGAAGTTTCCCAGAACGCTTGAAGGGGACTTTGAGCCGGTACCCAAAGTCGTGCATCGTGTACGCCACAAAAGGAGCGCGAAATGAAGTTGACGGTGAAAATCGACTTTGGCGGCGGACGCGAGATCAAGGTCGGCACATTTTCCGAAATCGCGCGTGACACGGCGTTCGAGTTTGCGGGAGAGTTCATTTCGTCCGGACTCAATCCGGCACCGTTTCGCTTGTCGCCGGGTGGTGGACTGAAGATATACGACCATTCCGGGAACATGGATACGTTCGGGCTTTTTGACGATTCGCTACCGGACGGATGGGGGCGTCGTATAGTTGACAGGATGTTCATGAAGCGCGAGGGGCGTCTGCCGACAATCACCGAGCGGCTTATGTGCGTCGGGCGTTCCGGAAAGGGCGCGCTTGTGTACGAGCCGGCGGATGAAGCGGCTGATGCAGCGAATGAAGCATTCGACCTCGCCGTGCTTGCGGAAGAGGCGATGGCGTTCGACGCGGGGGAGGCGGGAAATGCGCTTCTGCGACTTCGTAAGGCCGGCGGCAGTTCCGGCGGAGCGAGACCGAAGGCATACGTGGGCTACAATCCGAATACTGGCGAGGTCTGTGCTGAAAGTCCCGTTCTTCCAACGGGCTTCGAGCATTGGATCGTCAAGTTCAACACGCGGCGCGAGGGCAATGCGGCTGGCGAGACGGAATACCGTTATTACAAGGCAGCACTTGCCGCAGGGGCGGATGTCGCGCCAAGCCGTCTCGTTGCGACGAATGCGGGCAAGTTCTTCATGACACGGCGCTTCGACCGCACGGACGGAGGCGGACGCATCCACATGGCGAGCGCGGCGGGGCTTCTTCATGCCGATTTCAGGGTTCCCGGCGACGAATATGCGCTTCTCTTCAGATTGACCGACGCCTTGACTCATGACCGTTCCGCGAAAGAGGAACTGTTTCGCAGAGCCTGCTTGAACGTTGTTGCGCACAATCGGGACGACCATCTCAAGAACTTTTCGTTCCTGATGGACGAAAAGGGGAGGTGGGCGCTTGCTCCGTTTTACGACTTCACGCGTGCGGAAGGTCCTAACGGCTGGCAGACGTTGTCCGTGGCGGGCGAAGGTGCGAATCCCGGCGTGGACGACCTTCGGCGTCTTGCCAGTGACATTGGTCTCGACAGAAGCGAAAGCGAACCAATCCTCGACCGTGTCGTTGAATCATGCCGTGGTCTCCAAGAAACCAAAGAAAGTAAATAACGCGAAGTGAGGATGTCCTTTATGAAAAACTTATGTTTCACCTGCTTGATGTGCACGGGGCTGTTGGTCGAGGCAGCGGCGGATTTCACGCCGCAGTGGTGCATTTCAAAAAGCAACGCGAAGTACGTGAAGATCGAGGAGTACGGCGGGGACTGGACCTACCACTCCTTCCGCGAGGCGCTGTGGTGGAACGTCGAGACGGTCCTCGACCCCGCGACGGGCAAGCCCGTCCCGAACAAGGACAACGACCGCTTCCGCGCCCTTGTAGACGGTTTCAGGCGACCGGGCACCGCTGCGAAGGAATAGCCGATTTCAACGTTCGACATTCCCCCCCGATATGGTATAATCTTCGCCGTCGATTTTACAGAAGGACGAGATGAAGATGAAACCGATTCTGCTGACTGGGACAGCCGCCTATTCGCCGTTCCGCCTCGACGCGCTTCGCGCCGCATTGGGCTCCTACGCCCCCGAACTCAAGACCGCACAGATCGATGCGCGCTGGGTATATGCCATCCAGCCCGAGGGCGACGGACCCGATGAGGAGACACTCGCTCGTGCGGCGCTGCTGCTGAATGCCGATTGCGATGAAAGGGGAAAGGTGAAAGATGAAAGGTGTGCGGGCAACGCGGCAGAATCACCATTCACCATTCACCATTCACCATTCACTTTTTACGTTACGCCGCGGAAAGGGACGATATCGCCGTGGTCGTCGAAGGCTACCGACATCTTCCGCAACTGCGGGCTGAAGGGCATCGCGCGCGTCGAGCGCGGCATCCGCTTCCTGATTTCAGTTTCTCGAGATGGGCGCGAAGAGTACCTTTCACCTTTAACCTTTAACCTTTCACCTCTCTACGACCGGATGACCGAGGGCGTGTACACTGACCTTGACGACCTCTTCGACCAGCTGCCGCCGAAGCCAGGTCGCACGTTCGACGTGCTGGCGCAGGGCGTGGAGGCCATCCGCTCCGCGAACGTGGAGCTGGGGCTCGCCATCTCCGAGCCGGAGATGCAGTACCTCGCCGAAAGTTTCGCCGCCGCCGGGCGCAACCCCACGGACACCGAACTCGTCATGTTTGGTCAGGTGAATAGCGAGCACTGCCGGCACAAGATCTTCGGCGCGAAGTTCATCATCGACGGCAAGGAGATGCCGAACTCCCTCTTCGGCATGATCAAGAACACGCACAAGAAGAACGGCAAGGGCACGCTCGTGGCCTACAAGGACAATTCGTCCGTGGTGGAGGGGTTCGAGACGGAGATGTTCGGGGCGACAGCCGACCATGCCTACCGCTTCAAGAAGGTCCAGCTCGACCAGTTGATGAAGGTGGAGACGCACAACCACCCGACGGCCATCTCGCCGTATCCCGGCGCGGCGACGGGCGTGGGCGGCGA
>CACWSW010000333.1 GCA_902763655.1 uncultured bacterium
GCGGCGATGTACACGTCCGCCAGCCCCATGACGTATGCGCTATCCTTCCAGCCCGTAAGCTTTACCGCCTCCTCGGCGAGCGCGATCGCCTTGTCCGCGTCACGCACCTTGTTCGTGTTCGACGCGAGCAATCTGGCCGCGCGCAGCTTGATCGCTGGATCCTCAGGGTGCCGCTTCATCAGTACCTCGAGCTGGCGCGTGGCAACATCCTCCAGCCCGGATGCCGCGCACGTCTCCACCATCTCGTACCGATGCTCGTCCGTGAGCGGATCCATCGTCACCGCCTTTGTAAACACGCGCGCAGCCACTGCCCAGTGCCCCGCCTTCTTGAGGCATACGCCGAAGTTGTGGACCGCCGCCACGTCCTTGGGACGTATCAGCAGACGGTTCTCGTAGCAGCGCAAAGCGCCGTTTACGTTCCCAAGGCGCAAGAAGCGCCGCGCCTCAAGGTCGAGCGAATCGGCAAGGTTGCTGAGCAACGGGTCGCGCGGATTTACCTTCGCCGCAATAGCCCAACGGTCGATCGCGTTCGTAGACGCGCCGATGTCGGCCGCATCGAAGCCAAGCAGTATCTCTCGCCGCGCGCCCTGGGCGGCAAGGAGCTGGTTCGTCATCGTCGACCATACGGCCTGCGCCGCCGTCCCTCGCATGAACCAGCCTATCGGCGGAAAGTAGTACGGGGTCAGCACAGACGCGCGCACCTCGGCGAGATGGTTTGTCGGGGCAAGCGAGAAGGCGAGCTGCGGCGCCTCCCAAGTGGCGGCGGAATGCGTCAGCGCGGGAATGTCAAGCAGTCCCGGCTCGATCTCGTTGTCTGTTCCCATGTAGCAGGCGAACAACTCCGCAGGGATGTAGATGTCCGTCGCCACGAAGGCGGCAAACGCTTCTGGTCTGGAAAAGAGGTCGAGCAGCTCGTCTGCCAAGACGTTCCCGCCAGACGTGATCACGTAATCCTTACGCCCAACGCACCACATCCTGTAATGCGTGAACGCGGCGCGGAAATCCGCAAGGATCGCCTTGAGTCGCGCGCGAGAAAGAAGTCTGCCGTCGATGCGCAAGGCCGCGACGCCGCCATTGGCAAGTCCTGCCGCAAGCTTCTTCCAGCCTTCCGCATCCGGCATGTCGGACCCCACCATCCAGTCCGGCAACGGCGCGACGAAGACGATGTCAGCCGGTGTCTTGTTGTCGGCCAACGGCAGTACCTTCACCCCGGCCTCTGCAAACACGTTTGTGCAGAACGCCGCCTCCGCGCCGGCCACGTGCACCGTCCGTGCCGTCGGCATCTCCGCAAGCGCGATCAGCGGCGGCAGTCGCCGCGTCGCCCTGAAGCGAAAGCCGGTATCGACTGGCCGTCCGTCGAGCGTCGTCACGCCGCCTGGATAGTCCTCGTCCTCATATCGGGCTACCACCCGCCCATTCATCTTCCATGCAGCGACGGGTCTCCCCTTCGCGAACCCAGTGTCGCGCGTCGCGAGGTGGACTAGCGCGTCGCGTCCCGTATCGCCAAGTGGCGGCAGGAACGCCGTGGCGAACGTTAGCGCAGCATAGGTGGAACTGCGCCTTCCGGCATTCTGCTGAAGGTAGAGCCACGCATGGTCAAGATGCGGTCCCGCCCACAGCCACGCCACGAAATACGCGACCACGCACGCGCACGGAACGCCCAGGCACAGTATGCGGCGACGTAACGAAACGCCCTTTCGCACGCCAAGCCAGACGAGCCATCCGAAAAGCGCCAAAACGACGACAAGCGCCACGAACGACACCATGAGCGCCGTCCATGCCAGGGCCGTAGGACCCGCGTACTCGAAAACATGCCAATTCACGACGCCCACATTCTACCACATCCCATCCGCTCCGTAAACGCCAACGGCTACCACTTGAGCGTATTCCTCGCGTAGTCCATGAAAAAGCGCCAGTCTTCGTGCGTGATGGAGTGGGGTCCTTTCTTCAGGTGCCAGCCGATCGACTTCCCGAAGAGCCGGAAAACGGGTTCCGCCTCCTTGATGAACATGCGGCTTGCTTCCGGCGGCGAAGACTTGTCCTCGGTGGCGGCGGAGACAACAAGGGCGCGCGGTGCGATACATGCGGCAAAAGCGCTCTGGTCGAACGGCGGGTCTGGGAACTTCGCCGCCTGCGCCACGAGGTCCTCCACTGGCTGTCCAAGCTTGTCACAAGCTGCGTACTTCTTGAGCTTCTCCGAGAACCAGTACGGGTAGCGGAGGTTCGGCAGAAACTTGAGCGACTTGGTTCCGCCACAGTTGGCGCACACAAGCGCGAAGCGAGTGTCATGCACGCCCGTCTCTATGGAGTTCTTGCCCATGCGGCTCTGCCCGACGATCGCAACCTTCGCCTGGGCTATCTCCGGCAGCTTCTCGAGAAGGTCGCGCACGCGCATCGAACCCCAGGTCCATGTAGGATGGGCAAGCATCTCCTTCGGACGAGCTTGCTCGGGGAAGATACGCCAAACCGAGTCTGGCGCAGCGTCGCGCTTCGACGGCGTGTAGTCAGGGTAGATGGCGCCATAGCAGAACGTGGCGAAAGCAAACCCGCGCCTGACGATCTCCTCGACCGGCGCACGGTCCTGCCTCTCTCCGCGACCGCGAATCCTGTTGCCGTACGGATAGCCATCGAAGATACGAACGGAAGTATCGGACACTAGCGAGTGGTTGCCGCTGAAGTTGGGATACACGAAAGTCGGCACATGGCCAGTTAGCTTGGGCAGATACACAAGAACGTCGAACGCGTGCGAGCCGCACGCGTCCTTGCTGCGCACAACGTACTGGCGGCGCTCCGCCACGCCTCCAAACGCCACTCCTCTCTCCACGAGATCAAACGACAGATTCTCAGGCTTGGGCGGCAGCTGTCCATACACGTTCTCGTCGAAGAAAGCGATCACGCGCGAACGCAGGTCGCGTGTCCATTCCTCTGTCGTTGTCGCAGAGGCCAGAGCTCCAGTTGCGATGAACGACGCAAGAAGCGCGGTCCGTATCATCGCTTGGATTCCCTTGGATTCTGATTACTTGGCAGGCTTAGCGTCTGCCTTGGGAGCAGGCTTCGCAGCGGCAGGCGCTGCAGGCTTAGCGTCGGCCTTCGGAGCCGCAGGAGCGGCAGGTTTCGCGTCGGCCTTGGGCGCAGGCTTTGGAGCCGCTGTCACGGCCGGCTTAGTGGCAGGCTGCTTGGCCTCGACCTTCGGAGCGGCCTTGGGAGCTTCAGGCACGGTAGGCTTCGCTTCAGGCTTCGCGTCGGCCTTCTTCTCCTTCTCGAGCTGGGCGGCCGCGCTGTTCGCGACGTCGAGCAGCGAGGCGCGGGCGCGCGGCTTGTAGCGCTTGACAGCGTCTTCCACGCGCTTGATGTGCGATTTCTCCGCCTCGTCCTTGGCGTTCTCGGTCAGCGCCGCGAAATCGGCGGTGGCGCCATCCTTGTCGCCGGAGAGCGCCTTGCAGCGCGCGGCGCCAAGCTTGGCATCAAGAAGAAGGTAGGATTTCTCGTGGGTTGCGACGTACTCGGCGAACGCGTCCGACGCCGTCTTGTACTTCGCCTTGCGCCCATCCTCGCTCTCGTCCTGGGAGGCAATGCCCTCGAGCGCCTGCGCGCGCCCAACAGCGGCGATGTCCGCCATGTCCTGGTTCTTGCCGGCGTCCTTGACG
>CACWSW010000334.1 GCA_902763655.1 uncultured bacterium
AAGGCAAGGAAGAAGCGTCCCTTGCGGGTCTTACGTTCTGATGGCAGCAGTACGCCCATGGGCAGAGTATAGCATTTTATCTTCGGTCCGCATAGCGCCTCGTTTGCGGGAGAGCGCGGAATATGGTATGATTTTCGGCATGGGAAATTGTAGCCCAGTAAAGGAGTCTGAGAAATGATAGGAACAGTTGCGCGTGTGGCGGCCGGACTGGTCGTAGCGTTGGTTTGTCTTGTCGCGGGGGCGACGCCGCTCGGGACGAACATCTGGATCGGTCCGCCGACTGGCGGCATGTGGACCGATCCCTCGAACTGGAAGACGAACGACGGCTGTGCCTACACGTCCGAGTTTCTCCTCAAGACGAACTGCCTCTACAACTTCACGGCGCTCCAGGACGGCGCGGCGGTGACGAACGACGGCACGACCCTTCGGATCGAGGGCCTGCGGTTCAAGGAGAACCAGGGCACGATCACGCTCTTCGGGACCACCGATTCCAACTGCCGCATGCAGAACGAGCAGCAGTGGCTCGCCGGCACAGGGACGATCGTCAACGTGCGGCTGCGCCAGCCGATCAACTGGCTGGACTACGACACAAAGATCATCCTCAATCCCAAGGAGGGGGCAGCCTTGCAGAACTCGGGCACATGGCGGATCGCGCCGAACCCCGACTTCCAGCCCTACCGTCGTCTCTTCGAGCCATGCGCGTACACGACCCTCTACGTCGGTAGCCCGGCGCCGAACTTCAACCTCACCTACTTCAACATCTGGAATTACGCGCAAGTCGTCCTAGACGCCAACCTCACCGTCGGCCAGCTGCATGGTATCTCGACGACCGGTCTTGACTTGAACGGGCACGACCTCTTCATCGGAGGCGGAGAAGTCTACAAAAGCAACTATATTGCCTTTACCGGAGATGTGAAAGGATCGGGCAACATTACGTTCGCGGGCGGCGCGCAGATTACGTTCGGGCAGCAGCACTTCACCGGGAACCTGCGCCTCTTGACGGGTGACGTGATCTACGGCGCGGGCGTGACGATTCCCGAGACGGTGTGCGTGAAGACGGACCGCTCGGGCATTCTGAGGGTGTCGGGCGACCAGACGCTCGTGAACCTTTCCGGCGACGGGACGAGCGGCGGCGTGACGATCAAGGACGCGTCAACTCTGACCGTCGCGGTGTCCGCCGCCACGACGACCGTCTTCAACGCGCGTCTCTGCGGCGCGGTGGATCTCGTGAAGGACGGTCCTGGCACGTTCGGGATGACGGGCGTGAACGCGCTCACGGGCGCGGTGCGCGTGGCGAACGGCACGCTCGCGCTGAAGCGTCCGATCTACCGCGAGGGTCTTGTCGCCCGCTGGGGCTTCGAGGACGCGGCGAACCTGCTGCGCGACTCCGGGCCGAACGGATACAATCTCACGCGGAACGTGACCGGGACGGCGCCGGTCCTGTTCCAGACGAATGGCATCGACAACATGCGGGGCATCTATTTCGCGTCGAAAGACCCGTCAAACGCTTGGGCATCGAATTACGTGAGGGTGGCGTCCTGGAACGCGACGGCGGCGAATCGATTCCTGGTCGGCGGCGTGCCGCGCACATGGAGCGTCTGGCTGCGTCCCACCACCAAGTGCACGGATGTCGTTTACCTGCTTCGCCACGGCAGCTGGCAGATCGGAAAGGAAATGATGCTGTGGCTGCGCAACAAGAACAAGTTGAGGTTGTCGATTCACGAATATTCCGACAGCGGGTTGGTCAACTCGATTGAGCAGTCCGTTCCCGACATCACCGACGGCAACTGGCACCATGTGGTGTGCACTTACTCGAACCAAGTTCTCCAGCTCTACTACGACGGGCAGCTGAAGGAGGAGAAGGCAACGCAGAATGCGCTCGACATTCCGGACAGCACCGACTTCGTGATTGGCAACAACGATACAAGGAACGCGGCCTCCCACAACTACGACGGTGGCCTGGACGATCTCCAGGTCTTCAATCGCGTCCTGACGGCCGAGGAGGTGGCCGACGAGTACGCGCGGCGCACGGCGACGGTTCCCGATCCGGCGACGGTCTTGCCCGAGCCGGTGAGCCATTGGGCGTTCGACGATCCATCCGATCCCGGCCTCGATTCGAAGGGCACGTGCCACCTCGTGAAGAACACGATGCCGAACGCCCCCACCGGTACGCCGACGATCAATACGGGCGCCGCCGCGTACGGTGGGTACCTGGCCAACGGCTCCTCGCTGATGCCAGAGGGTGGCGTGTTCCCCGAGGCGTTCCCGACGGGCGGGCAGTCGTTCACGGTATCCTGCCGGCTGATGCCGAGAGGCGGCACGGAGTGGTGCGGACTCGTCTGCTGGGGTGACGCGCTCACGGCCAACAAGTTCTTCCGGTTCGGAATCGCCAATTGCCCGCGCCGCCTTCACGTGGCGTGGAGCAAGAAGAACAGCAACGCCACGACGCCGGTTAAAGACTGCGACCGCACGTTCTCCGACACGAGCCAGAACAACTGCTCGAACCCGACGGCGTGGACGCACGTGGTCATGGTGTACGACGGGAAGGGCAAGACGATGACGCTCTACCGCGACGGCGCGTATGTGGTGCAATCGACTGGCGTGAACCTGAATGTCGAGCCCCGGAACTTCTACGTCGGGTGGCGTGAAGGATGGGGAACCTCTGCGATACTCAGCTATATCGACGACCTGCAGCTGTTCGACAAGGCGCTCACGGCGGCGGAGGTGCGCACGCTCACGCGCGCGCTGGAGAAGGGATCGGTTGGGCCGGTGCTGCGGCCGGAGACGCCTGTTACGGTGGACGAGGGCGCGACGCTTGAAGTGTCGGGCGAGTGCCACGTCGTCCAGACCCTCGCCTGCTCGGGCACGCTCGCGTTCAAGGACGCTGGACGCCTGGAGGTGACGGGCACGACGGCGATGACGGGCAGCCTCGCCGGCGTCGGAACGCTGATCCTTGACGCGGGCGGCGACTTCCGGCGAGCGGATGCCAGCAGTTTCACAGGCAATCTCGTCGTCAATGGCGGCAAGGCGATCCTCAACCGCACGTTCAAGACTCTGCCGATCAAGGTGGAGGAAGGCGCGGAGATTGTCTGGATCGAGTCCGGCACGCAGATCATCTTTCGGTGATGACGCGTGCCTGCTAGCGTTATTGGCGAACGAAGTGCGGGAGGCGCGAAAGGGGAGTCGAGACCGTGATCGTGGTCGGTCCGGCGATTGTCGTGCCGTCGTCGGCCTTCCACGTGCCGGGCGGGATGACGACCTTGCGCGACGTCGCGCCCTTGGCGAGCTGCGGAGCGACGAGAAGCGTTTCGCCCATCATGAACTCGTCCTTTACGGCGGCGTAGCCCTGGGCGGGGAAGTTGTACTCGAGGTTGCGCAGGATGGGCTCGCCGGTGCGCGCGGTCTCCTTCGCGAGCGACACGATCATCGGCGCGAACCGCTGGCGGAGCGCGACGGCGTCGCGCACGATCTGCTGCTTCTCGGCGTCGAGGACGCGCCAGGGGGAGGCGGAGAACTGCATCATCGGGCATAGCGCGTGCACCTGCGCGGAGCGGACGAACAGCTCTGGATCGAAGGGCGAGCCGGGGATGAAGGTGGTCCATTCGCCGCCGCCCACCATGTCGGGGCAGATGAACGGATAGCCGAGTGGCCCTGCCGCCCCCAGGCGTTGCGGAACTCGCTGCATGGATAGTCGAGCGCGAACTGAGAATAGCCGAGGTTGCGCTCGCCGGTGGTGGCGTCGGGCTTGTGCGAGAGGCGTCCTTGGGTCGTGTATGCGGTGAGGTCGGCGCCGTCGAGCTTGAAGCCGTCTACTCCGAAGTCGGCCACGAGGCGGTCTAGCTGCTCCTTGTACCATGCGCGCGCGTTGGGGTGGGTGAAGTCGAGGAACGCGGATACGCCGTTCCACCAGCGGCAGGCGGCGGGCTGGCGCGTGGCGGGGTCGAGGAAGAAGCCGCCCTTCGTGGGGTAGCCGCGAACGTCGTCGGGGTTGCGTGCGAACGTCGTCGGGGTTGCGTCCGGTGGCGACGCGGCGGTATTCGGGCGAGTCCATCGACACGTACGGGCACATCCATAGGATGACCTTGAATCCCATGCTGTGGAGCTCGTCGCACATTCCCTTGGGGTTGGAGAAGCGGCGCGGATCGAACTCCCACGTGCCGTAGGCGAACTGCCAGGTGTCGTCGATCATGAGGATGCCGGGCGGGCAGCCGTTCGCGAGCATCGAGCGCGCGTAGTCGAGGATGCCTTTCTCGTTCTGGTGATAGGTGAGCTCGATCCAGGTGTTGTACTGCGGCGCGGAGAAGAAGAGGAGCGGCGGAACGGTGCCGGACGACGGGAAATGCGCGCGGGCGGCGGAACGGAAGGCGTCGCGGAGCGATGCGCCGCCTTCGGCAACCACGACGGGGGACTTGCCGTCGTCGGGCGTGAGGCGGATTTCGCCGCCGCCGATCTCGACGAGACACTGGCGCGCGCACCAGATGGAACGGCCCTTGTCGGAGACGAGGAACGATGCGCACTGGTTGTGGTAGTTGTCCTTGCGCAGGTCGATCTTCTGCGTGCTGTCCGCGGTGAACGGCATGCTGGTGCCGAAGTAGTTGGCGGCTCCCCACCAGTTCTCGCCGGGCGCGATGCGCACGGTCGTGGGGTTTGCGGAAAGGCCGCCAGCGACGATGGCGGCGGCAAGGAGGGCGGCAATGCTGGTTGGTTTCATGCGTCAAGTATAGCATACCGCCTGGGCGGGGGCAACGCAGGCGGTCTAGACACGGCCGATGGGACATGATAGAATTTCGCCATGAAAAACAATCTGCTGTTGTCGTGTATTATGCTGGCGGGCGTTAATTGCCTCGCAAAACCTGCGCCGTTCGCGTGGCGAGTCACGGTGGAGGAGCCGGACGGGCGCGTCGTCGAGGCGACTAGCGCCGCGCCGCGCGCAGACGTGGAGGTGGCGCTGGACGCCGTGGAGACGGCGGGCGGCTGGACCGTGACCGGCCGCGTGTCCAACAAGGGAAAGGGGCGCGTGACGGCGTTCGAGGGTCCGATCCTTGACGGCCTTCCGGTCGACAAGGCGCGTTCCGGGCTCTACGTGCCGGACGGCTTCGGCCGGCGCGTCTCCAGCTTCGCGGCGGCGGACGGCCCCAAGCGGCCAATCGGCTGGAAGCCCGTCGGCGAGGGCGAGTACGTGTACGAGACGGCCAACTATCCCGGCCGCCAGCTCGCCATGCCGTGGGTTGCGCTGGACGACGGGAAGTCCGGCGCGTCGGCGATGGTGCTCGATCCTGTCGCCCGTGCCAAGCGCTTCAGGTTCCGCTACCGTCCGGCCAAGGGCGCGGGGGCGATCGCGCCAGTGCATCCGATCTTCCTCGATCCCGGCCATACGTGGACGTTGCCCCCCGTGGCGCTCGCGCGCTACGCGGGCGACTGGCACGTGGCGGCGCGGAAGTACCGCGCATGGTACGACACCGTGCGCAAGACCGACGCGTTCCCGGCCTGGACGAAGCAGGTGAACGGCTGGCTGCTCGTGATCCTCAAGCAGCAGAACGAGGAGATATTCTGGCCGTACGGAGACTTCGACAAGCTGGCGGACTACGCTGACAAGCTCGGCCTCGACATGATCGGCCTCTTCGGCTGGACCGTGGGCGGGCACGACCACCTCTATCCCGACTACGACCCTTGCCCCAAGATGGGCGGGCGCGACTCGCTCGTGAAGGGGATCAAGCTCCTGCAGAAGCGCGGCAAGCGCGTGTGCATCTACGCGAACGGCCAGCTGCAGCAGGTGGGGGCCACCGCGTTCTGGGAGCAGTACGGCAAGGACATCGCGCTCGTGAAGAGGGACGGCAGCCTTGTGCTGCAGCACTACCACAAGTACAGCGACATCCCGCGCTACGACTTCGCGCTCGGCTGCCTGCATGCGACGCCCTGGCACGAGCGGATGCGTTCTTCTCGCCGTTCGCCTGCTACGGCAAGGGACACGGCCACCCGACGCCTGCCTGGAGCTACGAGGCGGAGCGGCCGGCGTTCATCAAATCGATCGCCGACGAGATGAAGGGCGTCAACCCGAACTTCGTCGTCATGACCGAGGGTCTGCACGATTCCGTCTTCGATTCCATCGCGTTCTTCCACGGCTGCTCGTTCGGCACGTATCATCCCGCCTGCGCCTCGCTCATGAGGGCGCGCCGCACGGAATCGAATCCCGGCGGCGAATGGCCCGAGATCATCAAGTACACGTTCCCTGAGTTCGTCAGCACCGTGCGCGTGCCCACGCCGATCGTCGATCGCCCCATGCTGAACTACACGCTCGCCTTCGGCTTCCGCCACGACGTGGAGCTGCGCTACGGGCCTGACCGCGTGTACGTGGAGACG
>CACWSW010000335.1 GCA_902763655.1 uncultured bacterium
GCCGAACCGTCGTCGAACTCCAGGCGCAGTTCGCCGCGAAACGCGATCTCCTTGCCGAGCTGCCATTCCCGCCTGTTGCCGCGCTGCCAGTCCGACACCTTGGCCGGCGGACGCATCATCTGGTCGCACCACCATCCCGGCGTGACGGTCGCGGAGAGGACGTTCGTCGCTCCCGGGCGGCAATCGAGCAGGTCCGTCACGTCGTAGGAATAGACGTGGCGGCACTTGCCGCATTCCGTCACGCCCGGCTTGAGGAAGTCGTTGCCGACGCACCGTCCATTGGCGAACGCCTCGAACACGCCCTGCGCCGTGACGTCCCACGTCGCGCGCCGGACGGTACCCCTGTTCGCAAAGCTCTTCTCAAACACCGCCGCCGCGCCGTTGGCGGGCGCCTTCTCCTGCGGCGAAACAAACTCCGCGGCCGCAGCAGCGGCAGCCACAAGCACGGCAACGCCCAGGCTCACGCCACACTTGACCATCAATCTCGTTTTCATAGCTGTCCGTACCTTTAGCGATCTCAGTTTTCGGCGATTACGAACGAATACGGCGGCATGACCACAGGATCTCCAGAGGCAAAGGGATCTATCGGCGAAGGCACGGGACTCGTCTCATGCACGATCCGGCCCGCGAACGTGCCTCCCACGCCCTTTGGCAGCGTGATGGAAGGACGCACGATCTTGCGCTCGGCGGTATTGTTCACGAGCAGCAGCACCCGTTTCGCGCCGTCCGTGGCGGCGCAGACATGCACGCCGACCTCGTCCGATTTCGTCTCCGCGCTCCGTCCCAGCACGAAAAGCCTGTTGTACGCCACGAACGCCTCGTAGCACGGCGTGGTGCGTTCGCTCGGCCAGTAGAACAGGCCGCAATACCTGCGCTGCGGATAGGCGTCGTAGTACATCGCCTTGTCGATCGGCGCGCGCTGCATCACGCAGAACGAGGCGGCCACGCAGGCGGCACCCACGTTCCCCTTCATCTCGTCCCAGAAATGCCGGGGACGCCAGTTCCACTCGTCAAGGATGCTTTCCGCCTTTGCCATGCCATGCGCGTCCAGCGCCCTTCTCGCCAATTCGGCGTGGCGCGCGATCAGCTCCGGCCCGGTGCCGGAACCCTCGCGCAGGTAGAGATGCCACGAGAAGAAGTCGACGGGCGCGCGCGTTTCGGGCGCGGAAACGTAATCGCAGAACGCCTCGAACCAGTCGAGCCACCGCTTCGTCATCTTCTCGCGCTCCGGCGGCCATTCCGCGATGCCCTCGTGGTCAGCGTACAGGAAGCCGGTCGATCCGTAGCCGCCCACCTTGATGCCGGGGAACTTCGCCTTGAGGTGGAGGGCCGCCGTGCGATAGAACTCGAAGAAGGCCTCGCGCGTGCTGCCGCGCCACATCGTGTTGCTCTCCGGCTCGTTCCATATCTCCCAGTACTCGATCCCCCAGCGGAAGCCTTTCGCCCAGCCCTCGTTGTAGTGGCGTATGATGTGTTCGCAGATTCTCGCCCACTTCCCGAAATCCTTCGGCGGATAGACGTTGTATGCCTTGAGTCCGGCGGAGTTCTCGATGGTCACGCCGAGACGGTAGAACGGCTTGCAGCCCGAGGCGACGATGGGTTTGAGATAAGCGTCCGTGAACGCGAAGTCGTACGACTTCGGGTCGTTCTCGTCCGCGTCGAAATCCGGGAACACGTTGGGCACGTCCACGTAATGCGCCCCGCCGAACGGGCCGCATGTGTCGTGCAGGCGCGCGTAGGGGATCCCGGCGGCGGCAAACTCGGGCAACGCCCCCCTCAGCCTGTTCGGGGAATTGTTGACGCCGTGCAGGGGCTTCATCGCACCGGCATCGCGCGTGAAGTCCACGGTCACGGCACCATGGAGGGGCGCAACCGAGACGACGCCGGCCGCCACGCAAAACAGAATCGATCTTGCTTTCAACGATTTTCTCCTGAAGCTCATCCGTCACAAAAGGCGCCCAGTTTGAGGAACTGCGGCGTCGTTTGCGCAGGCGCGGCGGTAGGACGGCACGTCGCGCGGGCCAAGCGCCGACTCCAGCGGCAGCGGGCGGAACGACGGCTCCTCCGCGAGGCGCGCGGCGGACGGCATGTCGTCGAAGGACCTGTTCGCGTACGTCACCGTCTGGGGCGATCCGGTGAAGAGACGGCCCGGTCCCACCACGACGTTGCGCGTGAGGTAGTTCACCGACCCCATCTCCGGAAGCTGGGCGATTCCGGGGTACTTCTCGGAGTACGGCGGCTTGCGTATGGGCGTCTCCCCCTCGGTCCACCGCACCACGTTCGGGCGCTTGAAGTAGGCGCGCCAGCGGTCCTGTCCCCACTGCCCCGCGGAGACCCCCTTGGGCGAGTTCACGAACAGGTTGTTGTCGATCGTGTTGTTGCGCCCGCCGTTCATCTGCACGCAGCCGAAGCGGCTGAAGGAGCAGTTCTCAAAGTAGTTGCAATAGACGGTCATGGACGAGACGGCGTCGTCGAACCGGACGCCCGCCTGCCCGCACGGCGCGTTCTCGCCGCCGCAGCCGATGTCGCGCCAGACGTTGAAGGCGATGTAGATGCCGGCGTAGGACGGGTTGGCGTAGATGTCGATGCCGCCCTGGTCGTCGGACTCCGTCACCACGCGCTCCACGATGTTCGAGACCACGTGGTGGTCGTTGCCCTCGATGCGCATGGCGCTGGAGAGCATGTCGTGGAAGTGGTTGTGCACCACCTCCGTGCCGCAGCCGGAGAGGTGCAGGCCGGGAGCATACGTGCGCTTCCAGCGCTCCACCCAGGAGATGTCGTTGTCGCTCACCACGACGCCGCTCGCGGCCAGCGTCTTCCTGTCGCCGCCCGAGATCCGCAGCGCGCCCAGTCCGAAGCCGCGCAGCACGTTGCCGCTCACGGAGGCGTTGCGGACGTTTTCCAGCACCACGCCCTCGCCGCCGAAGTCGCGCACCACGTTACCCGTGAAATGGAAGTCCCCGCAGTTTCTGGCCATCACCGCCGCCGCGCGCCCGCGTTCCATCACCAGCCCCGCCACGGCGAAGTGCCGCACGCCGTTGAGCGAGAAGAACGGCTTGTCGAAGAGCGACATCGCGAAGCGGCGCGCCCCCTTCGGCGGCCAGAGGTAGAGCTTGCCGTTCGGACGGTCCAGCCACCATTCGCCGGGACGGTCCAGCGCGTGGATGGCGTTGACGATGAACCACGGGCGCTTGGACTGGATCACCATGTTGAAGCGTTTTCCGAGCGTCACGAGCCCCGTGGCGGGATCGAGCTTCTCCGGAGCCTCGGTGAGGTCGGCCCAGTAGTGCCTCCAGAAGCCGGTAAGCATGAGGGAAGGTTCGTCCGCCCAGGGTGTGAGGTCGATGTCCGTCTTGAACACCCTGTTGGTGGAATCGTCCAGGATCTCGCCGATATGCAGCCAGCCCTCGTTGGGGAAACGGGCGAGAGTGAGGTGTTCGGCGTCCGCGTAGACGTCCGTCATGGGGCGTCCGCCGCCCACTTCGCCACGATGGAAGCCGTACGAATGGAGCGGCGACGTGTCGGCATAGCCAAGGGCCCGCACATCGGCGCAGACCACGTGTCCGCG
>CACWSW010000336.1 GCA_902763655.1 uncultured bacterium
GCCTTGCCCGCGTCATAGACCGTGCGAGCCGAAGCCGTAAACGCCATCACCGCCACTGCCAAGGCGAAAAGCCGCTTCATAGTGCCCGCACGACCGGTCGTTTTTGTCGTTCTTGCCATTTCTGCCTCCTGTGTCTATCATTCGACTGGAAACATTCTACCACCTCGACCGTAAAAAACACGCAAAATTATGATGCAAAAAACACGCAAACTCTTGTTGCATGTGCGGTCGTGGGGGCGTATAATATCCGCACCATGCCCACGATCCTCGTGTTCATCCCCTTCTCGCGCCACATCTTCCGGCAGATGCTGGCCGGCGTGCACCGGTTCTACGCCGGCGCCGCGAAGGTGCAGATCGTCGAAGGCTGCGCGAACGCGGCGCGGCTGAGGCACCTGCTGGAGTTTTGGCGGCCGAAGGGGTGCATCGTCGAGGCGAGCGAGGGGATCGGCATCTTCACCCGGCGCAACCTCGGCGGCGTGCCGACCGTGTACCTGGACCGCGCTTCCCTGAAAACGCCCGAGTTCGACGTGGTGCAGGATTACGCGGCCGGTTCCGAGGCCGCCGCCCGCGAGCTCATCTCACCGGCGATGGCGCACTACGCGTTCGTCGGCTACCACATCGCCACCACCTGGTCGCACGAGCGCTGCAAGGCGTTCAGGGAGGCCGTGAAGCTCAACGGACTCCCCTTCTCGAGCTTCGAGCGGGTCCTGCCGGAGGGCAGCCGCACGCAGACGCTCCGCGAATGGATCGCGGCGCTACCGAAACCCTGCGGCATCCTCGCTGCCAACGACACGGTGGCGGAGGAGGTGCTGGCCGTCTGCACGAACCTTAACCTGCACGTCCCCGAGGACGTGATGATCGTGGGAGTCGACAACGACGAGCAGATCTGCGAGCAGTCCGACCCGACCATCAGCAGCGTCTGCCCCGACTTCGAGAGGAGCGGACACCTCTGCGCGGAACTGCTCGACGCGCGCATCCGCAACCCGCGCATCCGCCCCCGGCGCCTGACGTACGGCATCGTCGGCCTCATCCGGCGCGGGTCAAGCGTTCCCGCGCTGAAGTCGAACTACCGCGTGATGGCGGCGGTGCGAGACGTCCGCATGCGCGCCTGCGCGGGGTTGCGCGTGGCGGACGTGGTGTCCACGATGGGGTGTTCGACGCGCCTGGCCGAGATGCGCTTCCGCGAGGTGACGGGCAAGACCATCCGGGAGGCGATCGCCGACATCCGGATGGAGCGCGCCGTGGTTCTCCTCAAGGGCGGCGCCACGCCCATCGGCGACATCGCCCAGGCGTGCGGCTACGGCACGGAGGCCGCGCTGCGCATCGCGTTCCGGAAGCGCTTCGGCCAGTCCATGCGCGCCTGGCGCGATGCAAGAATCTAGTCCGGAAGATTAAACTTACTTTGCCGCGCCCGCAGCACGGATCTGCACGGTTTCCCGGCGGGCATCGCAAATCTGTTTCCTGGGAGCAACAACACGCGCATGCGATTTTCACGGTTGACGGGGCAACAAAGGTGCGGTATACTATCGGCGTTTCTACAAATAGAATCATCTGGAGATAAAGATGCTGAAGGAGCTGACATTCGAGGAATTCTCGCGGCGGGCTTCCGCTGGCGGGCGCCTCGCGGTCTATCGCGAATACCTCGCCGACCGCGAAACGCCCGTCTCGGTGCTGTCGCGCGCGGCAAACGACGAGTCCGTATTCCTGCTCGAGAGCGTGGCGGGCGGCGAACAGCGCGGACGATGGTCGTTCCTCGGCATCGACCCGTACGCGATCGTCGTGCAGGAGAACGGACAGCCGGACATCCTCTCCACTCTCAAGGCACGCCTCTCCGAGCGTCCCTACACGCCCGCCCCCGAACTTCCCCCTCTCCAGGGCGGCGCCATCGGCTTCCTCGCCTACGACATCATCAAGACGTTCGAGCCGCACGTCGGCCTGACGAACGAGCCCGGGACGCCAGAGGCCGCGTTCATGCTCACCGACACGCTCGTCATCTTCGACAACGTGCGCCAGACCGTCCTGATAGTGGAGATAGTGGATTCCGAGTCCCTCCCGTCGCTTCGCGCCGTCTACGACGCGGCACAGACGCGCATCGCCGCCGTTTACGACCGCCTCATGAGCGCCGAGTCGATCGCAAAGTGCGTCGAGAGCACACCCCTTCGGAGGAGCGACACCACTCCCGCTTCCTTCACGCCAGAAATGACGGAGGCTGAATTCACTGAGATCGTGGCGAAGTGCAAGGAGGCCATCCGCGCCGGCGAGTGCATCCAGATCGTCCCTTCGCAGAAGTTCACGCTGGAGACCAACGTCTCCGCCCTCTCGCTCTACCGAGCGCTGCGCATGGTGAACCCTTCGCCGTACAACTTCTTCATGAAGCTCGGCGACCGCACGCTGATCGGCTCGTCGCCCGAGGAGCTCGTCAAGCTGGAAGGCCGCATCGCCTACACGGCGCCAATCGCCGGAACGCGTCCGCGCGGCGCGACGGCGGACGTGGACGCCGCCCTAGAGGCGGAGCTGCTGGCGGACACGAAGGAGCGCGCCGAGCATGTGATGCTGGTGGATCTGGGGCGGAACGACCTCGGCCGCGTCTCGGAGCCGGGCACCGTGAAGGTGACGTCGTTCGCCGCTGTGGAGCGCTACTCGCACGTGATGCACCTCGTCTCGCACGTGCAGGGGAGGCTGGAGGCGGACAAGGACGGCTACGACCTCATCCGCGCGGCATTCCCCGCAGGCACGCTCACTGGCGCTCCTAAGATCCGAGCGATGCAGCTCATCGCCTCGCTAGAGAAGTCTCCTCGCGGCATCTACGGCGGCGCGGCCGGCTACTTCAGCAACACGGGCGACATGAACTTCGCCATCGTCATCCGCACGATGATCCTGAAGGGACACACCCTGACGATGCGCGCAGGCGCGGGCATCGTGGCGGACTCCGACCCTGCGAAGGAGTACCAGGAGACCGTCAACAAGTCAAAGGCCGTCTTCGAGGCTGTCAGGTTCGCCGCCAACCTCTAGCCCACCCCGCACTAGCCACCAACCACTAGCCACTAATCACTTGCCACTATGATACTGATGATTGACAACTACGACTCGTTCACCTACAACCTCGTGCAGGAGTTCCGAGGGCTTGGGGCGGACATGAAGGTGGTCCGCAACGACGAGATCGACCTCGCGGGCATCGCTGCCCTCCAGCCGGAGGCGATCGTCTTCTCGCCCGGCCCCGGCAATCCGGACTCGGCCGGCGTCACGCTCGCCGCCGTACGGGAATTCGCCGGAAAGATGCCGCTCCTCGGCATCTGCCTCGGGCACCAGTCCATCGCGCAGGCGTTCGGCGCGCGCATCGTCTCCGCCCAGCGCCTAATGCACGGCAAGACGAGCCGCATCGCCCACGACGGCAAGGGCATCTTCCGCGGCCTCGCGCAGGGCTTCGAGGCGATGCGCTACCACTCGCTCGCCGTCGAGCGCGCCACGCTGCCCGACTGCTTCGAGGTGAGCGCCACGAGCGAGGACGGCGAGATAATGGGCCTTCGCCACAAGACGCTCGACAT
>CACWSW010000337.1 GCA_902763655.1 uncultured bacterium
GCCCTGCTAGGCGAACGGCGGGCGATCGTCTCCGATACCGCAGGCACCACGCGCGACTTCATCGAGGAGAGCGTGGAGATTGGCGGCTGGCCAGTGCGGCTTGTGGACACGGCAGGCCTGCGCGCGGCCGGGGATGTCATCGAGGCCGAGGGCGTCGGCCGCGCCGAGGAACTTATCGCCAAGGCCGACCTGGTGCTGTCGCTCGAGGAGGCTGGCAATGGTGGGCCCAAGACCACCAGGACACCAAAGACACCCAGGATGAGCGGCGCAATCCATGTGCTGTCCAAGTGCGATTTGCACATGGTAGACCAAGCAGCCTCTCACTCGTTCCCGGTCTCGGCCCTCACGGGCGAGGGATTGCCTGAGCTGAGGGCGGCGATCGCGGATCGCCTCGAAAAGCTCGCGGCGAAGGGCGAGGAGGCGAGCGGCGCCGACGTGACCACTCGCCAGAAGGAGCTTTTGCAGGTTGCCGCCGACGCGTTGGCGCGTGTCTATGTCGGCGATCTCGTGGTGGCGGCGAACGAGGCGCGAGTCGCCGCCGAGTCGCTTGGCAAGATACTTGGCAAGGTCTACACGGAAGACCTGCTCGAATCGATCTTCTCGCGCTTCTGCGTGGGGAAATGAGAGGGATGGAAGCGAGATGAAAAAGTTGCTGCTTCTAGGTCTGGTCGCGGGCGTGTGCGCGGTGGCGCTGTCGCTGCGCTCGTCCGAGAAGAGTCGCATACGCGACGAATGGACGGCGATGGGGACCGTCGCCGGTCTCACGTTTCGTGGCGACGCGCCGGACCGCGAAGCGGCAAGAGGTTTGGTTCAGGCGTGCTACGAACGTTTGGAGAGTTTGCTTTCCGCGTGGGACGCCGACTCCGAGCTGAGCCGTCTCTCGCGCGAAGGTGGCACGAACTGGATCGGACGCGTCTCTGCCGAGGTGAAGGAATGCTACCGCGCCGCCATGCTTCTCGCGGAGCGTTCTGGCGGAGCCTTCAATCCGCAGATCGGTGCCCGCATGAGGGAACTGGGCTTCAGCGGCGGAAGGTCGTTCGCGGACTTCGATCTGGGCGCGATCGCGAAGGGCTTCGCGGTTGACGCCGCGTGGCAGGACGTGACGCGCCGCTTTGGCGAGCCGGACCTGCTGATCGATCTTGGCGGCAACCTGCGCGTGGTCGGCGGCAAGTGGCGCACAGGCGTGCGCAACCCGTTCGGTCAGGGATATGCCGCCACGATCGTGCTCACGAACGGCGAGGCCGTCGCCACGAGCGGAAACTACGAGCGGTTCGTCGTGCAGAACGGCGTGCGCCGCTCGCACATCATCGACGGCCGTACGGGCGAACCTGTGACGGGGATGGCAGGCGTGACCGTGGTGGCGCCAACCGCGACGCTGGCGGACGGGCTATCGACAACGCTGTTCGTTCTTGGGCCGGAGGCGGGAGAACGGTTCCTCGCCAAGTGGCATCGCGACGTGCTGGCGCTGTGGATACCGGATACGCCGGAGTCGCCGACAGTGTGCGCCACGCGGGCGATGGCCGCGCGGCTCAAGGACGTGGAGTACCCGTTGCGCCTTGTGGCGGACGGCAAGGTGGAGAAGTGAGGAGCTTGCGAATGGTCAGCTGCGAAAACATGGCGGCGCGCGCCAGCATGATGCGGACGATCCGAGCCTTCTTCGATTCGCGTGGATTCGTGGAGGTGGAGACGCCGGTGCGGATACCCGCTCCCGCGCCGGAACCGCACATCGACTGTCCGGCGAGCGGAGATTGGTTCCTGCGCGCTTCGCCGGAGCTGCAGATGAAGCGTCTGCTCGCCGCCGGGCTTCCGCGCATCTACCAGATCGGGCCATGCTTCCGCGAAGGCGAGAGGGGAAGCCGCCACGCGCCGGAGTTCACCATGCTCGAATGGTACCGCGCGGAAGCCGGGTACATGGAGATTGCGCGCGACATGGAGGAGCTTGTTGGCGAGGTCTTGCGGACGCGCTGGGGTGCGTCGGGGCCGCCGCCGTTCGCGTGGATCACGGTGCGCGAGGCGTATCGGCGATGGGCGGGCTGGGATCCGGTCGAGGAGTGGGACCAGGACCGCTTCGACTTCGACATGGCCACCAAGATAGAACCGAATCTTCCGAAGGAGCCGCTGTTCCTTGCAGACTATCCTGCGCCTGCCGCGTCGCTCTCGAAACTGAAGGCGGATGATCCGCGAGTGGCGGAACGCTGGGAGCTGTACGTCGGCGGAATGGAGCTCGCGAACGCGTTCACGGAGCTGACGGACGCCGCCGAGCAGCGGCGGCGCTTCGAGGCCGCGCGCGAGGAGAGGCGCGCCCTCGGCGAGGCCGACTACCCGCTTGACGAGGAATTCCTCGCGGACCTGCAGCGCATGCCGCCAGCCGGCGGCGTGGCGCTTGGGGTGGACCGTCTCGCGATGCTCGCGTGCGGCGCCGCCTCCATCGACGAGGTCAGGGATGTGGTATACTACCGCGCATGACAAGAATATGGCCTGAAGGAGCTTTACAGGAAATGAACTTGCGTAGCAAATGGGAATTCGGCGAGGCGCGCGAGTGCCGCCGGGGACTGCTGTGCGGCATGGGCATCAGCCCAGAGGAGCAGGCGCGTCCGCTCATCGGCATCGTCAACAGCTGGAACGAGTACAACCCGGGACACGTGCACCTGAAGGCGCTCGCCGAGCGTGTGAAGCAGGGCGTGCGCGACGCGGGCGGCTTCCCCGTGGAGGTGATGACCACCGGCATCTGCGACGGCATGGTGCTGAAGGACCCGAAGTACGTGGAGATCCCCTCGCGCAACTCGATCGCCGACCAGTCCATCGTGCCCGGCCACCTGATGGCGGCGGCGCGGCTCGACATCCCGACCGTGGTGGTGACGGGCGGCTACATGCCGCTCGGCACGTTCCGCGGACGCGAGGTGCTGCACATCCACGCGCAGGACAAGGTGGGCACGATGAAGGCCGGGAAGATCGACCCCGACGAGTACAACGGCCTCATCGAGCACTCCTGGGGCACGTGCGGCGGCTGCACGTCCATGACGACGGCGAATTCCATGTGCATGGTGGCCGAGGCGCTCGGCCTGTCGCTCCCCGGCAACTCCACCGTGAGCGCCGTCTCGAGCGAGCTCGCCCTCATCGCCTACCGCGCCGGCGAGCGCGTGATGGCGCTCGTGAAGGACGGCATCACGGCGCGGAAGATCATCACGCCCGCCTCGATCCGCAACGCGATCAAGATGGACATGGCCGTGGCGGCCAGCTCGAACCTCATCCTGCACATCCCCGCCATCGCGCACGAGGCCGGCTACGACGAGCCGTGGTGGAAGTACTTCGACGAGGCGTCGAACGAGATCCCGCTCCTCGCGCACCTCGCGCCGAGCGGTCCGTACAACCTGCACGACCTCGACCTCGCGGGCGGGTTGCCGGCCGTCCTGAAGGAACTGCTGCCGAAGCTCGACGGCGACTGCCTCACTGTGACCGGCAAGACCCTCGCCGAGAACGTGGCGTCGGCGCAGGTGTGGAACAAAGAGGTGATCCACACGTTGGCGGAGCCGGTGATGAAGAAGCCCGGCATCGGCGTCCTCTACGGCAACCTCGCGCCGGAAGGGGCGATCATCAAGATCGCCGCCGTGCCCGAGCACCTCTTCACGTTCACGGGACCCGCGCGCGTGTTCGACTCGCTCCACGCCGGACTCGACGCCCTGCGCGCGGGCGAGGTGAAGCCGGGCGATGCGTGCGTGCTGCGTTTCATGGGCCTCAAGGGACGCTTCGGCACGACGGCGTTCACGTTCCAGGAGGAGCTGAAGGGACACGCCGAGCTGTACAACTCTTGCGCCGTGATCACGGACGGACGCTTCTCGGGCGGCACCTCGGGACTCTCGGTGGGATACGTCTCGCCCGAAGCCGCGCTCGTGGGTCCGCTCGGCCTCGTGAAGGACGGCGACACGATCGCGATCGACATCCCGAACCGCCGCATCGACCTGCGAGTGGACGACGCGGCGCTCGCGCGGCGCAAGGCGGCGTTCAGCTGGACGTTCGACGAATCGGCCTATCCGCGCTACCTGCGCCTTTTCGTGAAGAACGTCGGTTCGATGGCGCACGGAGGCATTTGGGAATAGTGAAGAGTGGATAGTGAAGAGTGAATAGGTAATGTGTGACGTGCTGGTAGTCGGCGGGGGCTTGGCCGGGTGGCGCGCGGCGGAGGCCGTCGTGGCGGCGGGCTGTTCCGTGGCGCTGGTCGCCAACGGGTCGGGCAACTCGCCGGATATCCACGCGCTGAACGTGCCGGTGGGACCGGGCGACTCGGTGGAGCTGTTCATCGCGGACACGCTGAAGAGCGGCGGCGGCGCGTGCGATCCGGCGCTGGTGGAGGTGCTGTGCCGCGAGTCGGTGAAGCTGGCGGACGAGTTTCCGTTCGACCGCAACGACGACGGTTCGTACAAGATGATCCAGCCGCTCGGCTGCAGCGTGCCGCGGTGCGTCTCGATCGACCACAAGATTGGCGCGTGGGCGCTTGCGAAGATCAAGCGCGCCCTCGCCGGCAAGGTCGAGGTGGTGAAGGGACGTGTGACGGCGTTGGAGGCGGGAGGGTCGCAGTTTACTGCGACCGTGTCGGACGCGCAGGAGCGCGTCCCTCCCATGGTGGCCCGTGCCGTCGTCATCGCCACTGGCGGCTGGTGCGGCAAGTACGCCTTCAGCGACAATCCGCCAGAGCTGCGCGGGGACGGCATTGCGCTCGCGCAGTCGCTCGGCGCGGCGGTGTGCGACCTGGATGCCGTCCAGTACGAACCGACGGTCGCCATCGCGCCCGAACGCCTGCGCGGCATTCCCGTGATCACCACGATGCTCCACGAGGGCGCGACCTTCCGCAACCGCCTCGGCGAGGAGTTCCTGCCCGACAAGCACGCCAACAAGGACGCGATCTCGCGCGCGATCCGTGCGGAGATTGAAGCCGGCCGCGGCATAGACGGTGGCGTCTGGTACGACGCGACCGGCGTGCCGCGCGAGATTCTCGAAACACGCTATGCGGATACCGTGCGGCGCTATGCGGCGTGCGGTGTCGACATCACGCGCGAGCCGATGGTCGTCGCGCCTGCGCCGCACACCTCTCTCGGCGGCGTCGCCATCGACGCGCACTGCCGCGTGCTGCGCGCGGACGGCACGCCAATCCCAGGCCTCTTCGCCGCCGGCGAGGTTACGGGCGGCGTGCACGGTCGCAACCGTCTCGGCGGCAACGCAGGCACGGAAGTTCTTGTATTTGGTCGAATCGCTGGCGAGTCAGCGGCGCAAGTGAGAGAGTTTAGTTGTACATGAGGAAACAGAAATGAGAAACAGAAATACCGTTGCCGGCCTGGTGACCGGAGTCGTGCTGGCGCTCGCGGGCGGCGCCGTGGCGAAGGAATGGCCGGGATTCTCGGTCGGCATGGGCATGGGCGGGTGGCTCACGAACTACAAGCGGTTCAACGTGTTGCCCGAGAACAAGCGCCTCGACATCACGAAGGGCGACCTCGCCCACTTCGACACGTACATCACCGAGGGCGACGTGCAGCGCGTCAAGATGTGGGGCTTCGACCACATCCGCCTTGGCTTCGACCAGATCGTGCTCGAGGAGGCGCCCGGCAAGTACCGTGAGCGGACGATGCGGAAGCTCGTGGAGTTCGTCGGCTGGTGCCGCAAGCACAAGGTCAACGCCGTCCTCAACCTCCACAAGGCGATCGGCAACTACTGCGACATCCCGGAGAAGAAACAGCTGCTCGACACGCCCGAGCTGCAGGACCGCTTCGTGGCGCTCTGGCTGGAGATCGAGCGCCGCTTCCACGACGAGCCCGAGGTCGCCTTCGAGCTCCTGAACGAGGTGCGCGACGTCGACCCCGCGAAGTGGAACCGCCTTGCGGACCGCACGCTCAAGGCGATCCGCGAAGTGAACCCCGACCGCTGGGTGGTGGTCGGCTCCACGTGCTGGAACTCGCCCGGCAAGCTCGCCGTGCTCCAGACATGGGACGACCCGCGCGTCGTCTACACGTTCCACATGTACAACCCGCACCACTTCACGCACCAGCGCGGCGTGCTGCAGGCGGGCCCGCTCTACCAGAACGACGAGGTGCCGTATCCCGGCACGGACTACGTGCGCAAGTCGCTGAAGCCGGCGGTGGACTGGGCGAAGGCGCATCCCGACAAGATCCTCTGGAACGGCGAGTTCGGCACGATCCGCCACATGAACCCGATGGCGCGCGCGGACTACATGCGCGACGTGGTGGCGGTCTGC
>CACWSW010000338.1 GCA_902763655.1 uncultured bacterium
TGGGTGGACGCGGAAGGAAACCCCATCGCGGCGGAAGTGCCGGATACGGCGTTCGCGAAGATGAAGCTGATGCGCAAGAGCAGCGGCGGGGAAAGCCAGACGCCCGCGGGTCCCACGAAGGCCTTCGGCCTGAGATTCAGCTATAACAACGATACAAGCGAGGACAATAACGAATATTTCTGCGATTGTTCCGTCGGATCGACTGTTATCGTAACGATCGAAAAAGGCCAGTATTACCCTCAGCCGGGGAATACCGGTTGGGTGGAGAGCTTTAATCCGGATCCGGTAGTCGTTTATGATATCGCTTATAATAATGTCGAGCGAGTAGAATGCACGGTGATCAGCGATAGCGAGCAGCATAAGGTCTTTTCCTTCGTGATGCCGGATGAAGACGTGCATCTGGTGCTGAGCAACGGCAACATCAGCCGCGATTTCCAGAAGGAACGCATCTCCGTTAACGCTTCCGGCGCCAATCCGGCGGACGTCAAGGTCGCCGACATCACCCTCAGCAACGAAAACAGCTGGACGTGGACTTCGTCCGATCTGCCGCTGTCTGACGACTATGACACCGAAACCCAGCTGTCCGACACGGGCACGCTGTGGGTGACGAACACCAAGAAGGCGGCCTCCGAAACCACGGATACCGTGGAATTCACCGCCGTCAAGGCCTGGCGGGACGGAGAGGGCAATCCTTTGACGTCCGACGAGTACCCGGAAAAGACCGCGAAACTGCAACTGTGGCGCGTGGAAAACACCGGCAGCCAGGCGTCGACGACGGACGGAGCGATTACCATTTATTACAATAATTCGTCGTTAGGCTCGGCCGACATCGGCGATACGGTCAACCTGACGGTGGTTGCGCGGTTTGACAGTCTGGATGCTTTGAACAGCCATGTCAACGCGAGGCTGAATCGAACCGGTAATACGGCTACGATCAGGGATACGCAAAACGTCTGGATCATGGCCCATTATTTCGCTGAGAATGGCAGCGGCAGTATTGCGAACGACACCACTCCGCACGCCAGCATCGACAATATTGTCATTGACGACGATGCGTGCACGATCACCTATTTCGCTTCTTTCAATGTTACGCAGACAGAAATGGAGAACTACCAGACCCACCATATCGACCTTGAAATAAGCAGTCTGGGTTCTTCACAGGATACGAACCATCTTACGGTCAATTTCGGCGCTTCGGCGTCGATGCCTGCCATCGACGTGACTACGGAAAACTACAACGCCCTGATCGCGGAGACCAACGAGGCCTCTTCCGACAAGGTGACGTTCATCCGTGAATTCACCCTGCCCATCAAGGGCAAATGGTCGAAGGTGTTCACCGGGCTCGACAAGCGCTACACCTATTTCATCAAGGAAGTCTCCGTGGACGGGAAAGACAACCTGACGGAGTACGCGCCGGTGTATACCGTCGGTTCCGGGACGGTGACGGTCAGCAACCTGGAGGCCGATCCGCCCATCGCCCGCGTTTCGCTGGACGGCGGCGCGACCTGGAAGAACTTCTCCACGCTGGTGGATACCCAGAAAAACGGCAGGACGATTACCGGCGCGTTCACTTACGTCGCCCGGCAGAGCAACAATTCCAACATCATCGTCGAGCTGCTGAAGGAGAGCGACCCGGGGTATACCCTGCCCGAAGGCGTGACGACAACCGGCACGAAAAACAGCGTCATCCTGCGCACGACGACGGACACGACGCACAACCCCAACGGCTTCGTCAGCGTCATCCGCCGCGGCGAGGGCAACGCGGCTTCGCTGATCACCGTGTCGTCCGGCAGCCTGACGCTGACCGGCATCACGCTGGACGGCGGCGCGGATCTGGATACCTCGACCTGGGAAAACAGCGGGCTGCGTGCCGAAGCGGCCGGCGGCCTGGTCAGCGTGGGCAGTGACGCTTCCCTTTATATCCGCGGCGGCGCGACGCTGCAAAATTCCGCGACGACCGGCAACGGCGGCGCGGTGTCCGGTGCGGGCCTGATCACGGTGGGGCTTGAAACGGGCGACAGCAGAGAGATTCTCTTCAAAAACTGTGCCGCGTACAGCGGCGGCGCCATCTACGCGACGAATTTGAACCTGTCCGTTTCCGACGCCAAATGTGAAAACTGCGCTTCGGCCGTCTGGAACGCGGAGACGAGAAAGAATGACGGCCGCGAGGGCGGCGCCATCTATCATTACAAAGTCTCCGGCAACACGACGATCAGCGGCTGCACGTTCAGGAACTGCCACGCGGACTGCGGCAACGACGCCCAGGGCGGCTCCGGCGGCGCGGTCCAGACTACCACAAAGATCGTACAGATCACCGATTCCAACTTCTACGACTGCTCCACCCTCAAACAGGGCGCTGCCGTACAGCAATATACCAATGAGGACAATTCCAGCATGACCATCACCGGCTGCCGGTTTGAGGGCATGCGATCCCTCAGCACCAGCAACGGGAACAAGAGCAGAGGCGGCGCGGTCAACACCGAAGCCACGAATGTTACCATTGGAAGCAGCCATTTCAAGGATTGCACCGCCCTGAGCGGCGGCGGCGCGCTGTGCGTCGGGTATTACACGGGAAAAACCGCAACGGTCGTCATCCAGGATGGCTGTACGTTTACGGACTGCACGACCGGCACGGGGAATGGCTCGGGCGGCGCGCTGAGGATCAAGAGCACTTCGCTGACGGTGACGGGCGGCACCTTCACCCGCTGCAAGGCGGAGAAAGGCTCCGGCGGCGCGGTCATCCATGAAAGCACCGCTGCGAATTCCGCCGGCACCTTCACCGACTGCGTGTTCACCGGCTGCCAGGCCAACGCCTCCGGCGGCGCGATCTGCGTCAAGGCCGCGGCGGCGACGTTCGCCGGCAGCTCCGGCAGCATCACCGGCTGCCAGGCCGCGAACGGCGGCGGCATATACGTGAACGACGGCGCCACGCTGTATCTGTCCGGCGGCACGATCGGCACGGCCGCCAGCGGCAACACCGCCACGAACGGCGGCGGCCTGTACCTGGCGAAGCGCTCCACGCTGAACATGACCGGCGGCACGATCACCGGCAACCGCGCTTCCACGGCCGGCGGCGGTATCGTGCCCGTCCAGTCCAGCGCGGCGGACGCCGCGACGCTGAATTTCTCCGGCGAGGTGACCGTCAAGGACAACTACCTGGGCTCGGGCACGGAAACGCCCTGCAACGTCCAGCTGAACTACGACAACAACGCCATCATCACCACCTCCGGGCTGTCCCCGACCGCCTGGATCGGCGTGTATGTCAGCGGCGCCAACTTCTCCAAGAATGGAACGACCACCACCTACCGCGCGGAGCACGGCGTGGCGGGCATGCCCTTCGGCACCATCACCGGCAGCGCCGATAACCTGTACCTGAACCGGTTCTTCAACGATGTCGCGCCGGAGCTGTTCGGCATACGGAAGGGCAGCGACGGATTGATCTACTGGGCCGATCCCATTGCCCGCGTGCGCGTGGGCGATGACGGGGAATGGCAGTACTTCGAAGCGCTGGTGGACACTACCGACGACGAGGGGCGGCAGCTCGGCGGCGCGTTCAACTATGCCAACACGCTGTCCGGCGCCGTGACCATCGAGACGCTGAAGGAGACCCACGACCGGTACACGCTGGCGAGCGGCTTCACGTTCAACGGAGCCGGGCTGACCGGCCTGACGATCCAGACCACCGGCGATCTCGTGACCGCCTGGAAGCGCTCCACGATCGTCTCCCAGGGCAACAGCGGCGACGGCCTGATCGTGCTCAAATGCAGCGCGACCGTTTCCGACCTGATCTTTAACGGCGGCAGTACAAACGGTTCCGCCACCCGGCGCGCGATCCACGCCAATCTGACCGCATCGGACACTCTGACGATCCGCAATTCCTCGTTCAGCAACTTCAACGCTTCCAGGGACGGCGGCGCGATCTACACGGACAAGGCTTCCGTCACGCTGACATGTGGCGCGAACCGCGAGATGGTCTTCACGAACTGCCACGCCACCTCGAACG
>CACWSW010000339.1 GCA_902763655.1 uncultured bacterium
CACACAGGATTAGAATCTGTTTCATAAGCTTCTGTTTCATGCGCGCGTTTCTCCTAAAGAACACCGACGATAGACGGCGAGGCGGGTCTGGCCGTAGGCGCGGTCGCGGCAAAGTTCCCACAGCGGATGTTCGGGGGCGCCTTGCCGCGACGCCATCTCGGCGATGAAGAGCCCGCCCGGACGCACGGTCCCTGACTCCGCGAGCGCCGCGAGGAGCGGCCCGTAGCCGCGTTCGGCCACAAGCGCGTAGGGAGGATCGGCGAATGCGATGTCGAACGCGCGGCCTTGCCCGCCCCCCGCCGGCCACGCGAAGGCGTCCGCGCGCACGATCTCCGCGCGCGGCCCGGCCCCGAGCGACGCGACGTTTGCCGCGAGGCACGCCGCGTGGCGCGGATTGCACTCGACGAACGTCGCGCGCGCAGCCCCGCGCGAGAGGGCCTCCAGACCGACGCTGCCCGCGCCCGCGAAGAGGTCGAGGAACGACGCGCCTGCGATCTCCGCCTGGATCATCGAGAACAGCGCGCCGCGCACGCGGTCCTGCGTGGGGCGCACCGCGTCGCCCGGCGGCGCCTTGAGCGTCCGCCCGCACCACTCGCCGCCCGCGATCCTCACGCGAACACCTCCTCCGCCACGCGTACGGACGCCATCGCGTCCTTGCCGTAGTAGTCGGCGCCGATCTCCTTCGCGTATTCGGCTGAGAGTCCGATCAGCTTCGCCTTCTCGCGGCGGGCCGTCTCCACGATCTTCTCCGGCGGCACGTCGCGGCCGAGATCAATCACGCTGAACCCGTAGTTCTCGAGCAGCGCGCGCACGATGTTCTTGCCGATGTCGTGGATGTCGCCCTTCACCGTGGCGATCACCACAGGACCGCGCTTCGCCGACGCGTCCGCAGGCAACGCCGCCCGCACCACGTCGAACGCCGCGCTCGCCGCTTCCGCCGCCATCAGGAGCTGCGGCAGAAACACGGTGCCCGCCTCGAATCCCTTGCCCACAACCTCGAGCGCGGGCACGATCTCGCCGTCGATCACCTCCACAGGCTGACGACCCTCGGCGAGCGCGGCCCTGGCGGCGGCGGCGGCATCGCCCTTCAGCCCACGCCGGATGGCAGCGGAGAGGCCGTTAGTGGATTTTAGGTCTTTAGAGTCCTTAAGGTTGTTAGGATTGGTAGGGTCGTTAGGGATGTTAAGGCCATTAAGGACGTTAGGTACCTTAAGGACCTTAAAATCCTTGTACGACCCCACCCACGCCTCGCAGTTGCGGTCCTTGCCCGTAAGCGCGCGGTAGGCGCGATGCGCCGTCATCATCTCGTCGGAGAGCGGGTTGACGATGGCGGCGGAAAGACCCGAGCCCATCGCGAGCGTGTAGAACGCGCCGTTGAGGAGCGGACGCGCCGGCAAGCCGAAGGAGATGTTCGAAACGCCCAGCACGGTGCGGCACCCCAGCTCCTCGCGCACGCGCCGCAGCGATTCCAGCACCACGTTCGCGCTGTTCGCGTCGGCGCTCACCGCGAGGCACAGCACGTCGATCACAAAATCTGATGGTCCAAGGCCGTACTCCGTGCCGCGCGCGAGTATCTTCCGCGCGATCGCGAGCCGCCCTTCCGCCGTGGGCGGGATTCCCGCCTCGTCGAGCGTGAGCGCCACCACCGCTCCGCCGTACTTCGCCACTAGCGGCAGCACGGCGTGCATCGACTCCTCCTTGCCGTTTACGGAATTGACGAGCGGCTTGCCGTTGACGTGGCGGAGCGCGCGCTCAAGCGCCACCGGGTCGGACGTGTCGATCTGGATCGGCAGGTCGGTGACACCCTGCACGGCCTGGACGGTCGCGTCCAGCACGGCCGCTTCGTCCAGGCCAGGCACGCCCACGTTCACGTCCAGCACGTGCGCGCCAGCCTCGGCTTGCGACACCGCTTCGCGCAGCACGTATGCCGTGTCCCCTTCGGTGAGCGCGGCCTTGAGCTTCTTCTTGCCCGTCGGGTTGATCCGCTCGCCGATGATGATCGTGTCGTCCAGCGGGATTTCCACAGCGTGCGTGCCGGAGGAGATGACGGTGAGATGTTGAGATGTTGAGGAGTTGAGATGTTGAGGAGTTGAGGGGGTGAGGAGTTGAGGGGTTGAGGGGTTGAGAACACGTGTAACGGCGGCGATGTGCGCGGGCGTGGTGCCGCAGCATCCGCCCACGATCGAGGCGCCGGCCTCGACAAGCGAGACGACGTCGCGCGCGAACTCCTCCGGCCCGACGGTGAAGACGGTCTGTCCGTCCACCACCTTCGGGAGTCCGGCGTTGGGCTTGACGATGATCGGCCGCGACGTGGCGCGCGCGAGGCGCTCGACGTACGGCCGCATCAGGTCGGGGCCAAGTCCACAGTTGAGCCCGAACGCGTCGACGCGCAGTCCGTCCAGCAGAGCTGCAACGGCCTCCACGTCGCCGCCCGTGAGAAGCTTGCCGTTCTCGCCGAGCGCGACGGTGGCGAGTATCGGCAGGTCGCAGTTCTCCTTGGCGGCGAGGACCGCCGCCTTCAGCTCGTAAGTGTCGCCCATCGTCTCGACGACCACCAGGTCGGCCCCCGCCTTCGCGCCAAGCGCCACCTGCTCGGCGAACGCGTCGTACGCGGCGTCAAACTCGAAGTCGCCCGCCGGCTTCAGGAGTCGGCCCGTCGGCCCGACATCGAGCGCAACGAGCGGCGAACCGTCGACAGACTTAGCTATGGCGACGCCAGCGGCGATGACGTCCGCCAGCGGCGCGTCGCCATGGTACTTTGCCGCGTTCGCGCCGAAAGTGTTGGCATAGACGATGTCGGCGCCGGCGGCAACGTAGGCCGCATGCACTGCGCGGATGTCGTCGGGACGTGAAAGGTTCCACAGCTCCGGAACCTCGCCCGGCTGGAGGCCGCGCGCCTGTAGCTGCGTGCCCATGCCGCCGTCGAGGAAGCGTACGCGCTCCCGCACCCATGCGTCGAACCATTTAGCCCGCGCGGCCATCACCCTTCGCCCTCTTCCTTCCGCTCTGCGCTGTCTCCGCCGCGCCGGCACGCCGAAATCGCGAACGCCACGCCAGTTAGCAGAAGCGCGAGCGAGATCGTCTGTCCTATCGAGAGCGGCCCGATAGCAGCGCGCGGGTCTCCGCGAAGCACCTCCATCCCGAAGCGTATGAGCGCGTAGCCGATGAGGTAGATGCCGGTGGTGAAACCGGGACGACTCTTCCAGAAGCGGATGTACACAAAAACAAGGACAGCGAACAGCGTCGCCACGGCGGCCGCCTCGAAAAGCTGCGTGGGCAGCACCGGCAGAGAGGCCTGTGCGGACGAGTTGATCAGCCCGGCGCTGGTCTGCTCGTACCAGGCCGGCGAGCCGCGCGGGAAGCTGACGGCGCACGCCGCCTGCGACAAGCGTCCGTAGCAGCAGCCATAGAAGAAGCACCCTATCCGGCCGAACGCGTGCCCGAGCGGAATCACGGTCGTCATCATGTCAGCGAGCGGTAGTATCCGCTCCTTCTTCAGTCGGCACCAGAGCAGGAACACCCCTATCGCCAGGATGAGTCCGCCGTAGAACATCAGTCCGCCCTGGTCCACGCGGACGATTCGTTCCGGGTGCGCCGCGAACTCCTGATGCCAATGTTCGATCACGTACGCCACCCGCGCGCCTACCACTCCGCACACCATCATCCACGTGACAAGGCCCGTCAGCGCGTCGGACGCGCGGCCCGTGCGGCGGCACAGCCACGACAGCACCTGCCATGCGGCAAGAAACCCCAGCGCCATGCACGCGCCGTACGTCTTGATGTGGAGGAAACCTATCGATATGAGGTCAGGATGCATCAGAGTCCTTTCAGTATTTTGACAGCCAGGCGCGTCGGCGCGGCGTTGGTGTCGGTGAGCCACCAGCCGCCGCTACGCTGCGACGATATGAGCTTAAGGGCCTTCTCCACGCGCGTCTGCCCGTTCGTCAGGCCGAGCTGGGCCTTAAGATCGTTGGAGGCAGGACTTGCGGTCGCAACAAGTTGCGACCCTCCCGCGTTGC
>CACWSW010000340.1 GCA_902763655.1 uncultured bacterium
CGACGTCATCGACGCCCTGAAGGCGCATCATGTCGGCACGCAGACCCTCTACCACTCCCTTCATCCGAACATCACCGAATATACCGACATCGAGGACTTCGACGCGGCATACGTCCGTGCCCTTGAGGAAGAGTCGCGCGGCATCGGCATGCTCATGGCCGCGACGGGCAAGGACCGCATGTGGTGTTCGGTCCTGCCGGGCAATGGCAACACGATCGTGGGGCTTTACCTTTATGCGGACATGGGCATTCCGTTCTTCGGCGGCGGGACCGGGATGTACGAGGACGAGACCAAGTGCGGCGACATCTGGTACTGCAACCAAAGGCATCTCAGTTACGCATACAGCCTGCACCTTGAATCCTTCCTGCATGAACAGCCGGAGAATGTAATCAACGCAAAACTGGACGAGCTCGCCAAGCAGCAGGTCGTCACGTTCTACATGCATCCCCACATGGCGGTGTGCACCAAGCACTGGGACTGGGTGTTCCGCAAGGGCAATCTGTACCCGTTCGGAGAATGGCCTTATGCGGAAGCACGCGATCCGGCGGAGACCGCGGCCTATTACGAACGCATCAAGGCGTTCCTCAAGAAACTGAAGGCTGATCCGCGCTTCGAGATAACGGACTGCCCCGCGCTCCTTGCCGCCCAGAACCTCCGCAAGCCGATCACGCGGGACGACGTGCCGGCCATCCGCGCGGCGCTCGCGAAATCGTTGGGGCCCGTGCGCGCGCCGGCGGAATGGAGCATTGCGGACTGCTTCCTGGCGGCCGTGGAGTTTCTGCGCGGCAAGACGCTGTACAGACCGGGAAAGACCTACGGTTTCCTGTACGCGCCAAAGGGCGTAAAGGAACAGGTGCGCGTAAAGACGGCAGATCTCGTGGCGGCGGCGAAAAGGATGGACGTGTCGCGCTTCCTGCCGACGTCGATCGATGTCGGCGGCGTTGAGATCGGTCCTGCCGACTTTCTGTTTGCCGCCCTTGAAGCGATTGAGACCGGCAAGGACGAAGTCGTCGTGACGCCCCGCGACCAGCTGGGCGACATTGCCCGCTATCTGCCGAAGATGGCAACGGCCAGTTTCAGGGACACGTGGATCTACACGCCTGAATACAAGGATGCATGGACCTCAAACCGTCTGCGCTGGCAGTTCTGGACGTTCCGCTACGAACGCCCGTCCCGTTAGCCGCTTGCACCCGGCGGCGGGATGTTGTATCATATCGGCAAGTTGAATTTTCCCGCAAATCGCAATTTGGCAAGGAGGACGACAAGATGACGAAAGTGACAAAACAGGACAGAATTGGGGAGGGGCGTAAGTTAGCCGCTCTCCTTGCGGCTGGAATGCTTGCGCTTGGCACGAATGCCGCCACTTGGACGTGCTATCCCGAAATCACGGACGGCATGACCGGCGCGCAGCAGGTCACGAACGCGTTCACGCGGATGGCCTCCGGCGACACGATCCTCGTCAAGCCCGGCGTCTACGACTTCACGGGGCTTGCGATGGACGTGGAGACGTACGTGAACGGCGGCACGACGTACGTCATCACGAACCACCTCGACCTGGTTCCCAACAAGCGCGACTTCACCCTGCGCGGCGACACGGCGGGGCATTGGGACGACAGCGTCGTGTTCAAGGGGGACGGCCGTTTCCTCGACATCAAGAATTCGTCCAAGAAAGTGACCGTCGCCAACATCACGTTCGACGGCTTCGACTGCGGCCGGTATCCGTGCAGCGGCTCGTACGAGAGCCGGGGCGGATGCCTCAGGTGCGACAACTGGTCGACGTCGCTGACCCAGATGGCGACGAACTGCGTGTTCCGCAACTGCAAAGCGTACATCGGCGGGGCGATGAACGGCGGCATGCTGGTCGACTGTATCGCCTCGAACAACTGGTGTTCCAGCCATGGTGGCGCGGCGGTGAACACGCGATTTGAGCGTTGTCGAGTCGTATTCAACCGTGCGGATAACTCATACGGTGCCTCATACGCCCACTTTGGCATTTTCGATTCGTATTTCGAGGGAAATACGGCGTATACCGGAGGTGCGGTGCTTCATGGAAAATATGTGTGCTCCAATTCCACCTTTGTCGCCAATCTTGCACGGAATGTTGGCGGCGCAATCCAAGTCGACACGTCACCGACCATGGAGATCGTCGACTGTACATTCGTCGGGAACGTGGCGACGAACGCAGGCGGGGCGATCTACATTTCGGCAAAGGATCACCCGAAGATCAGAGGTTGCACGTTTGTCAGCAACAGCGTCGCGACCGTGGCAAACACATACACCACATACGGCGGCGGGGCGATCTACAGTGTCACCTCTTCTGAGGCGAATACGATCTCCAACTGTACGTTTCTCGGCAATTGGACGGAGAGAAACTACGGCGGAGCCGTTGTCAACGGCGTCTACGAGGACTGCGCGTTCATTTCCAACTGCGTAAACACGATCGCATACGGCGGCGCCTGCTATTTCCTCAATGTGACGGGGGCCGTGCGCAGGTGCGTGTTCTTCGACAACATGACGGTCACGAACGGATACGGAGGTGCGGTGTGTGCAAATACCCGCGTACCCGTTGTCGACTCTGCGTTCACGAACAACTATGCCTGGAGTGGTGGCGGCGCCGTGCACAAGGGGTTCTGCACGAACTGTACCTTCTCCGGCAACATGGCGGTCTACCGCGGCGGGGCGCTCAGCGAGGGCGAGGCGGTGGACTGCGTCTTCCGTGACAACCGCAAGGGCGATCGGTTTGGGAGAACGTCTAGCCATGGTGAATACGGCGGCGGATGCGCCTATCTCTCGCGTTTGATCCGTTGCGACACGACTGACGGGGCCTTCTGGAAGTGTGCGCTTCTCGACTGCAACATACACGCCTTTACGAGCGGCGCCGATCCCGCCTGCGTCTTCTACGAGGAGAACTGGGCGACAAACTGCCTCGTGAGCGGTTGCAGCGGGCTCAGATTCGGGTTGTTCTACCGGTATTTGTATCGGCCCGGAGGGGCCACTGACTACCGTGGCGCCATTCGCGGGTCGATGGTGAACTGCACGTTTTCAGACAATGCGGTGACCTCGGACGGTATCTTTAGCTTCAACGGTGCGCACAAGACGAACGACTTCGATTTCGTGAACTGCATCTTCCACAACAACAAGGTCAAAAGCGGCGCGGTGGCGGATCTCTCGGGCGCGCTCGGCCCGGGCGTGACGCTGCAGAACTGCCTCTACGGCGTGTCCGACGGCACGCTCCCGTGGGAGGACAAGGGCGGCAACGTCGTATGCGCCGATCCGAAGTTCGCGAAGAACATCCGGGACGGGCGCTACCCGTACTACATGCCCAAGTCCGGTTCGCCGGCCGTCGGCGCAGGGCTCGTGCAGGACTGGATGTCCACGGCGAGCGATCTCTCGGGAACGAACCGCGTGCTTGGCGCCTGCGTCGACATCGGCTGCTACGAAAGCTGCATTCCGGCCTTCGGCACCGATGCGGGCAGAGAAGCTGTTGGGCGTTCGAGCGGGAAAGTGACGAGCGGGAAAGCAAGGAGGCGCAGTGAAAATAAGGTTTCATTCGAGCGTGGTGCTGGTTGCCGCCGCCTGCGCAGCGGTTCTTGCCGTTGCCGCGCCCGCGCGCGTGGTGCGGGACATCCCGTATGATCCAGCCATCGGCGCAGAAGGCCTCGGCGACCTCTATCTGCCGGACGACGTGCGGCCCGAGACACCGCTCATCCTCGTGATCCACGGCGGCGGCTGGAGCGCCATGAGCCGTGCGGGCGTAGCCGGCATCGCCGAGTTCTTCCAGCGCGACCTCGGCTTCGCGGCATTCAACATCGAGTACCGCCTCGCCTCCGCCAAGAACCCGTGGCCCGCCTGCGGCGACGACTGCGTGTCTGCCGCGAAGTTCGTGCTGTCGGACGCCTTCCGCGCGAAGTACGGCCTGTACCACCAGAAAATCTGGATCACCGGCGGCTCCGCCGGCGGACACCTCGTCCTGTGGACGCTCGTCAACCTCCCGCCCGAGTCCGTGGCGGGCGCGATCTCCATCTCAGCCATCAGCGATCCCACGCCGGACTTCTGGATGCACCGCGGCCGCTACGTGCCGCTCTTCGGAAAGAACGTGACGGAAGAGATGCTGGGCGCGATGAACCCGATTCCCCTCATCCGGAAGGGCATGG
>CACWSW010000341.1 GCA_902763655.1 uncultured bacterium
CGTTCGAGGTGGCGTGGCAGTTCGTGAAGACCATCTCGCGGTTCGCGCCACATGTCAGCGTGACGGAAGCCTTGTCCGTGTAGATCGCGCCGCCGTCCCCGGAAGCGTTGAAGTTGCTGAACGAGGAATTGCGGATCGTCAGAGTGTCCGATGCGGTCAGATTGGCGTGGATCGCGCGCCGGGTGGCGGAGCCTTTTTTGCTGCCGCCGTCAAAGATCAGGTCGGAAACGGTCGCGCCGCATTTGTTGAGCACGATCAGGCCGTCGCCGCTGTTGCCCTGGGAGACGATCGTGGAGCGCTTCCCGGCGGTCACGAGATCGCCGGTGGTCTGGATCGTCAGGCCGGTCAGCCCGTCTCCGTTGAACGTGAAGCCGCTCGCCAGCGTGTACCGGTCGTGGGTCTCCAGCAGCGTTTCGATGGTCACGGCGCCGGACAGCGTGTTGGCATAGTTGAACGCGCCGGGGAGATCCCCGTCGTCCAGCAGCGCTTCGAAGTATGTCCAATCCCCGTCGCCGGCCTTCACGCGGGCGATGACGGTATTCCAGCGCACCAGGCTGCGGTCCTTCACGCCGTACAGATACGTGTCGATATCGTTGTGGAAGCAGGCCAGGTTCAGATTCGTGCTGTTGCCGGTGATGGTGCCGAAGGGCATGCCCGACGCGCCGTGCTCGGCGTAAATGGAGGTGGACACTCCATCCTTGGTGAATTTGGTACTGCTGACAAACACGCCGATCCAGGCGTCTTCATTCAGCCCGGAAGTCTTGATGACGGTGTTGCTGTCGTAGTCCAGCAAGACGTTGCAGGGCGTGCCCGTGCCCGTGCCCCGGTAGTTGTCCTTGACGGTCACCAGGCCGGAGAAAGTCAGCGTCGTGTTCGCGCTGCCCGCGGCGATACCGCCCGCGCCGTTGTTAGCGGTTGCATGGTTGCCGGTGATCGTGCCGCCGGACATGTTCAGCTTGGCGCTGTCCCCCACGTACACGCCGCCGCCGCTCTTGGCGGTGTTGCCGGCGTCCGCCGTGCCGATGCTGCCGCCGGTGATGGTCAGCGTGGCGCTCTTCTCCACGTACACGCCGCCGCCGTTGTTCTTCGCCGTGCAGCCGGTGATGAGGGTCGTGGGCGTGCCGTCGTCAGCGACTGTGCCTTCGATCTTCAGTTTTTTCTTCTCCAGGACGAAAATGCCGCCGCCGTTGCTGTTCGCCGTGCAGCCGGTGATCGTCACGTTGGAGACGCTGCCCTCGCCGCCGCCGCAATAGGCGATGCCGCCGCCGTTGCTGTTCGCCGTGCAGCCGGTGATCGTCACGTTGGAAATGGTGCCCTGCTTCCCGGCGTTATAGCCGATGGCGCCGCCGTTGCTCTTGGCTTCGCAGCGGACAAATTCCGCATAGGTCACGGTACCAATCGATTGGTTGGCATCGTTAAAGAACGCCACGCCGCCGCCCCATTCATTGAGCGCTTTGCACTCCTCAAAGCGGACGGGAGCTTCTGCTGTGCCGCGGATCTCGCCGGCCCAGTAGAATTGCATGCCGCCGCCGCGCTTGGCGGTACAGTTCTGGAACAGGCTCTGCTTGGTGACCGTATTCCCATTCTCGTCCGTATAGGTGCAGCCCACCACCCCGGTTCCTCTGAAGAAATACAGGCCGCCGCCCTTGTCGCCGTTCGCCTGGCAGTCTATGGCGGTCACGCCGTTGGCGGTGCCGCCTTCGGCGAAAAACGCGCCGCCGCCGCTGCAGTTTGCCGTCGCTGTGGTTTTGCAGCGCGTAAAGGTAATATCGTTGATCGTCGTGCCGTTGTTCACCTGGAAGTTCGCGCCGCCGCCGTTGTAGGTACAGGTGCAGTCGGTGAAGGTCGTGCGCAGCACCGTCGCGGCCTTCGCACAGTTCAATCCGCCGCCGCCCTCGTACTGGTTGGTGTATTTGGATAACTGCAGATGGCAATTATCGAACGCGCAGTCCTTGACTGTCGCCGGGGCCTCGAGATACGCGCCGCCGCCGTAATGCGCGTTGGTGGATTTGCAGTTTTTGATGTCCACATGGCTGACCGTCACCTGGCTGCCCTTCACATGCAGCCCGCTGCCGTTGTTCGTGCACGCGTTGTTCTGCCCGTCCAGTATCAGCCTTTCCACGGTCACTGCGCCGGAAACGTCGATATTCAGCAGGGAAACGCTGCCGGCGGCGCCGCGCTTGATCGTGCTGCGGAATCCGTTCGGGTTCCACCCGGTGTCCCCCGTGGTGCGAATGACGAGGCTCTTCATGCCCCTGAAGGCAAAGCCCTCGGCCAGGGTATACCGTTCGTGATTTTCGTACAGCAGTTCGATGACGACGTCCGCGCCGGTCTGTTCATTGGCGAAGTTGAACGCGCCGGCGAAATCGCCGTCGGTCACCAGCGCCGGGAAATAATTCTGGGTCAGATACGTCTGGCCGCCGTCCAGGGAAACGCGGGCGACGGGCGGGTCGGGCTGCTTGTTGCTGACCGTCACCCTCCCGGACTCGACGGTATACTGCGGGTCGTAGGTCGTCAGATCCGTCTCGGTCTGGCCGTCCCCCGACACGGAAACCTCCTTGATGAAATAGGTGTAGCGCTTGTCGAGACCGGTGAACAGCTTCTGCCATTTGCCGTTGACGGGCAGCGTGAAGGAAGCGATGCGCGACACCTTGTCGGAAGAGTCCTTGTTGGTCTCCGCGATCAGAGCATCGTAGTTCGCCGTGGAGACCTCCATCGCGGGCTCCGACGCCGAAGCGCCGCAGGTGACGGTCGCGTTGTCCATCGCACCCAGCTCAAGGTTGATGGAAATGGTTCCACTAGCCATATCCTGAACCTCGAAAGAAGCGTAAAAGGTGATCGTAAACGCGTTGTCGTCAATGACAATACTGTCGATATCGGCGGTTTTGTCCGGGTCGTTCCCGGTACTGCCATCCTGATTCAGATAGTAGTAATGGGTTATGATCCGAACGTTGTTATCCTTGATCGTGGCCGTGTTTCCATCGCGGTTCAGCCGCGCGTTCACATATTGCTCCAGCGCCTCCTGGCTGGCAAAAGGCACGACCACCGTCAGGTTGACCGTATCGCCGATGTCGGCCGAGCCAATCTGCGGGCTATTATTGCAAGTGATTCCAACGTTTCCGTTCGTCGTCGACTGGCCGCCGACGTTTTCCACCCGCCACAGCTCCATCTGCACGGTCTTGTCCGGATAAGCGCTTTCGCTCAGCGGCCGGCCCGGCACGTCCCGCCAGGCCTTGACGGCGGTCAGCTCCGCGGTGTCGGTTTCGGGCTCCGCCTTCCGGGTGTTCGTCACCCAAAGCTTGCCCGTGTGGGGATGCGTGCCCTCGGCGGGCAGTTCCGCGTCATCATAGGTCGTCGTGAAGCCCGGCACGCTTTCGCTGTCGCGCACGATGTAATAGGTATAGGGATTGTTCTGGTCGTCAGACAGCGGCAGATCGGACGAAATTGGCGCCGGAGGAGGCGCCTTCGAGGGTGATGCCTTCCTCAATCAGATTACTCACATAGTTGTCTCCGGCGGCGATCTGAAGGCAGATGTCGCTGTCGGCAGTAATCTCGTGCGTGCCCACGCCGCCCTGCTGAAGCTGCTGCCAGGTATTATAGCCGATAAAGGTATTCGCGTAGAACTGGGGGTTAAGCGACGAGCCCCACCCGGGCGGCGCATAGTCATGATAGGTAAACGTCACCTTCGAGCCCTTGGGAACCGTGATCTCAATGCCGGTGTTGTTGTACTCCTTGAACGTCGGATTATAACCGATATGGACCCATACGTCCACCGTCTCGGCCGCCGGGTCGGGCTGCTGGCTTTCCCCGCCGCTGCTCTTGCGCATCAGCTTCATCTTCGCGAACGCCGTATCCGGCACTTCCGCCGCGATGGGGTTTCCTTCCGCGTCCACCCA
>CACWSW010000342.1 GCA_902763655.1 uncultured bacterium
GGCGCGCCGTGGTAGTCGAAGAGGTGGTAGGCGCGGCCGGTGAGCTCGGCGAAGCGGTCCATCGTGCGCTGGACGATGCCGGGCAGCACGTCGTAGAAGCGGTTCGACGCCTCGCGTCCCTGGAAGTAGACGTCCGAGTTCTGCACGGTGCCGCGGATGATCGGGTGCTCGGGGGAGAGCCCGCGTTCGCGCTGCTCGGCCACGAAGCGGTCGTCGATCATGGCGCGGATGGTCGCGTTGTCCACCTGGTCGATCTTCTGCACCTCGTGGGACGTGCGGAACCCGTCGAAGAAATGCATGAACGGGATACGCGACTCGAGCGTCGCGGCGTGGGAAATGAGCGCGAGGTCCTGCGCCTCCTGCACGCCCGACGAGGCGACCATCGCGATGCCCGTCTGGCGGCACGCCATCACGTCCGAATGGTCGCCGAAGATGCACGTGCCGTGCACCGCGAGCGCGCGGGCGGCCACGTGGAAGACGGCCGGGAGCAGCTCGCCCGCGATGCGGTAGAGGTTCGGGATCATCAGGAGGAGTCCCTGCGACGAGGTGAACGTGCTCGCCACCGCGCCGGCGGAGACCGCGCCGTGCACGGCACCCGCCGCGCCGCCTTCGCTCTGCATCTCCACCACCTCGGGCACCGCGCCCCAAATGTTCGGACGCTTCGCCGCCATGTACTCGTCGGCCTTCTCGCCCATCGGGGACGAGGGCGTAATGGGGTAGATGAACGCCACGTCGCTGCAGGCGTAAGCTACTCTTGCGACCGCCAAGTTGGCGTCGGTCATGGTCTTCATGTCTGTCTCGGTCTTTCTACCGCCCCTGTCAAACGGGCAGTTTTCCGCAAAACGAGGGGGTATTATATAAAAAACTGCCCTGACTTACAAGAGGGTTAGCGGCCGACGATGCGGATTGACGATATCTCGAAACCGTGCTCCTGGTCCAGCGTCTTCGGGCAGAGCCACTTGCCGTAGCAGATACCGACAGTCTGGAGAAGCCGCGCGTCGGGCGCGTCGCCCGGCTCGAGCGGCGGCAAGTTGCCCCAGTGCTTAAAGTAGCGCAGCTCGGAGAGCGGCACGCGGATGTCGCGCCATTCGGTCTCAAGTGGCACCTGGGTGCCCCACACCTTCCCGTTCGCGTGGATGAGCGTGATCTCCACCGCTTTCGTGTCGGGCCGCGTGGCGCGGGCGCGCACGACGAGTTCCTTCCCCGGTCCCGCATTCGGGAACTTCCGCGCAAGTGTCTTGCGCGAGACGCCAAGGCGCCAGCTGCGGCAGTCCGGCTTGCCGGCGAACTCGTTCGGCTTCGCCTCGAGGACGCAGGGTTTGCCGCCCGGAAGGAATTCCCAGTCGTCGGGCGTGGCGCAGTCCTGGTCGACCTCGAAGTCGAGCGCGCCGGGCTGGTCGGCGTCGGCCGGGAAGTTCGAGTAGATCATGTTCCTCCACTCCACCGTGCCGATGCCCGTGTACGCGCGGATCTTCGGGTTGCTCTTGTTGAAGCGGCAGGCGTTCACGAGCAGGCGTCCGCTGCGATGGTCGATGACGGTGATGTCGTCGAGCTTGAAGCCGTAGTTGTTGAAGTAGCGGCAGCCGTCGAGATGCGTGTCCCAGCCGTTGACGAGGAAGCCGGTCTTGCCGGTGTCGGCATAGCAGTCGCGGAGGATCGTGTCGCCCGCGCCGTCGATCCAGAAGTTGACCGAGTTCTTCAGCATCTCGCGCTCGCCGCCCGGCTCCGTGGCCGGCAGGGGGCCGCCCCACACGTGGCAGCGCGTGAGGCGGTTCGAGCCGCCGCGTCCCATGCGGAAGCCGATCGTGTAGTCCACGACCACGCAGTCCGTGTAGTGGCTGTCGCCGCCGGTGGACCACACGGCCGCGTTGCCGGCGAGGCCGGGGATCACGCACTTGAAGTAGAGGTTGAACGCGATGAGCTCGTAGCCGCCCGCCTCGCCGTTCACCCGAAGACCACATACCTTGCCGTTCATGAAGGAAATGTCGCGCAGCGAGTAGTGGCGGAACCCGTCGAGGGCCATGCACGAGGCGAGCCCGTTGCCGTCGATGCGCCCGCCGGTCACGAAGAAGTTGTAGTCGTGCAGGCGGTCGTCGCCCTTCGGAAGCCCGCGGAATCCGATCGCGTTGTTGACCTTGAGCACGTAGGGCATCTCGCTCACGGCCCGCAGGATGGCGCTCTTGTGCATGTCGAGCGAGCAGAGGTTCGTCACCACGAGGGGCGACGAGACCTTGTACAGGCCCTTCGGCACGAACAGCACGCCGGACGGCGTGGCGTCGATCGCGCGCTGGATGCGCGCCGTGTCGTCCGCCTCGCCAGGCAACGCCGGAAACTCGTCCAGCGCGTGGTCCCAACTTGTCGCCGCCGCCGCCGCAATCGGCAGCGCGCATGCCAATCCCAGTAGTATCTTGTTCATTTCAGGTCCTTTCCTTGTTTTCAAAGCAGCTTGCCGCCATGGTCACCTCAGCAAGTCGCCGACGGCCATGGAAATTGCCTCGGCAATGCGCTCGTGTCCCGTGGCGGAGGGATGCAGCCGGTCAGCCTCCGCATTGTGGAAGAACGCGTCGTGCGCCCTGGAACTCGGATACAGGCCCGCGTCCGCGTTGAGGTCGACCACCTTGGCGGACCATACGTTTCCCGCTTCCTTGATGGCCGCGACGTAGTCGTCGATGAATAGCCCAAGCTCGTTGGCGTACGCCTCGTCCGGCTGCACGTTATTCGCGCCGAACGTCGCGAAGCCGCGGTGGATGGGCGTGAGCAGCACGATGCGCGCTTTCGGGAAGCACTCCCTCAGGCACGACATCGCGACGTTGATGCGGCCGCGCAAGGTGCCGCCGTCGAGGGAATGCGCGCGTTTCTTGAGCGTCACCTCGCGCCCGTTGCGGTTGGCCTTCTCCTCCGAGACCGCATACCACTCGCCGAGCGGGACGTTGCCGTTGAAGTCGTTCGTGCCGGCGAAGACGAACACGACGTCAGGATCCTCCGCATGCTCCTTCCGGTACGCCTTGGCCTGGCCGGCGATGTGCGACCACTGCTGTCCGTTGATGCCGTAGACGAGCGGAGTGAAGCCATACCAGTCGCCGAGGAAACCCCAGTAGTTCTTTGCGCAGCCGATGTGGCGCTTGTCGGTGATGGAGTCGCCAAGGAACAGCACTTTCTTCGAGGGCCGCGCGAACTGGGCAAGCCAGGCGGCAGCCTCCTCCGGCCAGACGTCCGAGGCGCGTCCGAGGCGGCGGAGTCCGTAGCCATGTCCGCCGTTCGCGTAGATCCGCGCCGTCGAGCTCACGCCCGCGCGACGGAGACGCTGGTCGTATGCGACCGCGGTCTCGACCTCGCAGAAGTCGTCCAGCGACTGCGCGATGAACGCGGGCGGCGTCTCGGCGTCGACGGGATACTCGGCGCGTATCTCCATG
>CACWSW010000343.1 GCA_902763655.1 uncultured bacterium
GGCACGGCCATCGCGCCTGCGGCAATCGCACCCGACTTGATGAATTCTCTTCTTTGCATTTCGGTTTCCTTTGTCAATTGTTCTTTCCTGGAAGATTGCTTTCCCTGCAACATCCTCTCAACGTCTTTGCGCCAAACATTATACGCCCGTTCGCCTATCCAAACAAGAACTATTATGTATCATTTTGGGAAATCTTATGGTATACTGGTTAGCCATGAAAACCAAAAGCAGAGCCGTAGAGGTCCTCGTCGCGATGGAACGTTCCCTGATTTCCAGGATGCGGAAGCTGTGCGGCATGTACAGGGCGGCGACAGAGATGGGCAACATCTTCCTGCGAATCATGAACGACGGGCGCGAGCTCACGCGCACATACGTCGACGAAGCCGTGAAGGACGGCGTGGGCGCGTTTGTGGTCGGCGCGCTTGGCGTCGAAGACGCCATTGCGCATATCTGCGACCTTGCACTGCCGCTCGTGACGATATCCCTTCCCGTTCCCCACAGGAAGAATTTATGCGCCGTGCACACGGACAACAAAGCCATCGCGAAGGAGGCCGTCCGCATCCTCTCCGGCAACCGGCGCTTCGCATCATACGCATACTATCCGGCCAACGGAAACCCGGAATGGTCCGACGTGCGCGGCCGACACTTCCTGGACATGGTCGCCCGCCAGTCCAAATGCAGCGCCGTAACGCTTTCGCGCGACACTTTGATCGAGACGCTCCGTTCCCTGCCGCGCCCGATGGGGCTTTTTGCCGCGAACGACTCCTACGCCGTGGAGCTGATGGACGCGTGCCGCAAGGCTGGCCTTTCCATCCCGTCCGACGCCTCCGTCGTCGGAGTGGACAACGAGGAGTTCCTGTGCGAGAACGCCACCCCCGCGCTGACGTCGATCTGCCCGGACTTCGAGGGCGAGGGATATACGGCCATTGCCATGGTTTCCGCCATGCTCGCAGGGAAAGCGGTTCCGCCAACGGTCGCGTGTGAACTGAAGCAGACGGTCATCAGGAAATCTGCCATGGGCGAACGCTATGCCGAAAGTCTCGTAAACCGCGCGATGTCGATCATCAACGACAAGGCGACGTCCGGCCTGACGGTAGCCGACGTGTGCGCAAGCCTGAAGATTTCACGCCGGCTTCTGGACATGCGCTTCAAGGAGATTCGGGGCCTGTCGCCCAAGGAAGCCATAACGGCCCGTCGCCTTGAGGCGTTGCGCAAGCTGCTCAGGTCATCCAGCGACCCGATCTCGGTTGTCTGCCGGAAGTGCGGCTTCGGCAGCGACAATCACCCGAAGAAGCTGTTTCGCCAGCGCTACGGAACCACGATGCGCGCCTGGCGCCAAGCCCATGGTGGATGATTGTCCCCCTACAGTCTCGTTTCTATTCCGGCCGGTCAATCTTCTCGATCACGCCACGGCCGGTGGAGCGGCCGTCCTTGTTGATGTCATTGAACGATGACGCGTGCACGAGCTCCTTTGGCGGCACGCCTCGCGTGCGGACGTTCTCCAGCACCACACGTCCCACGCGACAGTTCACGTACGGATCGAATATCTCCGTGCCGGACTTTCCGTCCTTTCCAGGGTAGAAACACGACTTCGGCCCGACCTGCACAAGGTGCGTGAGGGGCCATTTGTCGGCGTGGAAGGTGATGTCGATGTTCCTGAAGTGTACGAGCGAGAGGTTCGCGCCGAACTCGAAGGCGGCGAAGTGCCCGCGCGGCGCCTCCTGCGTCGCATACTGCCCGATCATGTCGATGGGGGCGTCGAGATCGATCTCAAGGTCGGAGAAGAAGAGGTTCCCGCCTGAACCCACCTCGGCCCATTCCGGCGTGGAGCCAATCGTGTAACGCGGCGTCTGGAGGTACATCTTGTAGGTGGTCACGCCCTTCACGCGGCGGAAGATCACGTCTGAAATCGCGCAGTCGACGATTGATCCGTCGGCGTACTTGTATTTCGCGGGCTGGATGCGGATGGCGGGGTACGCGGGCACGCCGGGTAGGCGTACGAGCTCGAGGTCTTCGCAGAGGATGTACCGCTGCGGGCCGAAGTCCACGGACGAGTTGAGCCAGTCGTAGGCGTTGAGGGCCACGAGGTCATCCCCCACCTGCCCGCGCACGTTCCGCGCGAGAACGCGCGTGAGATTGCCGTTGAGGTGGAGACCGTCCGCGAAACAGCGGTCGAACGTGATGTTCTCGAAGCGGTAGGCGTCGCCGTCGCCCGCCTGCACGGCGAATCCGCCCGTGTGGTGGAAGGTCGCGCCCACGACGCTCACGTGGTCGCAGTTGTTGAAGAACATGAGCGTGGAGACGCCGTAGAAGTTCCCCTTCTTGCGCGGCAGGAGGTTGAACATGCCCGTGCGCCCGTAGCCCGCACGCCGCGTGCAGCAGTCCTCCCAGCGTCCGCCCACGATGGTAATGTCCGTGTCGCGTTTGGCCGAGGCCGGTATGGGCGCAAGCGTTCCGTCCTGCGCCGAGGCGTTCCTCAAAAGCACCGTTCGCATGCCGTCGGCAAGGCGAATCGTCGCATCTTTTGCCTCGATGCGGCGGCGGGACGGCACGACCACCGTTCCGTCGAAGAAGTACTTTTCGTCCGAAGCGGGAATCGTCACGATCTCGTGTTCGTCGAGCGCCTTCTGCAACGCGTCTGTCCACACGTTCGTCCCGTTCACCGTGCGTACCAGCGCGCGGTAGTCCGTAAGCGAGCACCTGTCGGAGAGCTTCGCCTGCCCTTCGTCGATCTCGCGGCACGCCGCCTCCACCTCGCGCTCGATGAGCAATTCCCCTGACGGCCTTTGCAATCCTTCCGCCGCAGCGATTTGCACCGCAGTGCCCGCCCGCGCCGACACACCCGCCAGCGACAACACCAGTCCCGCGCCACACAGCGCAATTTTCATCGTCTTTTTCATGCTATCCTCCTTCGCAACAGAAAAGTCAATCTGCAGGACCGCGATCTAATAGAAAAAGTCCGCCGTATCAGTGGCTGTCGGCGAGCGACCAGCCGAGGAGTCCGGCGGAGACTCCTGGACGGAGGACGATTTCAAGGCGGACGGCCTGCGCCGTCACGGGCTTGGGCAGGCGGATGGCGCAGGGCCTGTCCTTGGCGATCTCGACGGTCGCGCCCTCGACGGTCTGCCACGGCGCGTCCTTCGCAGGCCGCACCTTGACCGCCACTTTCCGGGGCAGACGGCAACCGCCCTTCGTCGCCTCGTCGTCGAGCCAATAGACCGTCATGTCGCGGATTTCCTCGGGCGCGGGCAGATCGTACTGCACCCACTCCGTCGTGCCTTTGTTCGGCCAAAAGCTGAAGTGGAGACATTTCCGTCCTGCGGAGTCGGACGGTGTCTGGCTGGCGGTGAGGGCGTTGAGCGTGTCGTACTTCCAGCAATGGGAGGCGCTCGCCCTGCCGATGAAG
>CACWSW010000344.1 GCA_902763655.1 uncultured bacterium
CGGTGTACCCGGCAAGTTCTCCAACTCGTGCTTCTGCGTGGCCGAGGCTCCCGACGACCCGCTGACGGTCTGGGCCGGGTTCGGCTCGTGGGGCGGCGGTGGTTCGGGTTGCGTGGCGAAGAGCGCGGACGGAGGCCAGACGTGGTCTCCCTGCACCAACGCATCGAGCGGCTGGATCGACACGCAGGTGCGCGACCTGACCGTGCTTGGCAGCAAAACGAGCTACCACCTTCTGTATGCGAGTCCGAAGGGTCTGATCGAGAGCGTGAACGGGGGCGAGACATGGACGCTGGCCGATCCAGCGACGTTCCCGGAGGCTCCGCGCGTACGGGCGCTCGCGCACAGCGGCGAGTGCCTCTACGCAGGCGTGGCAGGTACGAAAGATGAAGGAGGGGCGGTTTACGGTCGCGCAGGTTTATCCGCCGTAGCCTTGGCGAAGGCGGAAGCGCGACCCTCCACGGCATGGCGACGTCTCACGCCGCCCACGCTCAAGATCGGCGCAATCAAGTCCGTGGTGGCCGAGGGCGACCGCGTGCTCGTCACGGCGCGGAGCGAATGGCGCAACCACACGACCTACGAAGGCGGCGCGTGGCTCAGCACAGACGCGGGCGCGACGTGGCGCAAGGTGTTCTCGGACAAGTTCTGCGGCGCTGCGGTCATTGCGGGCGGCGAGCTGTTCGTGTCGCTTACGGATCATCCATACCATGACCATTGCGTGGGCGGCGGCGTGATCCATTCGCGCGACGACGGCGCCACGTGGACCCATCTCGACGGCCCCGGTCTCCAGAACTGGAATGCCTCCGCGCTCGCCGTCGACCCGTTCGACCGCAAGTCGCTGTGGGTCGGCACGGGCGGCAACTCCATCTTCGTCGGCCGCCTACCGTAATCGGCCGCCTACCGTAAAGCGGGTTCGGCAAACCCCTGCTCCAGCGATTCTGAAGGCGCCGCAAGAAGCGCAAGCGCACCCACGACCAATAATGTAAAGATATCCTGTTTCATGTTGTATTCTCCAGCCTATTGCCGTCACCTTGGCGAACAACGACTTCAAAGTGCATCCAGCATAGACACATAGGCGTATGCAGATGGATTGACAAGCCTCAAGGCCTTAAAGCAGCGTAATTCAGGTTTTCCAAGTGCCGACGGAAGTTCTTTCACATCTGGACGGACAAAGGGGATCCCCCGCCTCATGCATTCAGCGAGATACATGACTTGCGGCGCAAGTTGAATTGCCGTTTCAGCAGAAAACCTTTCGCCATAGACATGCCCGCCCAGTGCATTGAGCCCCTTAAGAAGAAACGGATAATCTGCGCTCCCAACCTTCCCTCGGGAACCGACAGCATGTGCCGTCAAAATGATGTCCGCAAGAACATCGCCAGGCTCAACATCCACCCCCCGATAACCTGCCTCAATTGGTATCAATCGATTGAACGTGCCTTTAACCAGCTCAAGAGAATCAAATTCCCCAATCAGCGTTGCCACATCGTAGAACTGCTTGACGACTTCAAGATCCTTCTCGCATCCCAACGGGATTCCGGTCGTATGCGGCGCAAAAGCCGTCAACTTGTCGCCCAAGATACAGTTGATGTCCGGCATTTCTACTTCGTTCGAAGAATCGTCTGGCAACAGAAGATCGTTACAGATCGCGCGCCTTACCGTTTTCAGGTACTGGTGTTCCTCGAAGAGCACATCCAGCAAAATATAGAGTTCCCCGTTCCGGATGGGAGAAAAGTAGGTAAACTTGAAATGTCGCTTCTCGACCTTGTTTTTGCCGAACCTAACCTGTTCTTCACGTGCAAGAAAAGGAAATATCTTCGCTGCCTTTTCAAGATAGCCGCCGACATCCGTACCTGGCGCCACGACAATGTCAATGTCGGTCGACAGCCGACGAGGACGTTTCAAGAGCAACATCAGGCTTGTGCCTCCCTTGAACACAAAGGGAAGACCGACTTCACACAACGCATTCAGCAAACCGAACGCAAAAATCGTCCGCTCAATCAACCCTGGATCCCTTTTGCTTTTGGCGCACAACGTCCGGATGTGCGATTCCGAGAAGTTCTCTTTGTTCATGCCACAATGCCATCCAGCAGATTTCTGATGCGCTCATCAACTCCTCGCCGCCGCGCATAGCGAAAAAGTGCCGACTTGTTCACGACATATCGATCCCTGAATGCCGCAAAGATCTGCGGCAACTCGGCCCCCTCAAAACTCGCCGAGATTCTCCTGTCGGCAAGAATGTCCACAAGCCACTGCTCCGGAGGTGCGACATGCGGTATCATACGATTTGTCGGACCTTGTGACGGTTTTCTGACGACAAGCAACATACGGTCATTCACATAGCGGAAGAAATCGTCCGTTGACGGGTCAAGCAACACGCCGCCACCATGTCGTCCATTCAAGAACTCAAAGATAAATGGCATGTAATCACGTTCGACCATCACGAACAAGGCATTCCGCCCAAGCAAATGATTGAGAAAGTCATTTAACCAGTTCAACTCGAACAGAGTATAGTTCATCCGCCCATATTGTTCCGCCAGCTCGCAGAGGACTTGGGAGGCCGCCTCCGAGAGCCGAGGACGATACGGCCCCAGATCGGTTTCGCTCGCCCAAAGATATGAATCATGGCCAACCACAATCAACTCGCCTTTCCTAACAAGCGACCGAAGTCGTTTCCATTGAGCATTCTGGGTTGTCGTATCTCCAGATTGCCGCCATGAATCAAAGATTTGTTTGTGCGTTAGTGTTTCCACTTTTGTCACTATTGTTTGTTTGGTGACGATATTATACCAAAAGATCAGACGCCCATACAAGGCACCATGCACATTTTGAGGCCTAGCGGAACAGGATAATCGTGCCCTTGGGGAGGACGCGCAAGACGCCGGGGCCGGTGAAGTGCGTCGGGTCAGACGCAGCGCCGACGTCGCCGAGCACGGACACGCCGTCGATCTCCAGTTTGCCGAGGCTCATGACGCCTTCGAACTGGAGGTCAAGCTTGCCGCCAGCGTCCAACCTGATCGTCGTGTCCTTCATCGCATCGGCTTCCGCCGTCTCCAGGAACGTCAGCGGCTCCAGGTCGAGATGCCCCACGCGGAAACATGCGTTGTTCGCCGATTCCCCGCCAACCGTAAACGCAAGCGTGTGGTCGCCTGCCGTCAGGTACGGAAGCACAAACGCGAAGGAGGTCCACTCGGGACGCTCGAGGCGTATCTTGGTCGTCAGCGCGCCGTCCAGGTACAGGTATCCCGTCGAGGGGTAACGGGCGAAACCGTTGCACGTGCCGTTTACATGCCCCAGCTGGAGTTCCGTGCCGATGGCGGGAACGGTGAGCCGGTAGAAGCCGTTGGACGGCGCCGTCAGCGTGGTCGTGAACGTCTCGCCGCGGGCGATCAGGGCGATGCGGATGTCGTCCACGATCGTCGCCACGTCGACGGAGGGCGGCGGGACGTTCTCGACCTCCAGCAAATGCTCGCCCGCCGTGAGGACGAACGGCACGGAGATGAACGTGCGCATGGCCTCGCAGGTCGGCCTCACGGATCCGATTTCCACGCCGTCGAGAAGCACGCGGCAGGTGTGGCCCGTCGTACGCACGCTCCCGACGCCCGTATCCCCCCACCACATGTTGGCACGGTTCCCGTAGCGCATGGTGAACACGACGGTGCCGGCACGCGGCGCGGTCACGGTC
>CACWSW010000345.1 GCA_902763655.1 uncultured bacterium
ACTTGTTAGCGTTGATGCTAAATTGTCATGCGGTCGGGGGTGGGCATGAGGCCAGTTCCCTACCTATGTCTTGCGCTGGTTGCCCAGCGCGACGAAAGTATATCAAAACCCCGCGTCCCAATCAGCTAGATTTTGCTGCTGTTTTGCGCGAAGCACATTCTCCATAGCAATCTCCATATCTCCGTGAAACCTCCGTGATCTCCGTGTTGCCATCGGCAGAAACGATACCGAAACATGGATCAAAATGATGCGGATTTACAGTCAAAGCGCCATGAGCGCGATGCCGGCCACGATGGCCGCGAGTGCCAGGCCCTTTCGGCGAAGGTTCGTCTCGTGGAAGAACTTCGCCCCCAGCAGGAACGTGATCACCACCGAGAACCGCCGCATGAGCGATCCCACGGAGATCGGCACGCCAGGAATCGCCAGCCCGTGGAAGTAGAGCCAGTCCGCAAACGCCAGCAGCACGCCCACGGCGGGAATCGACCAGCGCCACGCGAACGGCGTGCGGTCGATCTGCGCCACGCGGTTGGCCGCGAACAGCGCGGCGTAGACCGCCACCAGCCCGATCTGGAACCAGAACTGCATCTGCTCCACGGGAATGCCCTGCAGCTGGAAGATGTACTTGTCCCACAGGCTGGAGGCCGCGCTGAAGCACATGCCCCCGACGGCGCACCACACCGCCTTGTTGCGCAGGAAGTCGATTCCCTCGTGCCGCCCCGCCCAGCTGAACGCCCAATAGCCCGCGAACACGAGCGCCATTCCCACGCCCTGGCACGGTGAAGGACGTTCCCCGTAGAGGAACACCGCCACGAGCAGCACCACCGCCGGGGCGGAGGCGCGGATGGGCGTGGCGATCGTGATCGGCAGCGTCCGCAACGCGCAGTAGGTCAGCACCCACGATGTCGAGACGATCAACGTCTTCACGCCGGCAAGCGCCACCGCGCGCGGAGTGCTGGCGAGGACGGTTTCCGCCATGTGCCCTGACGCCGCCAGTCCCGCCAGATACGCCGCCAGCCCGCAGGCGGAAGAGACGAGCAGTACCGGCAGGACGGCGTTCCCCTTCACCGACGCCTTCTTGGCCACGTCGTAGAGCGCGAGGAACACCGCGCTCGTCAATATCCACGTCGTCCACATGGCGGACAACTGACTGTCAGGCTATCGCAGGATGAGCATCGTGCCGCCTGGGCGGTCCACGAGGTAGAGCCGGACGTAGTCGGGCGCGAAGTAGCGGCCCTGGACGTACGCCGCCGTGTTGGCCATCTTCAGCTCGTTGCCCGTGGCGCGCATGACGCCCTCTGGAATCTCGATGTCGCCATGCTCGGCACCCGAGGCGTAGCTGCCCAAATCCGTCCCGTTGAGTGTCATGGTCACGGTATGATTGGCGTTCGCCGTCCTGAACTTCATCCGCCAGTCGTAGTTCTGCAGGATGTCCTCCGGCACGTCGAACTTGATGACCGTGTTGGTGTGGGCCGACGAGCCATTGGCGCCGAAGAGGGCGCGCGCGGCGTCGAACCAGTTCGCGCCGATGAGCGGATAGATGTTCTGCCCCCCGCTCTGGTAACGTCCCTCCACGGCGAATTCATAGAGCGAGTTGTCGCGTTCGCCATACTGCAGGGAGCCGCCGAAGTATGCCACGTCGATGTTGACCGGAGTGCTGCCCGCGTCCGTGCGCGTGACCTGCAGGACGTTGGTCGTCCCGGCCAGAAGCAGCGACTCCGGCACGAACCAGCGCGTCGTCCGACCTGGTGCAACGGCCTTTGTTCCCACATCCGTGCCGTTCACCGTCACGCGGAGCGTTCCCGCGCCGGACGCGCTCGTCGGCTTGATGCGGAACACCTCTGGCATCTCGGCCTCGCCCGTCGTGTTGAGCGGAAACCTGTACGAGATGGAGCCGCCGGCCGCCAGCGCAGCAGGAGCGGACCAGCGGTCGGCGTCCACGTCCACCATCGTCGCGGAACCAGATCCGTTGTACTCCGTCGTCGCGTCGTTCTCCACGCCCACGCGCCAGAGATCCATGCGCGGCCACGCCGCCGCCGCGCGCATCTCCGCCTCGGTGAGCGAGTTCGTCCACACCGCGATGCTCTGGATGCTGCCGCGGAACGTCTTCGTCGCGTTGGCGCTGGAGGAGGAGTTCGTGCTCCAGGCGATCACGCCGCTCGCATACTTCTCTGTCCCGATCATGAACGTCGAGTTTGGCTTCGGCGAGACGTTGTACTCGGCGGGCGCGGTCGTCGTGAAGTAGGTCGTCATCCAGGTCGCAAGGGTGGAGTTGGTGACGGACGTCGCGTTGCGCGGATTGTAGTAGCCGTCGCGCGAGACGAGCAGCGATATCTTCTGTCCGTCCACCGAGAAGACCACGTCGTTCCAGGCGTCGAGGTTGATCTTGCAGGCGTCGGCGTTCGGCTGCCAGCTCTTGCTGCCGAAATAGAAGGTCGCCGTCGCCCACTTGTTCGTAAGCTTGTACTTGTTGCTGTCGTAGGCCGTGGTGCGATCTCCTGTGGCGGTAAAGCCGAACATAAAGCCCCTCTTTTCCGTCGAGCTCGTGTGCCCGCACGTGAAGATCCACCGGTAGTTGTTGTGCGACTGCGTCAGGTCAGGACGGAACCTGATGGCCACGGCGAAGTGGGGATTGTCGGCGATGGCGTTGGGCACATACGACGGCAACGCGAACGCGTTCTGGCGCATGTAGCCCGCGCCCGTCTCCGCGTTCGTGACGACCGTCTCCTGCGGCAGGTAGAGGCACTGGGTCTGCCGCAGGACGCCGCGATAGGGCATACGCACCATCTCGTTCGTGAACACAGGATGGTGAGTGCCGACGTCGCTGCTTGTCGGGGCGTGGAGGTTGAGCGAGTCGTACAGCTCGCCGGAGTCCAGCTTGCCGTTGCCATTCGCGTCAACGCCCATGCCGCGGCACCAGTAGAACGCCTTGGCGTAGACGTCGTCGCCGCGCGCCGTGAAGCCGGCGAACGCGAGAGACAACGCCGCAAAACAGATAGCAATGCTACGTCCACCTGTGACTCTGATTCTCTTTTTCGACATGACAAACTCCTCTTATTGGCCAAGGACGCGTCCATTTTACCATCTACTTCTCTCGCTATCAACGCCAAAATCAGGCAGAGGCGCATCTCCGTTTTTCACCCAAGCGTAGTGAGATTTGGAAACAACCAGAACAAATGGTAAAAACTACTTTAAAGTGCGCGGGCGAGTTAGCCCGTGCGCCAAAGGCAAGTTGTTTCAAATAGTTGTTTCCAATCATCAGAAGGCTCGGCGGTGAATTATGCAGGTATAATGTAGAACGAGCCTTTTCTCAACGGTGGAGAAGGATTCGTTCTTTGACAACTGGCTGTAAGAAGAGACGACTTGCAAACATGCCGCCGC
>CACWSW010000346.1 GCA_902763655.1 uncultured bacterium
TGCGGAACGACGCGCTCAACAAGGACTGGCTCGAGCGGAAATACGAGGGGAAGGCCCTGCGCGCGCTCAAGCGCCGCGCCGGGGAGATCATGGACTACCGCCTCTCCTCCTGCGGCATGCCGCACCACTTCACGGACCACAAGGTGGACTGGGACCTCAACCCCACGTTCAACAAGTACAAGGAGTGGACCTGGCAGCTCTCGCGCCATCCGTTCTGGACCACGCTCGCCGAATACTACACCGCAACCGGCGACGAGAAGGCCGTCACCGTCTGGATCGACATGATCTCCAGCTGGTTCGACCAGGCCCTCGTGCCGGAGAAGGCCGGTCCCGGCGCCACGCACTGCTGGCGCACGATCGAGGCGGGCATCCGCATGAGCGGCTGGAGCCGCCAGATCGCGGCCTTCGCGAAGTCGCCGCAGGTGACGGACGAGTTCCTCACGCGCTACTTCATCTCCATCTGGGAGCACGGGTGGCGCCTGCGCAACAACTCCACGCACGGCAACTGGCTCCTCATGGAGCTGCACGGGCTCCTGCGCATCACGCTCCTCTACCCGTTCCTGAACGACGCGCCCGAATGGAAGGCGTACGCGCTGAAGCTGCTCGGCGAGGAGTTCTCGCGGCAGGTGTATCCCGACGGCTTCCAGTACGAGCTCGCCACCGGCTACCACGGCGTGGTGATCTCCAACTACCTCGGCGTGTTCGATCTCTACGAGCAGCTTGGCCTGGAGAAGCCCGAGTTCATCCGGAAGGGTCTCGAGAAGATGTTCGAGGTGTACGTGCGCCTTGCGACGCCGAACGGCGGCACGCCTACCCTCAACGACGGCGGCAGCATGGACGTGGCGCGCTGGTGCCGCACGGCCGCGAAACTCTACCCGCAACGCGCCGACTTCCGCTGGTTCGCGACGGGCGGCAAGGAAGGGGCGGAGCCCGACTTCCTCTCCACCGTGTTCCCGTGGGCCGGCGCGGTGGTGTTCCGCTCGTCCTGGGAGAAAGACGCCGTGTGGGGCTACATGGACGGGTCACCGTTCGGGCGCGGCCACCAGCACGAGGACAAGCTCAACTTCGTGATGCGCGCCTACGGCAAGCAGCTGCTCACCGAGGGCGGCAACTACATGTACGACAGCTCAGACTGCCGCAAGTACGTTCTCTCCACCCGCGCCCACAACACGATCCGCGTCGACGGATTCGACCAGAACCGCCGCCGCACGTACCGCTGGAAGGACGAGGACATCAACGTGAAGGCGGACGTGGAATTCTCGACCACTCCCGCGCGCGACTGCGCGCGCTCGGCGTACAGGGACGGCTACGGCCCGCAGCAGAAGCCGACGGTCCACGACCGCACCGTGCTCTTCCTGAAGCAGGAGCCAGGGCTTGCGCCGTTCTTCGTCGTGGTCGACCGCCTTACCGCTCCGAACGACCGTCCGCACGCGTTTGAGATCATGTGGCACCTGGAGGAATGCAAGCTCGCGATCGACGGGCAGAATTTCACTGGCGACTTCGGGGACGGCGTAGGTCTCGCCGCCGCGACGAGCGACGCCTCTGCGAAAATCACGGACATGAAGGGCCAGCACGAGCCGTACTTCCAGGGCTGGATGCCCATCTGGGTGGGCGGCCCGCACGAGCACCGTCCGATTCCCACGCCCGTCGCCCAGGGCACGTTCTCCGGCGCCAAGCGCATCGTCACCGTGCTATACCCCTACCGCGACGGCAAGAACGTGCTGCGCGGCGTGATGGCCGATGCGGCCCCGCAGGCGACAGCATTCACGCTCACGCTGGCCGACGGCACCACGCGCACCCTCGACGAGCGCGCAAAGTAGCGAATACCCTATCTCGCGTCAGTGACGTCAAACGAGAGGAGACCGGCAGGAAGCAGCTTGCCGTTCACGGTCGCATGTTTCTTGCCTGCGTTGTGCAGGACGGTGAGGAGCTTAGTGCCGTCCTTGTTCAGGAACTCGCCGCGCACAACGCCGCTCGGAAGCGGCGACGTGTCGCGTACCGTGAAACGTCCGTCGAAATAGAACTCGCCGAACTTTCTCATCTTCCGGCAGCAACGTCCGATCGTCTCCGCATAGGCTGGCGCGGCGTCGATCGTGCGGCGGCAGACGTACAGCTCCGCGTCGTAGCGGATGCCGTATACGAGGCAGTTGCGCAGCTTCTTCGCAAACTCGCCCTCGGCGTTGCGCACACCGCGGTTGGAGACGATCACCTCGGGGAAGGTGTAGCGGAACAGGGCTGGGAACTGCTCTGTGTTCGGCGCGATGTCGGCGAATCCGAGCCCGCTGTGGATGAACTGCGTGTACGACGCTGCGATGTCGGTGGCGATCTCGGTGGCGAGCGGCTTGCCGATGCCGTCGCAGTACGCGACGGCCCGGTCGAAGAACTTGCGGCGGCAAGGCCATTCGCGGTCGATGCGCGCACCGTGCTCGTGCGAGTCGTTAAAGCACGGTTGGGTGGGCGCGGCGCCGTAGCAGTCCACGAATAGGCAGTCCGGGTCGAACGTGTCCTGCATGAGCCCAAGCTGCGAGAACACCGTGCCGCGCCAGAGCGCAGTGCCGGAGCAGGCGACCGGAAACTGCCTTGCGCCGTACTGCGCGCGAAACTCGCCGAAGCCGGGATAGACGAACGACGGACGGTGTTCGTCGCCGTTGATGGTGCGGATGAGGACGTCCTTCCCGTGCGTCTTGTAGAAGTCGCTCGCCGGATCAATCATGTGGCAGTTGCATTCGAGTATCACGCGCCCGCCACGCCGCCGCACTTCGGCGATGCCGGCCCTCAGCTCCGCCCACGCGCCTGGATACGGTTCCTCGTACTTCGGATACGCGCGGTCCATCCCGTCCTTCCACCAGGCGAAGAGAAAGAGCGTATCGATGCCGTGCCTGTGCCCGGCCTCGAACATCGTAGGCAGGTCCTTGAAGGTGTAGTGGTCCTCGCCGAACTGCGACTTCAGGACAATACGCTGCCAGCCCGTGAGGTCCTTGACCCACTCCGCCTTCGGCCGCACCTTGAAGAACGCGGCGTCGGCCCACGCGCGGTAGCGCTTCGCGCCTTCGCGCCAGTCGCCGTCGAGAAGCCCCACCGCAGTGGGGGCGAACGTCACCGTCTCGCCCGGACGCGCCATCGGGAGATGGACGACGCCGGGCATGAGGTCGTCGCCGTGGATCGTGTGGCGCACCGTGAGGAAGCACGCGCGGATCTGCTCGTCGAGGCGGGCCATGTAGAGGAACTTGTTCCCAGACTCTACGCCAAGCCAGCACATCGAGCACTGCGGATAGTGGAGCCGCCAGCTTGTCTCGTATTCGTTGTGCAGATAGTCGAGCGGCGTGAAAGATTCCATTTTCGCCCAAGGATTGGGAGATCGCTGGCCGAGGGA
>CACWSW010000347.1 GCA_902763655.1 uncultured bacterium
GCGCTTTATCATGGTGGACGGCAACCACTGCGCGTCCGTGCCCGTGCCCGAGCTCTATTCCGTCCCGAACGTGGGGCAGGCCTTCCGGGGCTACACGCCACACGCAATTACGCATTATGGCACAGATTACATCAACGGCATCCCGAAGGCGCCGCCGACGTGGCCGCTGGCGCCGGACTACGGCGCCGCAAGCAAGCGACGGTCGCCGGAAAGCTCCGTGGCGGCGTATCAAGGCGCGCTTGACGCTGGCGAATGCTGCATGGTGGGCGAGTTCGGCTGCAACAACAGGACGCCGCACGGCGTGGCGCTTGCCTGGATGGAACATTGCCTGAAACTTTGGAAGTCCAAGAACCTGGGATGGGCGCTCTGGAACCTGCGCGGGCGCTTCGGCATTTTCGATTCCGGCCGTACCGACGTCGCCTACGAGGATTTCGACGGCCACAAGCTAGACCGAAAGATGCTCGAGCTGCTCAGCCGGTATTAACGTATCACGGTTTCTGTTGCTCCGCCTGCTTGAACCGCAAGTGCCACGAAAGAGGAGTTTTGTGAATGACCTCAAAAATAAGAAGAACGTTCATTGCTGTCATGACGGCATGTACGGCGGCGGTTGCCGGCGAAGCGCCGCGCATCAACGGGCCGACGATCTACGGCGTGCGACCCGACTCGCCAATCATCTACCGACTGCCGGTCACGGGCACGCGGCCGCTCGCGCTGGAGGCGAAGGGCCTGCCGTCGGGTGTCACGTTTGACGCCGCGAGGGGCATCCTTGGCGGTGCCGCGACGGCGCGCGGCACGAATGTGATCGAGTTCACGGCGCGGAACGCGGACGGTGTCGCGACGAAGCGGTTCCGCCTCGTCGTGGGCGACCTCATCGCGCTGACCCCGCCGATGGGGTTCAACACGTTCGGCGGACTCGGCGGCGGGCCGGTGATGAACGAGGCGAACGTCCGCAAGTCGTTCCGCGCGCTCATTGACAAGGGGCTCGTCGACCACGGCTACGCCTACTGCAACCTCGACGACGGCTGGCAGGGCCTGCGCGGCGGACCGTACAACGCGATCCAGCCCAACGAGAAGTTCGGCGACATGAAGCGCCTCTTCGACGACATGCACGCCGAGGGACTGAAGGCTGGCCTCTACTCGACGCCATGGGGAACCTCCTACCAGTACCTAGCGGGCGGATCGTCGGACTCCCCGGACGGGCGCTGGGACGGCGACCGCAGCCGCACGACGGGCTGGCGGGTGAAGAAGTACATGTTCGACGTGCAGGACGTCCGCCAGTTCGTGGCGTGGGGATGCGACTACTTCAAGTACGACTGGTCGATGGGCGAGAAGCCGCACCAGCCCGGCCTGCCGCATGTCTACTACGCGGGACGGATCGGCGCCGCGTTCGGCGCGAGCAGGCGCGACGTGGTGCTGGAACTCTCCAACGCCGCGCCGTTCGGCGAGGCCGCGAACTTCACGGAGATCGGCAACATGACGCGCACGGGGTCCGACCTCATCGACATCTGGAGCCACGATTCCGCCGCCAGGAAGATGAAAGTCGCCGACTGGGCGATGGGCATCCTCGACACGATGAACAAGGTGCGCCGCTGGCAACCGTACAACCGTCCCGGACACTGGAACATGCCGTGTCCCACGCGCGTAGGCATGCTGGGCGGTTGGGACGGGAAGCCGCTTGCGCCCTCGCGCCTCACGAAGGACGAGCAGGTCACCCACATCTCGCTCTGGTGCCTCTGGAGCGCGCCGATCATCATCGGCTGCCCGATCGACCTGCTGGACGACTGGACGCTCGCGCTGCTGACGAACGACGAGATGCTCGACCTCGACCAGGACGCGCTCGGCATCCAGGCGATCGACAAGGAGGTCACGGGCGGACGCATCCTCGTGAAACCGCTTGAGAACGGCGACGTGGCCGTCGGATTCGTCAACGTCGGCGACGACGCCCCAGCAGACATCACCGTCACGTGGGCGGAGGCGGGGCTTTCGGGTCCGTGCATGGCGCGCGACCTCTGGGCGTACCGCGACCTGGGGGTCGTCAACGGATCGTTCACCGCCCGCGCCGTGCCGCAGCACGGCTGCCGCGTGATCCGCTTCGTCCGGCAAAAATGACGGGAGAAAACATGAAACGAGAAAACATGAAACGAATTCTGTTGGCGGCGGGCATCTGCCTCGCGGCGAGTGCGGTGCGCGCGGAGCGCACGTGGAAAATCCCCGAGGATTTCCAGTGGGGCGTCACGTTCGGGTTCTACGCGACGAACGGCTATTTCTCGTCCTCCGTGGCGAAGGACGAGATCGAGGCGATCGCCCGCGCCGGCGCGACGTGGGTGACGGTCGTGCCGACGGTCTGGCAGGACGAGGGGGCGTCCGCGTTCCAGTACAAGGACTTCGCGCACACGCCCAACGACATCGAGCTCATGGACGCCATCGACCTCATCCATGCGAAAGGCATGAAGGTGCAGTTGCGTCCGATGCTTGAGTGCAAGGACGGCTACGGACGCCTGGGCGTGTGGATGAACAAGGACCGCGAGCGCATGCCGGGGCGCGTGAGCGACGGCCGCACGCGCTGGTTCGCCTCCATGCGCGAGCGGAGCGTCTACTACGCGCGCATCGCGGAGCGAACCAAGTGCGAGCTGTTCTGCCTCGACAGCGAGCTGGACAAGATGGTTGAGGAAAACGCGAAGTGGAAGTCGGTCGTGGCGGCCGTGCGCGGCGTCTACTCCGGCCCCGTTACGAGCTGCCACACGCTCCACACGGGCGAGGTGGACTTCCTCGCCTTCCTGGCGAAGAAGGACCACTGGTTCTACGACCTCGACTTCCTTTCCATCTCCTACTACTGCCCGGCGCGGCGCAAGGACGAAACGGGCAAGGCGCTGACCGTCGACGACATGGTGAAGAACCTCGCCGGCGCGCACGCGCGGATGAAGGCGATCGCGGACGCGATGGGAAGGCCGATCATCTTCGGCGAATGCGGGTGTTCGTCCACGCAGGACGGCGCCAAGTCTCCGTCCGGCATCCTCACGGTCGTGGACGAGGACGAGCAGGCCAACTACATGGAGGCGCTCTTCCGCGTGTTCGCGCACGAACCCTGGTGCCGGGGCTTCCACTGGTGGAAGTGGGACCAGAACTCGCCGACGAAGCCGGACAGCACGCGCGAAGGCACGCTCGCCCGCGACTTCACGTTCCGCGGCAAGAAGGCCGAGGCCGTCTTCCGCCGCTGGGCCCGGAAAACCAAGTCCATGTAGATTCATCCATCGGAAAGGAGAACCTTATGCATCACGATCACGGCATGGCAACGACCAGAAGGACTTTTCTGGGAGGTGCGGCGGCGTTGGC
>CACWSW010000348.1 GCA_902763655.1 uncultured bacterium
TTACCGGAAGAGCAACATCGTGCCGGCGGATTGCCACTGCCACGTGAGAAGCACCTTTGCGGGCGACGTGCCGACGACATGTTCGTAGGACGTCCCCGCATGTTCTTCCGCCGCGCCCCAGTCGCTACCTTCCCACGCCTGCACCGTGTAGCCGAGGATCTTGCGCAATTTGCCTTTGTTGTCCGTCGCGTTCGACGCCGTGAACGTGTGCGAGCCGAACACCTCATACGCACCGGGCGCGTCTCCGGCATAGTCGTCGAACTTGCCTTCAACCACCACGTTGGTGGTGGAGAGCGTTCCGAAGAAGCGCGCGGCGTCCACCTTGCGGTTCCACGCGAGCTCGTCCTCGGAAAGCACCCTGTTGTACACGCGCACGGATTTGATCTTGCCTTGGAAGAAATAGTCGACGTTGGGGTTGACGCCGTTGGTCAAAAACGCGCCGACCGTCCACCTCTTCGCCGGGGCAACGACGCTCTTCGTGCCGTAGCACCAACCTGTACGGAGAACGTAACCTGCTTCGTTAGTCGTGTTCACCGGATACTCGGTTCCGGTGAAGATGCACGCGCGGCTCCCGTCGCGGACCGCCGTCATGTACTTGAACGACGGGAGGTTATGTATGCCGGGGCGCGTATTCCATGCGTTTCCGATGGTGTCGTCCGTCTGATGCAGCAGCCCGGCTTGGGTCTTCTTGTACAGAATGGTGCCGGTGTTGAAATCGCCGGGGGAAACGAACGTGCCAAAAGTATTCGGCTGCGAGTTCGGAGCGTCGGCCAGGATCTGCATCGTATACTGCGTGCCCAGCGCGAACGACGCCGTCGTGGCGAAGGCCGCGCTGGCGTTGAAATAGAAGCCGTCCTCCCGCCATTCGTTGCCGGTTCTGTTCTCGTGGACATACAGCGACGCGTCCATGCCGTTGCCCGAAAGGTCCCGCCACGTCGTCGCGTCAGGGTCATGCGCCACACCTAGGCCTGCGTTACAGATGCCGTCGAGGTGGAACGCCTGGGCCGACTGCACGTAGTCCTCTGCCGTGTAGCCGGATACAGCACGGGCGCCACGTACCGGCCCCCACAGCCACGTCAGGCGGCGCGGTGCGTAGTCGGTGCCGGACGGCGACGACCATTCCGTCGCGGACAAGCGCGTTCCCGTACCCCAAGCTGAGGTTGCGGCATCCCATGTCTGGAGCACGCAGCCCACGCAGGCCCAGTCGATGCCACGCACGGAATTCGTCGTCGTTCCGGCAAGGAACGTCCACCCGTCGGCGACGTACGTTCCATCCGGTTCGCGCCCCGCCATGCCGGCGATCGAGTTCACCACTTCGACCGTGCCGGGCACCTTCGCGCCGTAGAAGCGCATGTCGTCCAGCGTGCGGTTTCTTGCCAGCTCCTCGTTTGACAGGACATGGTCGTAGACGCGCACGGACTTGACCGCGCCCATGAGGACGTGTCCGTCTGTGCGGCCGGCCGTCGACATGTGCCCGCCTACGTACCAAGTGATTGCCCCTACGGAAACGTTCTTCGTGCCCACGGACCAGCCCGTCACCCTGTTGAGCGCGTCGTCTGCCGGAACCGTCGTGCCGGTGATCAGGGCCGTCCGGTCTCCCTTGCGCAACCCCGTGATGTATTTCCACGCGGTGTCGTTCAGATACGACCGCGTATTCCACAGCGTTCCTATGCCGTCGTCGATGATGTACTGCAACGTGCTGTCTTTCTTGAACCAGATGCTCCCCGACTGCAGCTTGCCTCCGCCGAAGAACGTCGCGCCGTCCGGCATCTCGAGCGCGGTCAGGTTGTTCTTTGTCACGTCGCACAGGATCTGGACAGAGTAATTCGTCCCCAGTTCCTGGCTGCGCATCGTGGCGCCATAGCTGTAGGAGTCGAAGTCGAACCCGTCGGACAGCCAGCGTTTGCCGTTAAGCCCCTCCACCGCCACGTCGTTGCCGTCGTAGTGGCACATCACGAGGTCGTTGCGCGATTCGGAGAGGTCCCTCCACCACGTCGCGTCGGGATTGTGCGGTGCCAGCGCGCCGTCGTTGCGGATGGCGTCGTAATGGAGCTTCAGCCCGTCTTGGACGTATGCCTTGACCGCCGGCACGAGCGTGCCGGACGCCGCGCCCCACTGCCAGGTGATGCGAACCTTGTCCCCGGACGCGACGGCGCAGGCGTATTCGCCCGGGTGCGGAACCGCAGGTCCCCAGGCGCCTGCGTCGGCATCCCACGCTTCAAGCGTATATCCCGTGCAGGCGTAGACAATGCCGCCGACTGACGCGGACACGGCGGTAAACACGTGACCAGCCGTCTCGTCGACGACGTACGAGCCGCACTCTTCCACACCCTCGGCCCCTGCCACGGCCGTTGCCACCACCGCGTCGGGGATGGCCCCCGCCATCGGTTCCGCCGCAATTGCGCGGACCTTGGTGAAAAACCGCGAATCGTCAATCGCCCGGTTCCACGCGAGTTCCGCCTCGGTGAGCATCTTGTCGTACAGGCGCACCGATTTCATCGTGCCCTTGACGTACTTGTTGTCCGGCTTCTCGGCCGAGTCGCCGCCTTCGAGGTATCCGCCAATGCTCCACACGACCGCCGCTGAGGTGACGGTTTTCGACCCGTATGACCAGCCGACGCGCATGGCATGGTCGTTACTGCTGTTCTCGGTGTTCGTGGGATATTCCGTGCCCGTGAACACGCACGCCCGCGTGCCGTTGCGAACCGCCGTAAGGTAGGTGAAGGATGCGGGCGAATAGATTCCCGAACGCGTGTTCCACGCGTTGCCGATGAGGTTGTCCGTCTGGTGAAGAAGCGTAAGCGCTCCTTGCTTGTAGACCACAGCCCCCCTTACGTAGCCGCCGAGATGCGAGACGAAGGTGGCGCAGGTCAGAGGCTGGCCGCTGGCGCCGCCAGGCGCGTCCACAAGCAACTCGAACGTGTAGTTCGTGCCGAATGTGAAGGCGGCCGAGGTAACGAACACCGCGCTGGTGTTGAAATAGAAGCCGTTCTCCTTCCAGACGTTGCCGCTTCCGCCTTCGACAATGGTCAAGGACGCGTCCCGAGAGTTCCCGGAGAGGTCAACCCATGTCGTCGCGTTAGTGGAGTGGGCCGCATCCGCGCCCACGTTGCGGATGCCATCGAGGTGAAGCATGAGCGACGAACGCACGTAGTCCCGCGGCTCCCACGCGCGAAGCGCGCCCTCGGCGGCCGCCACGACAAGAACCGCCGCCGCGCAGAACGCGAACTTCAGCGTTTTGCGTTTCATAATCATTATGTCAGCGTTCATAATCTGGTTGTCCTTTCTGTGAAAATAAAAACATCTCTTATCCGTTTCAACGTTCCCGGTTTATCGCATTCGAATGCCTTTTGAGTGAAGGCGCTCCACCGTCCACATGCGAAACGCACCCGGCCAGGGCGCAAGGATGTCGCTGAAATATCCCGCCTCGATCACGGGCCGGTACTTCGTGAACCGCGCCTGGAAGCAGGCCTCGCTCTGCGAACCGATCGGACGCTGCTGGCCGTGGTAGAACTCGCCGAGGCGCGTCGTGATGCACTGCATGGCGTTCGCCCACATGAGGCCCGCGATCCGCCGCCACTTCGCATCGCCCGTCAGTTCCGAAAGCTCTACAAGGTCGGGCACGGCGATCGACCCCCAGGAATCGATTCCCTGATGCTCCGCGCTCACCGACGTTCCGCCCGTCGTGTGCCAGCCGTGCTTCGCGATGTCCGTTTCGGGTCCGTACACGCCGTCGAAGAAGAACATCCAGCTCGTGAAGTACGCCGCCGCCTTTTCCGCACGCTCCAGATGCTTCGCGTCGCCCGTGATGCGATAG
>CACWSW010000349.1 GCA_902763655.1 uncultured bacterium
GGTGCTCGGCGACTCGCTCGCGGGCTTCACCGGCCCGCTCACCGCAGGCAGCGGCCTCACGACGATCTCCGACATCTCCTTCGCGGCGGCGAACCCGACATGGCTCACGCTCGGCCCCGGCACGCTCTACTACATGGGCGCCGACGCAACGGTGGCCGGCCTCTACATCAATCCCGGTGCGAGCCACGCCGGCGTGCTGCGGACGGACAACGACCTCACGCTCCTGAGCGCTTCCACGGGCACTGGTTCGATCATGAAGAAGGGCGCGGGCGACCTGATCCTGCAGGGGCCGGGGCCGTTCGCGCTCGGCAACCAGGACAACGCCTATTCGTCCGGAACCAGCAGCGCGCAGGGCGTTGGCGCTCTCTCGGACGGAATCAAGGCGAACGGCGACGGCCTGACGACGATCCTCAAGCCGTTCATCGTGAGCGAGGGACGCGTGGTCGTGGGCACGTGCGGGGACGACGCGGACGCGCCGTACGTGACGAGCCCCTCCGTGTCCATCGGGCACCGCTCGGCCGTCACGGAAGGGGCCATGGAGACGGCTGGCGAGCTGGTCATGAACAACGGGACATTCTACGTGGCTGGAACGACCTACCTGTCGCTCTACTGCGGCCTTCTTGCGACGACGCCGTCTGAAGGTCTCCATCCGAAACTGACGGTGAACGGCGGCACGTTCTCGACGGGCGCCATCACCATGAACCACGACTGGCAGGGCAACCAGACGGCGGCGCCCACCATCGAGGTGAACGGCGGTGCGCTTAACTGCCGCAGTACGCTCACGATCGGCAACCAGCTGGCGACTTCGGGCGTGGAACAGGTCAGCCGCGTGATCGTGAACGGCGGCACGTTCACCACGAAAGACATTGTTGCCGGCAACGCCGCGCGGTCGATTGCCAGCGAGATCCACATCAACAACGGCGGCACGCTCGTCGTCTCCAACACCTTCACGCTCGGCAAGGCGTCCACGGAGAAGCCGCAGTCGCTCTACCTGAACGCGGGCGGCACGCTGAAGACGCTCCGCGAGATCGCGCATGCGACGGGCGAGTCGTACATCTACTTCCGGGGCGGCGTCTGGCAGCCCGGCCTCGGCCGCAAGCGCGCCACGGGCTACACGTTCGGCAGCTCCACGGCGACGAGCCGGCACACGGGCGTCTACCTCGGCGCGGGCGGCCTGATCGTCGACCTCGGCGCGTACTGGGTCGAGGCCGGCGAGGACTCGGCGGCGTTCGAGATTCGGCAACAACTTCTGCACGATCCCGACTGCGCGGGTGATGATGGCGGCATCACGTTCCGCGGTGCGCGCACGACCATCCTCCGCGACCAGATGAACGGCAGCACGTTCACGGGGCCCGTCACCGCAGAGGAAGGGGCCGTCATCGGCGTGGTGAACGGGAGGACGTTCCTCGACAAGACGTTCGTGATGAAGCCCGGAACAGGTTTCCGCGCGTCCGGCGAGCGCATGCATGTCAACCACCTGACGCTTGGCGAGGCGGGCGGTACGGAGCCGGTCACCTTCGACTTCTGCGCCGACCGCGCGGAGATCGGCGTGGTCGTCTCGAACGAGCTGGCCGTGCTTTCGCCCGTCACGGTGGCGTTCCACCGTCCGGGCGGCTCCTCGAACATCACCGGCATGCAGACGGGCACGTACCCGGTGCTGATCTACCCCGCGAACCTCGACGACGAGGGTATCCTCGAGAAATTCGTTCCGAACGCGCGCTTCCCCGAATACGCGATGACGTACGCGAAGGAGGATCTGCCGGCCGACAGCGCGTGGCCGGGCTGGAAGCAGATCACGTTGACCGTGACGGCGGCGGCGGCGACGGCGGGCACGACGTGGCTCGACGGCACGGCGGGCGGCGCGTGGAGCGACGGCACGAAGTGGGACGGCGGCGTGGCGCCGAACGGCACGAACGCGCTTCCCGTGTTCGTGGCGGCGACGGCGGCGGACGTTCCCGTGACGGTCGACGCGGACGTGACGGCGGGCCGCATCACGCTGCAGGGCGCGTCCGAGACGAGCGGCTACGCGCTCTCCGGCGGCACGATCAACCTCAACCACAAGGACTTCAAGACGCCGCCGTCCATCACGGCCCTCACCGGCACGCATACGGTGGACGCGGACGTGACGACGGACGACGAATATGTGCGCAGCAACGAAACGGACGCGAACGGTGGCCACACGGGTTCTGTCGGCTTCATCGCGCAGTCGAACGCCACGCTCGTGGTGAACGGCACGGTGACGCCGGACCCGAGGCGTCCCGTCCACTTCAACCCGCCCGGCGAGGGCGGCGGCACGACGCGGTTCAACGGCACGCTGGCTGATGGTGCCGGCATCTTCGTCAACTCCGGCACGCTGGAGATGGACGACATGTCGACGCTCGAGGGCAAGACGCTCACGATAAAGGACGGCACGTTCCGCTTCACGGGGCAGGAAGGCTACACGACCGCGAAGCTCGTGACGACGCCGTCTTCGGACACGCGGGCCTCGATCATCCGCACGGACGGCGACCTCGTGATTGCCGGACAGGTCAATTCCACGATCGGCAGCCTCCTGAAGCGCGGGCCGGGACGGCTGATCTTCTCCTGCCCCGGCGGCACCTCGATCACGAACCGCATCGGCTACAACGGCGGCAACACGAGCTGGAACTCCACCGGCGCGAGCTGGCATTGGCCGAAGAACGGCGACAACTCGAAGAAGCAGTCGTGCGGCGCGCTCTCCATCGACGAAGGCGAGGTGGTCCTCGCAGGCGAGAACACCCTCTACCACCTCGCAAACAACGGCACGGCGCGCGACACCTTCATCGGTGCGAACGACCGCGGCTGGGGCTACACCACGAACTACGCCGCGCTCACGGTCTATTCCGGCACCGTCCGAGCCGGGTGGACCTATCTCGGCCACACGTTCAACCGCGGCAAGGACGCGAACGGCCACCTGATTCCCACGTACTCCTACTACAACCAGTACGGCGGCGACGTGACGTTCACCGCGTTCTGCTTCGGCTACGACGTCTCGGACTACGACACGGCGGTACAGGCGACGGCGAACCTCTACGGCGGCACGTTGAACGTGACGACGACGATGCGCTTCGGGCAGACGTACAACAAGACGGGCATCAATCCGCCGCACGCCACGTTCAACGTGTACGGCGGCACGTACAACCATACGGATACGTCCGCCACGAAGGGCACGCGCATGGGCTACCTCACGAACACGACGGACGGCGGGAAGACGTCGAACAGAGGAACGGACGCGACGCTCAACATCTACGGCGGCGCATGGGGTGCAACGCCACGACCTCGCGGCTCAACCTCCACGGCGGCGTCCTCAAGGCGGAGAACATCTTCCTGAACGACGGCACGTATAACACGGGATATGCGTTCTATTCGGGCGGGTCTGCGTACATCTACTGGAACGGCGGCACGTACGCGCCCGTGGGCACGACGGCGGCAAATCAGACGTTGCAGGGCCTCACCGAAGTGCTCGTCTCCACGAACGGCGCGGTGGTGACGACGGCCGAGCTGGCGGGCGAGAGCTACACGATCGCCCAGCCGCTTCTGCACGATCCCGATCTGGAAGGGACGGACGGCGGCTTCGTGAAGAAGGGCGCGAAGCCCCTCGCCCTGACGGGCGCGAACACCTACACGGGCGACACCGTGGTGGAGGCGGGGACGCTTTCGATTCCCATTGGAGCGGATGCCTCGACCCTCCCGGCCAATTCGGCGGTTGTGGTGGCCGAGGGCGCGACGCTCTCGATGGCGGCCGGCACGGCGGCGCGCGCGGGCGGTCTGCGCGTGGAGATGGGCACGCAGTCGGGCACGCTCGCGGGCTTCGCGCCGGCGGCAAGCGGCACGCTGTACGTTGATGGCGTGGGCGAGACGACGCGCAAGGGCCTCGTGCTGCCGGTCACGGTGACAGACGCGCAGCATCCCAACCAGCTGGCCCGTTGGGCCGTGTACGTGGACGGCGAGCAGGACGAGAAGGTCTGCGGCCGCGTGTGCGACAACACCATCGTGCTGGACTCCCGCGGCGGCCTGGTCTTCACGATCCGGTAGGGACGGCGTTCCATCGCCGTCCGCCAAGATTGCGGGCGCATCTCCGTAATTCACCCATGCGTATTGAGTTTTGGAAACAACCAGAACAACTTTCAAAACAACTTTGTCCTACGGGCATACCTTGAACGTTCTCGCTCTCGGAATCGTTATAGCCTAAGGATCGACAAATGGGCGCGGGCGAGTTAGCCTGCGCGCCAATGAAAAGTTGTTTTTCGGTTGTTCAAGTTGTTTTCATTACAAAGGGGGCTCGGTGAAAAACAGAGATGCGCCCCAAGATTGCGACCCCACCATTTTGCCTTTGCCGCCGGCGGAATTCTTTGTTATAATCCACATCGTTGGAGCGCGAGCAAGTGGACGTGTCCGCCTGGC
>CACWSW010000350.1 GCA_902763655.1 uncultured bacterium
CGTGTTCGGGGACAACATGGTGCTCCAGCAGGGGCAGCGCGTGCCCGTGTGGGGCAAGGCCGCGCCGGGCGAGAAGGTGACCGTGTCGTTCGCCGGGCAGACGGTGACGGCCACGGCCGACGCGCAGGGACGCTGGAAGACCGCGCTCGCGCCGCTGAAGGCGTGCGCCGAGGGCGCCGAGTTCCATGTGGCGGGCGAGAACGCGCTCGTGTTCAAGAACGTGGTCGTGGGCGAGGTGTGGTTCTGCTCGGGGCAGAGCAACATGGAGTTCACCATGAGCTCGCGGCGCAAGGTGAAGGACTGGCAGAAGGAAGTGGCCGCCGCGAACTGGCCGCTCATCCGCCACTTCAACGTGGCGCACAAGATCTCCCTTGAGCCGCTTGACGACGTGGAGGCCGTATGGGAGGTGACGACGCCCCAGACGATCCCGCCGCAGAGCGCGGTGGCGTTCTTCTTCGGCGAAACCCTGCACAAGACGCTGAATGTGCCCGTTGGCCTCATCAACTCCTCGTGGGGCGGGACAGGCATCGAGCCGTGGACTCCGGCCGGACACCCGGACGACCTCTGGATGCTGCAGAACTTCGGCAAGTGGAACCGTCCGCAAGACGTGCCGACCGTGCTCTGGAACGGCATGGTGGCGGGCCTCGTGCCGTTCGCCATCAAGGGCGCGATCTGGTACCAGGGCTGCCACAACATGCGCGACGGCGCGGTCTACACCGACAAGACGGTGTCGCTCGTGCGCGGCTGGCGCCGCGAGTGGGGCCAGGGCGACTTCCCGTACTTCCTCGTGCAGCTCGCGCCCTACAAGTACAACAACGCGAAGGACACCGCCCTCGCCCGCATGCAGGAGGCGCAGGCGCGCGTCCCTGAGAAGGTGCCGAACAGCGGTTACACCGTGATCAACGACGTGGGCGCCGTGAATGACATCCATCCCACCGACAAGCGTACCGTCGGGATGCGCATGGCCGATCAGGCGCTCGACCGCGTGTACGGGAAGTTCACGCGCCCGTGGCGCACGCCCACGCTGAAGGGCTACAAGGTGGAGGGGAATGCGCTGCGCGTGTCGCTCGCCGACGCGGACGGACTCAAGACGCGCGACGGCCTGCCGCCCAACGAGTTCGAGTTGCGCGGCATCTGCGGCGCGTGGGTGCCCGCGCAGGCGAAGATCGAGGGAACGGACGTGGTGCTCACGGCCGCCGGCGTGGAGGAGCCGCTCGCGATGCGCTTCGCCCCCTACAACGGCTCCACGCCGAACCTCGTGAACGGCGCGGGCCTCCCCGTGGGCCCGTTCCGCTGCGGCGCGCCCGTGCCGATGGGCGCTGCGGAGAAGCTGCCCGAGCTGAAGGACATGACGTGCGTGCAGCGCTACGATATCCCGGAGAAATGTGACTTCACGCGCCATGCGCCGAAGACGCTCGCCTCGAAGGACGGCGTGACGCGCGTGGCCTACCTCCTCGAGCTCCAGGACAAGAACGGCGATACGGCATTCGCGTTCGCGTCAATGGACGCCTTTGCGCCGAAGAGCGACGACCTCGTCCTCTCGGCCAAGCCCGGCGCGCGCCGTTACCGCCAGCCGGTCGCCAACCTCGTCGTGCGCACGAACACGTCCGCCGTGAAGCCTCTGACGAACTCTGCAGACGGTTTCATTGAGTTCTACAACAGCTCCTACACGACGAAGCGGTCGGCCAAACCGGCGGGCGGCGACGACAAGCTGTTCGACTTCAACGACACGCCCACCAACCCGTCGAAGTTCGGCTACGGTTGTCTGCAGGTGCATGACCTCGCATCGAAGAAGACGATCCTATCCTTCAACCACGTCAACAACGCGAAGGTGGCGTGCGACGTGGGGATCGGCTCAGCGGTGGCGGGGAACCCGGACTGGACGTTCTCCGCGAACGCGGGGAAATACAAGGCAAGGCGCGTCTCCGTATGGGTGAAGTGAGCGCCTTTAGACCATTTTTCAGTTTGCCGTTGCGTTTCGGCGCGGAAAATTGTAAAATACACCGACCTGCGAAGGAAAGGCTTGCTATGCAAATGACACTTTTGAAGAAACTTGCGTTTGGCGCGATGGCGCTTTGCGCGTGTGTTGCGTTGTCTCCGGCATATGCCGAGGAAGAGGCGGAGGCGAAGCCTGCCTCCGAATCCGACGATGTTGCCGCTGTGGCGGCGAAGCCCGAGGCGTTCTTCTATCCGCTCGTGCGTTGCCACCTGATCGATGGCTGCAACGTCCAGGTGCTGAAGCCCGGGGCGACGGAATGGATTGACGCCGAGGAGGGGCGGTACTACCTTCCTGGCTCGACGTTCCGCGTGGCGGCGTCCGTCGAGGGGGCGCCTATGCGCGCCGAGTTCGCGTTTGGGGCCAAGTCGATGTTGAAGGTCACGAATGCGGTCGAGTTTGCCACTGAGCCGATCGAGATCGGCGCGACCGAGCGTTCGGTGGTCATGAAGCGGGGGCGCTTCTCCCTTGACCTGCCGCGGACGCTTCCGGACGGCAAGTTCGCGGTTAAGGCGCCTTTCTTCGCCTGTCAGAACCTCGCGGGCGAGAGCGTGTTCGACTATTCGGCGACTGGCGACGGCGACGAGGTGGTAGTGAGGTGCGTGACCGGGTCCATGGCGCTTGAGGGCCGCCACTACAAGATCGAGCGCATGGGTGCCGCCAACCAGATCCGCATCCGCACGACCGGCGACGACCTCTTCACCTCGCTGCGAGGGGAAAGTGGCGACTGCCACGTCCTTCTGGACCAGGGACTCGTGCCTGAGAAGAACTTCGAGACCGGTGAGGTCAAGGAAGTGGCGAAGACGCTGGACTTTGTCCTGTCTCCGCAGTGCTCGATCAAGATCTTCCGCAGGAACGCCGCCGTCGCCGGACGCATGATCGTCTCGATGATGACGTTCAATCCCGCTGGGGATATGCTGAACAGATGCGCATTCGCGGAAGGCCGCGCGAACGTGAATTCAGGGGAGCTCGTCGTGCCGGACACCATTCCTGATTCCGGCAAGGACAAGACGAAGGAGGCGGATGCCGACGCGGAGACCGAGAGCGTCGATGCGGCCCCCGCCGCGTCTGCCGACAATGACGAGGAAAAGGGTGAGAAGAAGGAGAAGAAGTCCGAGGACTCGGACATCTGACGCGGCAAAAGGTTTCTTGGGAACATAAGACAAAATCAGAAAGACAGGATAAGAAAGTGGTCATTCATCAGTTCAATCGTCTCATTCGCAACAAGTGGGTCTGGGGCGTTCTCGGCGTTCTTTGCATTTGACTTCCTTTTCACTGGACAGGGCGACGAGCGTGGTTCCGTGGTGGGAACCTTGGGCGGCAAGGACGTGTCGGCCTCCCGCTTCCAGGAGATCGCGAACGAGGTACGCGGAATCGGTATCCGGCGCGACAACGCCATGCCGAGCCACGAGGCCAATCGGCGCACTTGGGAGCGGCTTGCTGCGCTTGCCGCCGCCGAGGAGGACCATCTGACGGCGACCGACGAGGAAGTGCGCGAGCAGATTCTTCGCGAGCCGGCCTTCCAGGAGAACGGCCAGTTCAGCAAGAACCGCTACCAGGTCGTGCTTGGCGGAGCCGCGTGGGCGTCGCCGATGGAGCTCGACGGCGAGTTCTACGACTGGACAGACAAGTTCACCGTGCGCATCGCGACGTTCGTGGACAAGGATGCCGCCTCCGTCAAGCTGGACGATGCAGGTCTGGAGGCGTACTACAAGGAACACACGAACTCGATCGCCCTGCCGGACTGCATGACCGTGCGGTACGTCAGGTTCCCGGCCGATACGGCCGCGCGCCTCGCGACGTTCCCCGTGACTGACGACGAGATGCACGACTTCTACGACGCGAACATGAGCCGCTTCGAGACGACCGGGACTAACGGCGTTGCCGTCACCAAGCCTTTTGAGGAGGTTAAGCCAATCCTCGAAAGGGAGCTTCAGCTTATCGCGTCCCTCGACGCCTACCGCACGAACATTCTAGACCGCGTCTATGCGCCTGACCTCTCCGCCGCTGCCGCGACGAACATGCTGTCGATTCTCGCCGCCGAGTCCAAGCTCGCCGTCAAGACGACGCCTCGGTTCACGACCGAGAACGGCAAGTACGTGGAAGGCTTCATGACGCGGCCGTCCGTGTTCCTCCCCGACTGCTCCGAATTCCTGGAGGAGGCTGCGACCCTCGACCCAGAGATGGCCGACCAGCGCTACGGCGTGGCCGTAGGCACGAATGCCGTCTACCTGATCGAGCGCGCGAGCTTCGAGAAGGCGCACGTGCCCTCGTTCGCCGATGCGAAGGAGATTATCCGCCCGAAAGCGCTGGCCGATGCCCGCGCAAAGGCGTTCAAGGCCAAGGTTGACAAGCAGAGGGCCCTCGCGGCGGCCGAGCT
>CACWSW010000351.1 GCA_902763655.1 uncultured bacterium
TCCTGGACGCCGCCCGGCGAGAGCACGATGCGGACGACGACGTTATGGCTCGCGCCGCGCACGTGGGCGACAGCCACATGCCAGAGTTCATCGCCAGGCGCATGCGCGAGCGGCGTGCCGCGAAGGTGCGCGCGGAGCTGCCTGACGCGCTGGACATGGTGTCCAACTCCCTCACGGCGGGACTCACCCTTCCGCAGGCCCTCATGCGCAACCTCTCGCACTTCCCGCCGATAGTGGCGGAGGAGTTCGCGCGGATACTATACGACACGCGCCTCGGCTACTCGATCGGCGGCGCGTTCGACAACTTCGCCAGGCGCCTTCCCATCTCCGACGTGCAGATGGTGGTGATCGCCTCCAAGATCGGCGTCGCGCACGGCGGCAACCTGGCCGAGAGCTACCGCATGCTCTCCACGCTGCTCAGGGACAACATGGCGTTCGAGGAGGAGCTGCGCGCGATGACCACCGAGGGCCGCATGCAGGCCATGGTGATGAGCGCGCTTCCGATGGTGATGATCGTGCTGCTGGGCCTCGTGAAGCGCGACCTCGTGGCGCCGCTCTTCACGACTGGAGCGGGATGGGGAGCATTGATCGTGCTGGCCGTCATGCAGGGCCTGGCATACATCTGGATACGGAAGATCGTGGACATAAAGGTGTGACGTCATGAAGATCGACATTGTCATAGCGTTGGTCTGCACGGCCGTCTCCGCAATGGCGCTCGTGTTCCTCTTCGTGAGGGGCATGCTTGGCACGGCCGGCGGCGTGAAGCAGTCCGGGTCGTCGTTTCGGACGATCCTCGCGCCGATCGCACTCTTCATCGAGCATCGGCGAGGGAGGGACCAGGAGCTCAACCGCACGCTCGAGCGCCTCGAGAAGCTCGTGGTGCAGTCCGGCGGCCGCTTCATGGAGGGGGCGACGGCGGGAGAGGTGTTCGCGGCCCGGTTCGTGCTGCCGCTGATCGCGTTCGCGGTTGTCTTGCCCCTAGGCGCCATGTTGCGGCTCTCGGGCGGACTGGCGTTCATGGGGGCGGTGTTCTTCGCCGTGCTGATGTACGCGTATCCGGAGTCAGGCCTGAAGGCGGCGGCGGCGGAGCGCACGCGCCGGTTCACGCGCGACCTCCCCGGGGCGCTGGACGTGATGCGGCTCGTGGCGCAGTCCGGCGGCGACCTGCTGTCGGCGATACGGGCCGTCATCGACGTGATGCCCGGCGGCCCTGTCAGGGACGAGCTCTCGCGCGTGGTGGCGGAGGTGACGATCGGCACCTCGCTCTCCGTCGCGCTGAACAACGTTGCGGCGCGCATCGGCACGAACGAGGCCAACGCCGTCTTCTCGACCCTCGCTCAGTCGCTGGAGATGGGCACGTCCGTGGCGGAGAACCTGCAGAGCGCGGCGCAGCTCATCCGCCATGCCGCGCGCGTGAAGGCGCAGACGCAGGCTCAGAAGGCCGTGGTGAACATGTCGTTCCCGCTGCTTCTCCTGATCCTGCCCGGCATATTCATCGTCCTATTCGCCCCGCTGGTCATACAGTTCATTAACAGGTAGAAAGTCATGCAGAAGAACAGTCAGAAGCCCGTTCTCGTGCCGACAATGTACTCGGCGCGCGTGATGCTGTGGTCGGTTGCCCTGGTCGCGCTGTTTGGCGCGCTGCTCTGGGTCTATTACGCCTGGAGCGCGCTGGCGAACGCCCGCGAGAAGCTGGGCGAGCCGGTGCAGGCCGTCGTGGAGATGCCGCTCTTCGAGGTGCGGCTCCCGCTCGGCTGGGAGGCGTACAGCAAGGACGGCAACGCGCTCGCCGTGTTCCGCAAGAAGGGGCAGGACATCCCGATCCTCTTTCTGCTTGCCGAAACGGACCCGGGATTCCCATACCATGCGCTAGACGTCAACCCGGCCATCATGCTGCACATCGTGGAGGAGGACATACTGGCCGAGCACCTCGACGGTATCCCCGAGGAGCTTCCGATCAAGGTGATCGGCTCGGAGCAGCTGACGGTCCGCCCCGGCGTCACCGCCGTGCGGATGCTCTTCGACATCGCCGGCCACGACGGGGAGGCGATGGTGTTCTACGCGGGCGACATACGCTACGTGCTGTGGGGGTTGTGGAAGGACCAGGACAAGGAGTCCGCCGCCGACATACACGGGTTCTTCCGCCGCATGTTCGAGGATTTCAACATCCCCGAGCGGCGCGAGTACATCGACCGTCCGGTGGTGGACTCCGGCAAGCTCACGTCCAGCATGAACGCCGACACGCTCCGCCAGGTTCAGCGCGAGATGGCGCTATGGCGCCTGTTCGCCGCCCGCGCGGAGGCGGAGCCGGACGCCGCGCTCCTGCCGGCGCTCCAGCACTACCGCGAGGGATTGCGGCTCCTGTCGTCGATCCGCCAGGAGCGCATCGCCCTGTCGTCGGACGACTTCAAGCTCTACCAGCGCCTGCTTGACAAGCGGCGCGTGGACGTGAACGAGTGGTTCGTGGTCCTCGACAAGGCCGTCGCCATGCGCGACTGGGATAGGGCGCGGAGGCAGGCGAGGTGGATCATGTCGCACGCCACGCTGATCGGCGAGCGCGCGGACGTGCGCCGAGCCGCCGACGTCCTCGCCACGAAGATCCCGCCGGAGGACGGCGGGAACGGCGAGAAACAATAGGGATTGCAAGTCAGGAGTCTGTACATGCAGGAAAAGCTCAAGATATTCTCCACGAACGGAGAGATGCTGCTGGAGCGCGACCTCGCGGGTGCCGTGAAGCCGCTGATGCTGCTCGCCGGCGATGCGCCGCAGCTGGTGGAAGCGGTGCCGCAGGGCGCCGACGTGCTGGGCGCGCTCGTGCGCGACGAGGACGGATGGACGCTCGCGTCCGCGAAGGACGACATGCCAGTGTCGTCAGGACCGAAGACGGGCACGGACTTCCACCTCACCGCCGGCGTCGCCTGCGCCCTCGGGCCATGGGTGTTCCGCATCGAGCGCGAGGGCGCTAGCACGGGCTCCGTGCTGCTGTGGCGCGTGGGCTCGAGCGCGGTCGCGGCCGACCCGCTCATACAGGGCAGGAACTCCATCGCGTCCGCCAAGGACGGCGCGTATGCGGTGAACCCTGCCGTGGCCGGCGCGGAGCTGTGCTCGATCTTCCCGACGGCGGACGGCGTTGACGTGACTGCGGCCGACAGTGCGCAGCGGCTTTCGGTACCGTTCGCCACGCTCTTCGCGGTGGGGCCGTTCCAAGGCATGGCGCT
>CACWSW010000352.1 GCA_902763655.1 uncultured bacterium
CGCGGCAAGTACAACGAATGGCTCTACACGCCGTGGAAGGATCCTCAGATCGTGCCGGACATGCAGGCGGAGCACCGCTACTCGCAGCTGCTGGAAGCGTTGCAGTGCGGCACGATGCGCTACCGCGCGGCGGACGACCTGCCGTTCGGCGTGGCCTGGAACAAGGGCGCGAACTACAGCCAGGGATGGAGCGCGGTGATTTGGGCGTGCAAGAAGGTGAAGGGGCTCAAGGTGGCGCGTACGTACGAGGTGCCGTTCGCGAACGCGAACGGCGCGGTCGTGACGCCGGAGACGTGCCGCGAGCTCGGGCACGACACGGCGAAGGTGTTCAAGGCGTTTTTGGACGGTCACGCGGGACGCGTGACCCTACCAGGCGGCGGTCGCGGGGCGACCGCCCTACCGTGCGTATCGGGCGTATATCCGCATCTCGTGATGTACAACAACGAGGGCGAGTGCGGCACGGGGGCGGTTGTGCCGTGGGCGGGGGATTTGTGGGTGATCACCTACGGGCCGCATTGCCCCGTGGGCTCCAGCGACAAGCTCTACCGCATCAAGCCCGACCTCACGCGCGAGACGTTTGTCGGCTCCGTGGGCGGTACGCACGCGGACCGTCTGATCCACCGCGAGACGAACCAGCTCCTGATCGGTCCCTACGTGATCGACGCAAAAGGGGACGTGCGCGTGGTGCCGCCCGCGCGGATGCCGGGGCGTCTCACGGGCGCCGCTCGGCACCTGACCGATCCCGCGAACAAAGTCTACGTGGCGACGATGGAGACGGGCCTCTACGAGCTCGACATGCGCACGCTCGCCGTCAACACGCTCATCCGCGAGGACGGCATGAACGACAAATCCATCGCCAGACACCTGGGGAAACGGAAGCTGCCGTGGCCGACCGGCTGGGACGCCGCGCCCGTCACGCGCGCGCCGGGCTACCATTCGAAGGGCCTCGCGAGCGGCTTCGGGCGCGTGTTCATCTCGAACAACGGCGAGAACAGCGCCGCGGCGCGCCGCAACCCGTTCGTGCCGTCGGGCGTGCTTGCCTGGTGGAACGAGCCGGGGAAGGACTGGGCGACCATCCGCCGTTGCCAGTTCACGGAGATCGCGACGCCCGACGGCATCCACGGCAACGAGCATCCCGAAACGAATCCTGTCTGGGCGATGGGCTGGGACGCGAAGAGCGTGATCCTCGCCGTCACCACCAACGGAACCGACTGGGCGTACTACCGCCTCCCGAAGGCGTCGCACGCCTACGACGGCGCGCATGGCTGGAACACGGAGTGGCCACGCATCCGCGACGTGGGTTTCGAGGACGGCACGCTGCTTGCGACGATGCACGGCACGTTCTGGCGTTTCCCGCGCGGCTTCTCGCCCGCGAACCCGAACGGGATTCGTCCGATCTCCACGTATCTGAAGGTGATCGGCGACTTTTGCCGCTGGGGCGACCGGATCGTGTTCGGGTGCGATGACCAGACCAAGGACGCGTTTCTCGGCAAGCGCGGGCTCAAGCCAGACCAAGGACGCGTTTCTCGGCAAGCGCGGGCTCAAGAAGGACGCCCCGCGTTGCACGCGTTCCCAGAGCAATCTCTGGTTCGTGGAGCCGGAGAAGCTGAAGACGTTCGGTCCGCCATCGGGCGAGGGTTACGTGTGGCTCAACGAGGACGTGAAGGCGGGCGACGTCTCGGATCCGTACCTGCACGCGGGCTACGAGTCGATGCGCTTCTCGTTCACGCGGGCGGACGGCACGCCCGTGAAGCACGAGCTCATTCAGGAAGGTGACTGGGTGCGCGTGAAGTGCCTCGAAGACGCGAAGGGCGCGACGGCGCGCTTTCGCTACGGACCTGCGCCGTGCAAGACGCCGGAGCTCGACGCGAAGCACCCGTACATCAACGTGAAGGACGACAACGGCAAGGTGTGGCGCTTCCCGAACGTGAACGGCGACACGAACGTGGTCTGCCGAGAGATCGCCACGGAGCGCGACCTGCTGTACGTGGGCGGCGTGTGGTACGAGGCGCCGGCGGAGAACGCGGGCGGGTTCGCGGCGCTGCGTCCGATCGCGCTCGCCGACGCGCCCGTGAAGTCGTTGCGCGGCGAGAAGGGTCTGATGTACTTGAACGACAAGCCGATGGTCATCGACGACCTCTGGTCGAACGGCACGGCCCCTGCGGCCTACTGGCTGTGGGAATCGTTGGCGGATACGCTTAAATGCCAGAAGTGAGTTTGCAGATGGCTTGAACTCGGCGGGGGAGTGTGTTATCATACGTGCGTTTTCCAAGCGGGGAAATGTGTCCTTGAACGGAAAGCGAGGTGAGAAGATGAGTTATACATTAAATTTTGCAGAACAGACGATGGAGCGCGTGAATGCGTCTGCGTCTTACTGGGGCGTGTCGGTGATAGATTTCGTGATGCAGGCGGTTGAGCGCGCAGTGGCTGACGCCGAGGCAAGGCGTCAGGCGGGTGAAATGCGGAGGCAGCGAACTTCCGAGATTAGGGCGAGACTTCATGCTCTGGTTGAGCGAACGAGCCCGCGCGAGGGGGAGGCTTATAAATTCAACCGTGCGGATGCCTATCCGGAAGGCGAGTTCGCGTGAAGTTCTTTGATACCAATGCTTTGTCTTTGCCTTGTATGGCGTCGGTGGTGTGTTAGTTTCATGAACGGCAAGGGGTGAAGCGTGAATTCCGAGTACAAAGCTGAAACTGGTAAGGTGCGAAGGTTCGCCTTTGCGGCCGTGGTGGCGGGATGCCTTTTCGCGGCCGCGGACGAGGTGTTCACCAATGAGAACCTTTCCGTCACGTTCAAGTCGGGATGGCCCGTGTCCATTTCGCGGGACGGCAATGTCGTGCTGGCGCGGTCGCAGCGCGTGTTGAACTACGAGATACAGGAGGACACGAACTGGGTCTCGAAGGTGAAGTCGCCGAAACGTTTTGAGTCGCCAATCCAAATCGGGAAGGGACAGTACAGAGGGCGCGTGTTCCACGGGTCGTGGCGCGTGGACGTGAACGTGGAGTTGCGTCCAGATGACGACGCCGTGCGAATGTGGTACGAACTGGAGTGGCTGGATCCTGTGCCTGGCAAGATCCGTTCGTTCCGCGCGCAGGGACTGCGTTTCGACTGCGGGAAGGAAGGGGGCTTCTCCGTGCCCGGTCAGATGCCCGGCCTCGACGTTCCTGCCCGTGATTTCAAGGACGGGGCTGTGTACCATTCATGGCGGAATCCCTACCTCGTGTTTGCCGACGACGGCAGGGAATTGTCGGTGACATGGGCGGTGAACACGCTCGTGCCGTATGGCGACAACGCCGTGAACCGCCTCCGCCTGGACGCGGAAGGCGGCTTGACGGCGGAGTACGCCTTCAAGACGTGCGGGCATGTCCGCAAGGGGCGGCCGCAGAAAATCGGCGACGCTTGGATCGCCTTCGGCAAAGGCACGCGCGAGGACGCGCTGCGCGGTCTGCACCGGTGGTTCCGCCTCGTCGGGCAGGTGCCGCCGGCGGACCGTCCGGACTGGCTGAAGGACATGGTCCTCTACTCGCTCCATCCCGGCGGCACGATCGGCAGCAGGTGCAGGGACTGGGGCGGTTTCCCGCGCGCGACGGAGCGCCTCCCCGACATCGCCGCGCTCGGCTGCAATTCGGTGTGGCTCCTGCCCCTCGAGAGCCGCAGCATCTACTGGCCGGACGACTACTACCGCCTCCAGGACGGCATCGGCACGCCGGATGACTACAAGGCGTTCACGGCGAAGGCGCACGCGCTCGGGATGAAGGTGTGGCAGGACTGCGTGCCGCACGGCGGCAGCGACAAGTTCCAGCGCGCGAAAGAGCATCCCGAATGGCTCGTGCGCACGGAGGAGGGCGAGTCGCTGAACTACTGGTGCTTCGACTTCCTCCATCCTGGCTGGATCGACTACATGACGAAGGTGGTGGCGTTCTACACGCGCACATACGCCCTCGACGGCTTCCGCATCGACGCCGTGGGCGGGAGCAAGATCCCGAGCTGGGCCGAGGACATCCCCTACGCGCGCGCCAGCCTCTCGGTTTCGCAGGGCGGATTCGCGATGCAGCGCGCCCTGCGCGCGGCCGTGAAGGGCGTCCGGCAGGACTCCGCCAACCTCGCCGAAGTGGGGGAGAACCAGTTCGGCGCGGTGTCGGACGCGATCTACGACTTTTCGCTCGGATCCCTCTTCTCGCGTTTCCGCGACGAGGACGTACACGTCCTCGTGCCGCGCCTCTCGCGCTGGCTGCACGAGCAGCACTACGCGTCGATCCCCGACCTCGTGCGCATGCGCTACCTCGAGAACCACGACCAGATGCGCATCGCGCTCTGGCTGGGGAGCGCCGCCTCGGAGGCGTGCCAGGCGTTCATCTCGTTCATTCCGGGTATCCCGCTCGTCTACCAGGAGCAGGAGGACGGGCACGTGTTCGCGTACCGCCGCATCTTCGACCTGCGGCGCCGCGTGCCCGAATTGCGGCGCGGCGATCCGGACTACCTCGCCACGACGGCGCCGCCCGGCGTCTGGACATGTCTTTTGAAGGATCCGCAGAATCGGGAGGGCCGCGCTGCTGCGCGGCCGAGCGAGGTGGTGCCGGCCGTCAACTTCAACGCCTATCCCGTTTCGGGCACGGTCGGCGTGCGCGGGGGCGCGTCGTTCCCGATT
>CACWSW010000353.1 GCA_902763655.1 uncultured bacterium
AGAAGCCGTACGCCGCCACGCCCGCGTCGGCCGGCGCGCGGTCGAGCTTGATGCCGCCGCCCGCGAACTCCACCGCGAGGCCGTCCACGCCGTTCGTCGAGAGCGGCTTGATCCAGCCCTCCGCCACGACGAGACCGTTCGTGCCCGCGAGCGGCGTCGCGCTCTGCGCCGCCCCGCAGAACTTCGGCTTCACCGTCCCGCCGAGCGCGAGCGTGCCCGCGCCGGACTTGTGCAGGACGCCCGAGAGCGTGATCGGGCACTTGAGCGCGAGCGTGCGCCCTTCAGGCGCGACGACCTGCGTGTCCGCCCCCGCGAAGTTGATGCCGCGCGTCATGTCGTCCAGCACGCTCTCCGCGCGGCCGGGCTTCAGCGCCTGCCAGTTCTTGACCGTGAGCGCGTCGTACTGGTACGTCTTGAACGGCGCGCCGAGGTTGCGCGACTCGCACACCGCGAACATCATGAACTGCGTGGGGTTCTCGATGTCGGACGCATTGTGCTGCACGATCCACTTGCCCGTGAAGTTCGTGTTGATGTTCGCCGGCTCGAACTCACTGCACATTTCATAGGCGTTGGCATCAGGCCTGCGGATGCCCGCGATGACGTTGCACTGCCCCGAAATCACGCTCTCCCAGCGCTGCGTCGTGTTGTTGCCGAAGGTGAAGAGGTAGGAATTGGCGCCGACGAGGTTGAGCGTGCCGCGAATGACCATCAGACCGTTCACCCAGGCGCGCATCGTCTGCGTGCCCGTGCTTCCGGTGTGGATGTTCAGCTCATCGAACTCATACGTGCCGCTCGAGGAAAGCGTGATCGTCTTCATGACCGTCAGCGAACGACCGGGGAAATGGTAGTAGCCTCCCAACCCCTGCGGGATGGAAATGTAGCACCCGACGCCGGTGTAGAAGTCCGCCCCCGCGTTCTCCGTCGGCGTCTTGTTGTTGGACCACGTCGCCGCCTGATGGAACTTGCCGGCGTTCGCCGCGCCGGAATTGTCCACGACCTGGCAGATGACCGAACGCCATGTCGCATACACGGCCGTCCAGTCGCCCTCGTCCACAACTTCTACCGTCGTCACGTTCGGCAACGCCGCAGGCGACGCGCCCGCGAGGCGGGACTTCTCCCCGACCTCCAGCTGTTCCTGCGTGACCGTGCCCGCCGATTTCGCCACGCGCAGGACGGCGATCCGCGTCACGTCGTTCGTCGCCGCAAGAATCGGCATCTCCATCGCCACGCGAATCTTGCCCGTAGCCGTGAAGGAATTCGTCACCAGCACGCAGCCGCTCCCGGCCTTCTCGTCGAAGAACCCGCGCACGGTAGAGCCGTTCGCCATCGTCAGCGTGTCCACCACGAGCGTGTTCGTGGCCGAGCTGCCGATCGACGAGGTGGCGTCAAGCGTCACCTTTGGGATGAAGATCTCCGCGCCGTCCGCGCCGTGTGCGCGGACCTCGCCGCACTTCGTGGCGTTCACATCCTTCGCCGCGAGGGACGTTCCGACGTAGAGGATGTTGCTGATCGTGTTGATCGTGCCGAGATACTCCGACATGTCGCCCAGGAAGTAGACGCGCCCCGACGCGTCGGATGGCGTCGTGATGCGCATGATCTGGTCTGCGTCGCCGACGATCTTCGCGGTCACCCAGAAGCCGTGGCCGAGGGTGGCATAACCGGACGTGGATGTCTGCCACGTAAACGGCTTCGCCTGGGTGGTCCCCTGGAGCGTGACCGTGCCGCCGATGCCCCCGAGCAGCACGTTGTCCTGGTTGATGAGTATCGAGGAACCCGCGAGCACGAAAAGCCCGTCGTTCCCGAACACGATCCGGGACGGATGCGCGCACTTCCAGTTGATCGGGGCGTTGTCCAGCACGAAGCGCCCGCAGTCCAGGTTCAACTCCATCGCCGCCTGTCCGTCGGTGCGGGACCATGAACGAAAAAACTTGTTCGCGTAGTAGTTCGTGCCGGAATGAAGCGCGAGGTGGTCGCTCCAGAAATACGTTTTCCCGTCGTTTTTGTCCGTGGTCTCCGAGAGCGGGCTAAATCCCGCGTTACCGCTGACCAGCAGCCGGACGTACCCCGTCGTCTCGTCGTACACGGCGCCCTGCGCCGCGCCAACGCAAAGAGCCGCCGCCACGCACGCGCCCGCCAGCCGTCCAAACAGTTTCTTCGCCATGCAACACCTCCTCTTTGAAAAACGCTTCTACCGCACCATCAGGAACGTGCCGTTGCGCGGGGCGACCGGCTCGAGCCAGACGGAGTCGATGGAGATGTAGGCCGTACCGGACTGCGTGTCGTTGAGGAACGAAAACACGTTTTCGCCCGCCTTCAGCAACTCGCGGGGAATCTCGACTGGCACGTCTTTCTTCGTGCCAGGCGCGTCCTTCGTCGCGAGGCGTTCGCCGTTCAAGTCGATGCAAAGGCGCGTACCCGTCCCACCTTGGTTGGGACCCGTGCGGAAGTGGAGGATCCAGTCGTACTCGCCCGCGAGCGACCGCGGCATCACCGCGTGCCACCATTCGCGCGACCTCGGGTGGTTGCTCGTGCCCGTGTACAGCATCACGCGCGGCACGTGGCGCATGTTGCCGTCCACCACGTGGTACTCGTCGCGCACAGGCCCCTCGTGGCTGAAGTCCGTCCAGTCGTCGTCGCGCTTGCCCACCTGCCAGCCGCCGCCGAGCGCCGCCGCGTCGAGCGTCACCACGCCCGTACCGCGGTCGATGCGCGTGACGGTGAGCGTGTTCGTGCCGACCGTGAGCGCCGCCGCCGGCACGAACCAGCTCTGCGTCGCGCCCGTCTTGATCGGACGGTTGCCGATCGACTTGCCGTTGACCGCCACGCCCAGCAGGCCCGCCGCCGAGTCGCTCGTCGTCTTCCAGCGGAAGATCTGCGCGCGGCCGTCGTCGTAGCCGGCCTCGACCGGGAACTTGAACGAGACGGACGCCCCGCCCGCGAGGCCGCCGTTCGGCACGGGCCACAGCTCGCCGTCCACGTCGAAACCGCCCTCCGGCGCCGTGTCGGCGGAAAGCTCCGTCGTCGCGTCGTTCTCGACGCCCACGCGCCACGTCTCCGCACGCGGCCAGCCGAACGCCGCCAGGATCTCCTGCTCGGAAAGCGTCCGCTTCCAGCACGCGAACTGCTGGATGCTGCCCCTGAAGCACTTGTAGTGGTTGTTGCCCGAACTGGGCGC
>CACWSW010000354.1 GCA_902763655.1 uncultured bacterium
GGCCGGTTGAACATCATCGTGCGGTAGACGCCGCCTGGAAGGCGGCTTTCCCAGTTAGTGCCGCCAAGATGGTGGCTCCCCATGCGGGAGGGCCGCGCTGCTGCGCGGCCGTTGTTCGCTTGCGGGGTAAAGGGGAATGTGGTAAGATACTTGCACCTGTACATGGAAAGGAGACCGCTAGTGAAATTGCAAAAAGGAATTGTCTTCGGGGAGCGCAAGTTCGCCCTTGCCGTTTGCCTTGTCGCGCTGGCAACCAGCGTGGCGCACGCCACCATCTACTACAGCGGGAAAGGTACTGCCAACGGCACTCTTTCCACGGCGGTCAAGTGGTATACGAACGAAAGCCGCACGGTCGCCGCCGACCCACAGCCGACGCCCACGGCGAACGACGGCAACACGTACGTGTTCATCGAGAGCATGAAGATGGATTACGGCGCGACGTTTCCGGAAGGAACGCACGTCTGCTTCGGGACGGACGGCAACGAGATCGGCACCAGCGCACGGCAGTATTATCCCAACTGCAGCTCGGGGGACTGGACGGTGCCGGACGGCACGGTCTACGGCTTGGCGTTTCTTCCCAACTGGAACGCGACGGGACGGTTTCTCGGAAACTACAGGTTGGTGAAGACGACGCAGGGGATTGTTTTCGGCTCGTCGTCCTTGCAGGATGGCCGGACATACGGCATGTACTTTCCCGGCACGTTCACCGGCGAGAGCGACGTGGTGATTTCGGTGACGATCGTCAGCTATGGCGGGAGCGTGGGCACGGGCATCTCGCGTACCGTATTCAACGGCGACTTCTCCGGCTACAAGGGAAAGTTCGCGGCGAGTTCCGTCTCGAAGGGAATCAACTTGCTGTGGTTCGCGTCCGCGACGGCGATGGGCGATCCGGCCACGCCGTTCACGGATGCCGTCATCCTGCGCAACAACGCGCGGCTCCGGATCGACGAGGTCGTCACGCAGACCTCCGCGCGTGGCATCACGCTCGACCTTTCGAGCGGACAATCCGCCTACCTCTATGCGCCTTCGGGCGTGTCGTGGACGCTGCGCGCGCCGATGTACGGCGGTTCCGTCGGGACGCTCAGAAAATCGGAGGCCGGCACGGTGACGCTGGCCGGGCCGATGGAGGCGAAGAACATCCTGGTCGAGGCCGGGACGCTCGTGGTCTCCAACGGTGCCTCCTTCGTGTCGGGCACGACGATTACGGTCGCCTCTGGCGCCAAGCTCGTCAACAAGAGGTTGGGCGCGATCCCGAACGTCACCGTGGTGGTGGAGGAGGGCGGCACGTACGCTTATGACGCCTTGACGGCGATTCCGTTCGATGGAACGAATGTTGAGGCCCTTGACGGCACGGCGATCACGGCTGCGGAACTTGCCGTCCTCACGCGGCCAATCCAAGTGGCCCTTTCCCAGACGATTCCGCTTCCGTTCAGCGAGACGAACCGCTGGGCAATCGCGACATTTGACGCGGCGCTGGGGCTGTCCGCCACCGACTTCACGGATGTGACGGCGAAGTCGTTCCACCGTCTGCCGACCACGTGGCTGGAGACCGAGACGGAAAACGGCGTCACCACGCTCTATCTCGTGGCGCGTCCGGCCGTCGAGTACAGGCCCAACACCAGCAGCCTCGGCCAGCGCATGGGTACGGCGGCGAACTGGACCGACGGAAAAGTGCCCCATGCGGGCAAGGACTATTTCTCGCGCCAGGGGCTGTCCTACAACCGCACGGGCGACGGCAGCAACATCGCATCGTTCAACTTCAACGGGGAGTCGCTGACCGTCAACAACGGAATCGGCGTCTATGCGCAGAACTTCTTCGCCACGGAGCTGCGTCTGCGCGCCGGCAACGAGCTGCAGGTCGCTCATGGCAATCAAAGCGCCAACTGGGCGCGCATCTTCAGGGGCCGGTACGACATTGACGAAACCTGTACGGATGACAATCCGGCGAAGGTTTCGATCAACACCAAGACAACATACGCCGATCTGCGGGTGGAGTTTGTCGGCAGCGGCACGTTCCGTGTCAACACGGGCGTGAAGAGCGCGGAGGACGGCGGATATGGAATCTTTCCGCTCTACCTTTCGGGCATGTCCACGAACTTTACCGGCCGCTTCGATTTCACCACGTTCGCAAGCACGAGCTTCATGGACATGTACGTGACGAACGGCGCGGCTTTCGGTGGCCCCTTGCCCGCGTATAGCGCGAACGCCGTGCGCCTTCGCCCGCCCTCGACGGAGGTGGACCATCTCGTTTCGGTCACCGCGATGGCGGACATGACGGTGGATGCCGCGAACCGCGGTTGGCACATGACGAGCGGCACGCTCGGCGCGTCGAACGGCGTGACGTTCGTGTTCTCGCCGCCCACGCTCACCGTCACGACCAAGCTCTGCAAGACGGGCGGCGGCACGCTGGCCCTCGGTTGCGACACGATCGGCGCGGGCACGGCGTTCGCGGTGGAGGAAGGGTATGTGAAGGCGCTTTCCGCTGATTGCTGCACGAACCTCAATCTCACCGTCTCGGCGGGGGCCGGCATCAAGGCCGACCTCGCGCCGACGGACGCGACGGTGGCGGCGAAGGGGTTGATCGCGAAGTCGATCCTGCCGGCGGAGACGGGCGGAACGATCCTGGCGGCGGCGGATGTGCCGGAAGGCGACGAGCCAACGTTCTCGGCGGTGATCTGCACCGTACCGTCCACGCAGGCCGATCTCACGGGCACGCTGACGCCGGCCTACATAAAGGGGTACAAGGGCAGTATCCAGAAGGACGCAGAGACATACGCCTCCGAAGGCCTGGTGACCTACACGGCCACGTGGGTGAAGACGGGTCTTACGGTCATCTTCCGCTGAGAGACTAAGGGTGAGAAATGAAATGCGGCATGAAATGAAGGTTCTGTTCCTGTTGGCGGTGCTGACCTCTTTGCGCGTATGTGGTGCTGACGTGCAACGGAGGCTGTTCCTTCCCAAGAAACTGAAGGGTGATGTCCTTCCTGTCAATTTTCAAGTCAATTTCAAAGGAAGGATAAGATCTTTTTGCGGATACGAGTTTGGGTCGATTGTAAAACTTCCGGCCGAGCCGACTCTCGACAAGCATGGGAATATCATAGTGACGGAGAAGTTGAAGAAGCCGATCTACAACTGTTCGGACGTTGAACTCAAGTATTCGAATGTC
>CACWSW010000355.1 GCA_902763655.1 uncultured bacterium
GCCTGAGACGATGAGCATCGAGCGCCGCAAGCTCGCCGCCGCCTACGGCGCGGAGATCGTCCTCACGCCAGGCTCGGCCGGCATGAAGGGCGCTATCGCAAAGGCGAACGAGCTGCGCGATTCTACACCCGGCGCGGTGATCCTCCAGCAGTTCGAGAACCCGGCCAATCCGGACTTCCACTACCGCACCACCGGTCCGGAGGTGTGGGCGGACACCGACGGCGAAGTCGCCGCGTTTGTGGCTGGCGTCGGCACGGGCGGCACGATCACCGGCACGGGCAAGTACCTGAAGGAGAAGAATCCAGAGGTGAAGCTCTTCGCGGTGGAGCCGGACACGTCGCCGGTCCTCTCCGGCGGCCAGCCCGGCCCGCACAAGATCCAGGGCATCGGCGCGGGGTTCGTCCCGAAGGTGCTAGACACGACCATTCTCACCGAGGTGATCAAGGCGTCGGCCGACAACGCGGGCGCCACGGCGCGCGCTGCTGCGGCGCAGGAAGGCCTGCTCGTGGGCATCTCCTCCGGCGCGGCGCTGTGGGCAGCCCTCGAGCTCTCGAAGCGTCCCGAGTTCGCCGGAAAGACGATCGTCGCGCTCCTGCCCGACACCGGCGAGCGCTACCTCTCTACCTGGCTCTTCGAGTAGGGGCACGTTGTGATATAATGTGCCCATGGCCTTACGCCAACAGGAACATGCACATGCGCTCGCGAAGCTTGAACGGCTCCGCGAGCGCTTGCGCGTCATCGGGAGCGCGGCCGTGGCGTTCTCGTCTGGCGTGGACTCGACCTTCCTCCTGCGCGTGGCGCACGAGGAGCTGGGTGAGCGCGTGGTGGCCGTGACGGCTCGTTCGCATTCCTTCCCCAAACGAGAGCTGGACGAGGCGACGGCGTTCTGCCGCGCTGAGGGGGTTCGTCACGAGGTCATCGATTCCGAAGAGCTGGACATTCCCGGTTTCGCGGAAAACCCGCCGGACAGGTGCTACCACTGCAAGAAGGAACTGTTCGGCAGGCTTCTTGCCTTCGCGCGCGAGAATGGCTTGGCGGCGGTGCTAGAAGGATCGAACATCGACGACGACGGCGACTACCGCCCCGGCCGCCGCGCGATCCGGGAGCTTGGCATCGTCAGCCCGCTCCACGAAGCGGGATTGACGAAGGCCGAGATACGCGCGCTCTCGCGCGAAATGGGGCTTCCTACTTCTGACAAGCCGTCTTTCGCATGCCTCGCTTCGCGCTTCCCTTACGGCGAGCGCATCACGGCCTCCGGGCTGGAGCGAGTGGAGAAGGCGGAACAGTGGCTGCTTGACGCGGGGTTGGACCTCACGCAGCTGCGAGTGCGCTCGCACGGCGACCTCGCGCGGATCGAGGTGCCGCCCGGAGACATCCCTCGCCTCGCCTCGCGAGCGGCGGAGATCGCCGCCGCATTCAAGGATCTTGGTTTTGCGTACGTCACGCTCGATCTTTCCGGCTACCGCACCGGCAGCATGAACGAGGTATTACATGGAAGGCATTAACAGAGAAGAAGCTCTGGCGCTGCTGAAGCCGGAACGGCGGCAGGAGCTGCGCGAACGGGCGCACGAAGTGACCGAACGGTGCGTGGAAAAGCGCTTCGATTTCTGCTCCATCATCAATGCGCGCTCTGGGCGCTGCTCCGAGAACTGCAAGTGGTGCGCGCAATCCGCCCACTGGAAGACAGGCTGCGAAACCTACGGCTGGGTGGGCACGGAAGCGTGCGTGAAGGCCGCGCGCGAGGCGGCGGCGAACGGGGCGGACCGGATCGGCATCGTCACATCGGGCAGATGCCTCTCGCGCGAGGATGTGGACAACGTCTGCACCGCCCTGCGCGCGATGCGCCAGGCGACGGACATCGGCCTCTGCGCCTCGCTGGGGCTTCTCTCCGAAGACGACCTCGCTAAGCTCAAGGCGGCGGGCCTGCAGCGCGTCCACTGCAACCTCGAGGCCGCGCCGTCGCTCTTCCCCGAGCTTTGCACCACGCACACGACGGCGGACAAGCTCGCGACGCTTCGCGCGGCGAAGCGCCTCGGATTCCAGATCTGCTGCGGAGGGATCATCGGCATGGGCGAGACGGACGAGCAGCTGGTGGAATTCGCCTTCGCGCTCAGGGAGATCGCGCCGGATTCGATTCCCGTCAACGTACTGCATCCGATCGAGGGCACGCCGCTGGGCGAGAGGGGCATCCTCGATCCTGAGCGAGTGATCGATTCGGTGGCGATCCTGCGGCTCGTGAATCCTTCCACGCCGCTCCGCTTCGCGGGCGGGCGGCGCGACATGAGCGACGAGACGGCGGCGAAGTGCATCTACGTGGGGATGTCCGCCGGCATCGCGGGCCCTCTTCTTACCACGCCAGGCGCGGATTTCGACGACGACCGCGAGTTGGCCCTCCGCGCCGGTTATGTCGTCGGGAAAGGAAAACCAAAATGACAATCATCTACCAAGGAAAACCGACGGAAACGGACGCGACGACGGTCGCAGACTTTCTCGAGTCGAGGGGCGAGTTCAAGAACGCCGTCATCGAGTACAAGGGCGAGATACTCGCCGGCGAGGCCGCGGGTGCGGCGGCGCTCGAGGATGGCGCCGAGCTGAATGCCTATCGTATCGTTGCGGGAGGCTGAGGCGTGAGCGTCAACACCTATCTGAACGAGCGCGAACGGCGCATTCTCGAAAGCGCGGTGGTCGGCATCGCAGGCGCCGGAGGGCTCGGCTCGAACTGCGCCATGCACCTCGTGCGGGCGGGGGTGAAGAAGCTAGTAATCGCCGACTTCGACGTGGTGGGCGAGTCGAACCTCAACCGGCAGTTCTTCTTCCGCGACCAGCTGGGGCGCAAGAAGGTGGACGCCCTTGCCGAGAACCTGCGCCGGATCGAGCCGGACCTTTCCCTCGACCTCCGCGCCGTGCGCCTCGCGCCAGACAACATCGACTGGACGTTCTCCGGCTGCTCCGTGATCGTGGAGGCGTTCGATTCCGCAGACGCGAAATCGATGCTCCTCCATGCGCTCCTGCCGCTCGGCAAGCCGATAGTATCCGCCAGCGGCATCGCAGGCTGGGGACGCTCGCTCGCCATCGGCCAACGGCGCATCGGCAAGAACCTCATCCTGATCGGCGACACCTCGAGCGACGTGAGCAACGGCCTCGCGCCATTCAGCCCGCGCGTA
>CACWSW010000356.1 GCA_902763655.1 uncultured bacterium
CTGCGCGAAATCTGGAAGACGGGCAAGTTCATGTGGCGCAAGCACCCCGTTCCCGCGCTTTCGTGGTACGCCATGATGTGGATGCCGATCGTCGAGCCCGTCGTGATGGTGCAGGCGCTTATCATCGCGCCCCTGCAGGAGGGGACGCTGCATCCGTCGTATGTGATCGGCGTGTTCACGATCACGCTGGTGTGGAGCCTCCACTTCTGGATCACGAGCGGCCGCAGGTGGTGGTATGCCGGGATCCTGTTCACGCTTTCATATATCTTCTTTTTCGGCTGGCAGACCTACTGGGGCTTCCTGACGCTGGACGGCAAGAAATGGGGTACGAGAGGATGAGCGAGAATACGGACAGACAAAGCTCCGCCAATGTGCCGGGCAGCGGGTGGACGCGCCCGCAGGCGATGCGCAAGGACCAGAACCGCACCGCCTGGCTCGTGTTGTTCGGCCTCGTGTGCCTGGGGGTGGCGACATGGAGCGTGTTCAACGGCATCTACTCGGGCGGTGCTGGACACGGCAAAGCGCGAGAGCGATTCGTTCGTGGCCATCGCCTACGACGGCGTCACGACAAATCCGGAAGCCGGCGGGGACTTCATCTCGACGAAGAACTTCGCTTTGCAACTGGACGCGCTGATGGCGGCGGGGTACACCCCGATCACGCTCGACGACGTGGCGAGGTTCTACAAGGAGAGGCGCCTCCTCCCCGCCAAGTCGCTGCTGATCACGTTCGAGAACTCGCGGCGAAGCTCGTACTTCACCACAGGCAGCCTGCTGGAGAAGAGGCGCTGGCATGCCGTCATGGGGGTGGTGACGGACGACGTGCGCAAGGAGGCGGAGGGGGTCATCCTCGCGCCGTACCTGGAGCGCATGAAGTCAAGCCCCACGTGGGACCTGGCGGCGGAGTCCGACCACGGCACGGGAGAGGTCGTTGCGAGCGCGGACGGGCGAACGGCGATGTTCTTTTCCGCGCCCGCATGGCTGCCGGATGTCTCGCGATTTGAAACCCCGGAGGAGTTCGACAGGCGCATCCGCGCCGACCATGCCGCGGCGGTCTCGTTTTTCACGAACACGCTCGGCTGCGCGGCGCGGGCGTTCTTCTTCCCAATGGGGAACTACGGGCAGTTCGAGTCGCACAACAAGCCACTGCGGGAAGCCAACCTCAAGGCGGTGGCTGACTTCTATGAAATGGGGTTCGTCATCAACGGCTTCGGCTACAACGACGCCCTCTCCGACCCGCGCCGCCTCGCGCGGCTCAAGGTGGATCCCGCGTGGAGCGCCGACGAGCTGGTGCGCATCCTTGACGGGATGTGGCCGCGAGAGATACCCGGCGGCTGGAACGACTCGCCAGAGGCGGGCGGCGTGGAAAAGGAAAGGTGGCGCGCGATCTGGGGCGAGAGCATACCAGACTCCGACAGCCCATCCGTCTACCTGCGGGCAAAGGCCCCGGACGACCCGGTCGTCTCCGACAAAGGCTCCACCACCGGCTCGAAGGCGCTGGTGATGGGCTCCAACGCCTTTAGGCTCGTTCGAAGTCAAGTTCCGCATGGATGGGGGCGCCTTCACGGTGTTCCTGAACTACGTGGCCGAAGACGACACGGTGATGCTCACGATCGGAAAGGACAGCTCGGTCATCCTGACGCGCAACCAGCCGGATCGCACGGCCGGCGAAAGGCTGGCCGCTGAATTCCTGGATTCCCCCATCGGTACGGGCCGCGAGCACTCGCTCGTTCTTGTCACGCGCAACGGCGCGCTCTTCACGATGCTGGACGGGCGGGTGCTCTTCGGCGGGGGCGTGAGCCTTGGGACCCCTCGGCCCAAGCCCGGATTCGTCGGCGCGGGCGTCTGGAGCGACCATCCCGGCGTGGCGGAAGTGGAGATCGTATCCGCGCGTCTCAGGGCGCCGCTGCCGCGTTTAGCGTTTTGGGACGCTGAGGCGATACGCAACAAGGCGGACGTCTTCGCGGAGCTTGAACGGCAGGCCTTCAGGTACGACGGAATCGCGCCGCCGTGGTTCTCGGCGAGCGAAGGCATGGCCGGTTTCCAGCTCGTGGAGGATCTCGACGTCATAAAGATCGAGGCGGCCAAGGCGTTCTGCGGCGTGTGGCCGCGGCTGAAGCTCTCTGGAAAGAACCCGTTCGGCAACATCCCACGGGAGACGTCGGCGGAGGCGTTCAAGGACGGAGGTTTCGCGGGGCTCTACATAGACGCTAGCGAGCTGGAGGAGACGAGCCTGCCGCTTATGCGCGACTGGATCGCGTCGTTCCGCAAGGATACGGAATGCACCAACATGCCGGTAGCGGTCAGGTTCCCGGCGTCGTTCGTGGCGGGGAGCCTGGCGGTGGGCTTTCTTGACACGCTGCCGGACGTGATCGTCGTGGCTGCGGACGGCTCGGTGGTCACGCCCGTCCTCAGGAAGCGCATGCACGGGCTCCTGTCGGTGGTGCCGAACGGCAAGGACGGCGCCGTCAACTACTACCAGCTCGCGAAGATCGACGCGACGCCGCAAGACTCGCAGCCCGGCGATCCGGACTTCGCCGTCAGGGCCGAGCGGCTTCTGGCCGAACGCCGTTTCCTTGAGGCTGACGCCGCCGCCAAGCGCTGGACGGAGGCGATGCCGACGAGCGCGGACGCGTGGGAATACAAGGCGCGGCTGAACGTCCGCGAGACGCGTGGCGACGAAGCGGCGGCGGCCTACCGGAAGGCCCTCGAGCTCGATCCCGGGCGAATCAGCGTGGTGACGGCCTTCGCCGACTACCTGATGACGACCGGCAAGGCCGAGGACGAGGCGCGCGAAATGCTGGACAGGTACGCGAAGGCATTCCCCCTCAACCGCGAGATCGCCCTCGCGCAGGCGCGTTGGCTCGACCACAGGGGGATGCGCGCGGACGCGCGCGCGATCCTCAAGGACTGGGTCGAACGCCAGCCCGAGAACATCGACATCAGGGTGGCGCTGCACAACTACCTCAACGAGGCGCCCGAGCGCTACGACAACCTGCTGCACATCATCGACATGGTCGCGCCCAACAGCCAGAACCTGATGTGGTTCCGCCGCAAGATCGAGAGCTCCGGGCTCTTCACGTTTCCTGAGTCGAGCGCGGCGTTCGACTTCCTGCGGCGCGTGGCGAGTGATTCCAAGAACGGCCTGGTGAGGCGCAACTACATGACGCTGATGCCGCTCGAGCAGCCCATCGTCGAGAATTTCTCGCAGTCCGGCCTCTCCGACAACTGGGAGATTTTCGGCAACAGCGGGGCGCTGATCGGCGGCGAATACCTGTTGCCGGGCCTGCCCGACCCGTCCGAGACCAACCTGAGGCTCAAGCGCAGCGACCTCTTCCGCGACGGATTCGTGGAGGCGAGGATCGGCGAGTCGCTCGGCGCGTTCTGGCTATATGCGCGGCGTTCGACGCAGGGCATGGTGCGCTTCGGGTTCGACAGCGACGGATTCCTGCGCATTCAGGCATGGCAGAACGGCGAGCCACGGGTGCTGGACAGCGTCCTGTGGGTCCGTCCGAAAGACGACCTCACGCTCCGGCTGGAGGTCCGCGGCGACGGCGCGATCGGCTACTTCAACGGCAGGCACGCGTTCTCCACGCCCCTCGAGATCCCACGCGCGCTCGGCTATGGCTGGTGGGGGGTGGCGGCATCCGCATCCGAGACGGGCATGGCTCAGACGCGCATCAAGGTGCTGTCGTCAGGCCCGATGAGACCGACAATCGTCGTCATGGATCTGCTGCCGACCGTTAGGGAGGCGGGCACCTCCGAGCCCGCGCCGACGCGCGACGTTCTCGAGGCCCTGCGCGCGCGGGTGGACAACGTGGGCGTGATTGCTCCGGTCGTCGGCCAGCAGGCGGTGGATCGGTCCCTCTCTTCTCCAGACGCTCGCTCGCTGGACGGTCTGCGCGTCTTCGCGCGCTACCACCGTCTGCGTCTCATGCCGGTCGTGGACCTCGGCTACTACAATGACCCCGAACCTGCGGACGTCATCGCCTACATGAAGAAGTCCGGCTTGGATGGCCTGTGCCTGCGGGTGAGGCGTCTTCCCGAGGCGGGGTGGTGCGCGAAGATGGAGAAGGCGCTCGAGGCCATGTTCGCGAACATCCTCCTGATCCAGAGCGACAAGCCGCTCGCGGAGGCCGCGCAGGCCGACGCCAAGGTGGTGATGCAGGAGCTCCAGCGCGGCAGTCTCTACCTGCAGACGGGCCAGACGACCTGGGAGACCCAGGCGGAGAAATTCGAGAAGTGGAAGGAATCCCCCGCCGGCACGAGCCGCACGGGGGCGAAGCCGACGCTCGTGGTCATGCCAAGGGGGAGGGAAGACTGATGCTGTTCCCGACCCTGACATTCGCCGTGTTCTTCGCGGTCGTCTTCGGCCTCAACTGGGGCCTGGCGGCGCTGGCGGAGCGGTATGCAGGCTGCGAAAGGTGGTTCGTCTCGCTGCGGAAACTGGTGCTGCTCGCCGCGAGTCTCGTGTTCTACGGCTGGTGGAGCTGGCCGTTTGCGCTGATGCTGCTCGCGTCTTCCGTCATCAACCATGGCTTCGCC
>CACWSW010000357.1 GCA_902763655.1 uncultured bacterium
GTTGCCGAAATCGACGCCCGTTCCACCGACGTAGCCGGTGAGCTTGCGCGAATGGGCGGTGCCGGTGCCGTTGAAGCCGAACATCAGGCCCTTGCCGCCACCGTGCGCGAACTGGACGAGCCACTGCGAACTGCTACAGGGCGTGGTGAAATCGGGGCGCACGCGCAGGATCAGCGTGTAGTGGTCGTCGAAGCCCGTCAGCACGTTCTGGAGCTGATAAGTGGAAGGATAGGCGTAACCGATCGTCTGCGCCTCGTTCGTGAGCACGATCGGCTGGGGGAAGTAGAGCGTGTTCATCTGGCGAGCGGCGTTGCGTCCGGGCATGCGCACGAGCTCGTTCGTGAACACCGGCTTGTGGCTGGCGTGGCTGTAGACGCGGAACTTGACGGGGGTCCGGCCGAGGAAATCGCGTCCCTCGTCATAGACATCGTCCGCAAAGCCGTTCCCGTTGCGGTCATCACTGAAGTCACGGATCCAGAACGCCGCGTCAGCCATCACGTCGTCTGACATGGTCGCGGCAGAGAGCTCGTCCAGGTCGAGCGCGTCGCCGACCACCAAGGGCGTAGGCGAATCCAGACGTCCGCCGGGGATGAACTGCGCGGTGGTGTTCGTGACACCGTTGCCGAAGTTCGCGCCGGTCACGGCGTCGCGCATCATCGCCACGCCGTTCACGACGCAGGGCGAGAACGTGCGCGCCGCCACGCCGTTCGTCTGCACGGACGCGCCGTACAGTTCGGCGTACGCGCAGTTGCTGAACAATCCGTTTTTCGCATTGCTAGCCAGAAGTGCGAGCGTCACGCTTCCGATCTTGGTGAAGTTTTCCGCCGCGACTGCCGATGAGAGCGCCACCGAATAGACCTGCTGGCCGTCGAGGGCGATGGTATAGCTGTCGTTCGGGCAGTCCAGCGTGACCTGTGTGCGCTTGTCCAGCGTAGGCTTGACGGTCGTTCCTGTCCAGTTGCCGGTTCCGTTTTTCGCGGCCCAGGCCCAATAGCCGCTGCCGTTGATGTAGCCCATGATCGTGAAGTCACCGTCATCGACGCCAAATGCGCGCTGCTGCACCATCGACGAGTGGAGCCGCAAGTCCGCCGAGATGCACACGTTCGTGCCGGCGAGGATACCCGTGTTGATACCTTGGCGGCCTTCGCCGCGAATGTAGGTGCAATTGTACGAACCGCCAGACGACAGCAGGAAAAGCCTGCCCTTCGAAAAGCCCTTTGAGCCGGGCGGCAAATGGTAGCGCCCGTACGTCGCGTTGGCGGCGACCGTGCCGACGCGCTCGTTGTGCGCCCACGCGGAGAACGTCGCACCTTTGTCTGTCTCATCCCACACGTACCAAAGCTCGCGGGCGGAAGACGAGGCGGTGAAGGTGATATCAACCGTACCAGCATCCTCTTCCGAGCGGAAGCAGGACAGCATCTTGACTGGCCCGGACGCGATGGCGTCGGACGTCTCACTCGCGGCAGGGGCCGACGACGTCGGCGCGCCGACGAACATGTTGCCCGCGCCGCGCGGGTAGAACGTGCCCGTCACCGAGTCGCGCACTCCGATGGCACCCTTCCTCACGTAAGGCTCGAAGTTGCGTTCGAGCGTGCCGTTGCGCGAGCAGGTGAGCGAATAGAGCTTCATGTTGTTGCGCTGGTCGGCGTTCGGGGCGTGCGCAAAGATGTAGAGCGGCTCGTTGGGCGTACCCGAGCGTTTTTTGGCATCGGCGTCCGAGGAAAGTTTACAGGTGTATTTCTGCGCGCCGCCCATCGTCAGCGTGTACTTGTCGTTGTAGCCGTCCAGGAGAATCTGCGTGCGCGTCGCCGTCACCGAGACGCCCGGCCAGGTGCCGGACGAAGTCCAGTTGCCGTTGTTGCTGTAGCTCCACGACCAGCCGCCGCTGCCGTTGATGTAGGCTTGCACGACGAGTCCGCAGCCGGTATGCGTGCCAAACACGCGTTGCTGCACGGGGGTGGCGGATTTCTGGTAGAAGTCGGCGTAGATCGTCGTGTTAGAGGCGTCGGGATAGAAGTCGGTCATGATGTACTGCGTGCCGTCGCTCTCGATGTAGTCGAGCTGCTGGTTGTCCGGCACGAGGAAGAAGCGCATGTACGCCGCCGAGAGCGCGGCGGGCGGTAGCGCCACGCGGCATGACGTGGTTTCGGCTCTGGCATATCCCTCAGCGAATCCCCTGTTCGCCCACGAGGTGAACGACGCGCCCGCGTCGGACGATCCCCACGCGACGAGTACGGCGCGGTCGGACGCCGCCGCCGCATACGACAGCTGCACGTCGCACGCTGTCGAGCTGGTTCGGTAGACCTTCTCGACCGTCAGCGCTCCCGCCGGAAGCGCGAAAGCGGCGGCAAGGCCAAGAAACACCGCCAGGCGGCGGCCGGATTTCACCAATGTCGTCTTCATCTAACTATCTCCTTTCATGTTGCGAATGTTCCTGCCGCGGCGCATCAGCCGAGCGCGGCGACCGTGGCGTCGAGCGACGCGAGGTCTCCCACGTTTAGGGTCTCGAGCGCCGGGTCGATCTTCTTGATCAGGCCGGAAAGCACCTTGCCCGGGCCGAACTCCACGAACCGCGTGCCGCCCAGCGCCTTCGCCGCCGCCACGTCGTCGGCCCAGCGCGTCGTCTCCGTCACCTGACGGAGCATGACGGCCTTTATCTCGCCGGGATCGGACGAGTGCGGCTGTCCGGTGACGTTGGAGAGCACTGGTATCTTCGGCGCCTTGAACTCGATGCCGTCGAGGATCGGCGCAAGCTTGTCGCGGGCCGGCTGCATGAACTTCGAGTGGAACGCGCCTGCCGTCTGGAGAGGGATCGCGCGCTTGATGCCGAGCTCCTTGGCCGTGGTCGCGGCGGCGGCCACCTGCGCCTTGTCGCCGGAAAGGACCACCTGCGCGGCGCTGTTGATGTTGGCGGGCGTGCATCCGGTCTTGGCGCACAGCTCGTCAAGCTGCGCCGGCGACGCGCCGACGATGGCGATCATGCCGCTGGGCGTGGCCTCGCAAGCCTCCTGCATGAAGCGGCCGCGCGCCTCGAGCACGGTCAGCGTCGCGTCGAAGTCGAGCGCGCCTGCCGCGCAGAGCGCGCCCCACTCGCCGAGCGAGAGGCCGCCGGCGCATGGTGTACGCCGCATAGCTCGTCACGAATATGGCCGGCTGGCAGATGTTGGACTTGGTAAGCTCCTCGGCCGGTCCCTCGAAGCAGACCTTGGCGAGGTCGAAACCGAGGACGGCATTCGCCTTCTCGAACAAAGCCATGATTTCCGGATCCTGAGCGAAATCCTTGCCCATGCCCGGCACTTGGGCGCCCTGGCCCGCGAATATGCAGATGTCTGCCATGCTGATGCTCCTTGTTGTTTGGGAATATGATACCATAGCCCCACGCTCCGCACAAGCCCGGAAAGCGCACAGCGCGCTACCGGCTCAGGGCGAGCAGCTCCTCGCGCAAAAGCTTGCAGGCGAGGGCGGTGGAGCGGCCCGTGGGATCGAGCGGCGGCGAAAGCTCCACGTTGTCGAGCGCAACCACGCGGAACCGCGCCAACACGTCGCGCAGGGCCGCCAGAAGTTCCGTAAACCGCACGCCGCCGGCCTCCTGCGTACCTGTTCCCGGAAACTCGGAGGGGTCGAGCACGTCCATGTCCACGGTGAGATAGACCGGCGTCCCCTCCGGGAACGACACCTTCGGCAGCGTCTTCAGCGCGAACGGCTCGGTGACGACGTGCCCTGCCTTCATGAACGCGAACTCCTCGCGCGTGCCGGAACGGATGCCGAACTGCCAGATGCGCCCGTCGCCGAGGATGTCGTGGCAGCGTCGGATTACGCAGGCGTGCGAAAGCGCGACGCCAAGATAGTCCTCGCGCAGGTCGGCATGGGCGTCGAAATGGATGATGCGCAGATCGGGGAAGCGTTTCGCCGCCGCGCGCACGCTGCCGAGCGTGACGAGGTGTTCGCCGCCGAGGAGGAACGGCACCTTGCCGTCGGCAAGGATCGCCGCAGCCTTCTCCTCGATCATGTCGAGCGCGCGGTCCGGCGCGCCGAACGGCAGTTCCAGGTCGCCCGCGTCATGCACGCGTACGTCCTCCAGGTCGCGGTCCTGATAGGGCGAGTACGTCTCGATGCCGAACGACTCGCTGCGCATCGCCGCCGGTCCGAAGCGCGTCCCCGGACGGAAGCTCGTGGTGGAGTCGTACGGCGCGCCGAACAGCACGATGTCGGACTCGGAATAGGCTGGAATTGTACCGATGAAGTTCATGGTTAAAAGGTTAAAAGGTTAAACGGTTAAAGAGTTGAAGGGTTAAACGGTTAAAGGAAGACCTCCTAATCTTTTAACCCTTTAACCTTTTAACCCTTTAACTTTTCAACAGCTCCTTCACGTAGTTCGGCAGGGCGAACGCGCCGCGGTGGAGTTCCGTGTTGT
>CACWSW010000358.1 GCA_902763655.1 uncultured bacterium
CACTACATGGAGAAAAAAAGAAATGGCTACGAAGAAGGTTGAGAAGCTCGCCATCGACGGCGGCAAGAAGGTCTGGTCGAAGGGATTCCCCGCCTGGCCGCAGTTCGACAAGAAGACGGACAAGAAGGTGCTTGACATCCTCCACTCCGGCAAGGTGAACTACTGGACCGGTCCCGTCGGCATGCAGTTCGAGGAGGCGTGGGCCAAGTGGCTCGGCGTCAAGAACGCGGTCTCCGTCTCCAACGGCACGGCGGCGCTCCACGTGGCGCTCACGGCGCTCGGCGTCGGCGCGGGCGACGAGGTGATCTGCACGTCCTACTCGTTCATCGCCTCTTCGTTCTGCGCGCTCCAGGCCGGCGCGCTGCCGGTCTTCTGCGACGTCGGCACCGACCACCTCCTCGATCCGAAGAAGATCGAGGCGTGCATCACGTCGACCCGAAGAAGATCGAGGCGTGCATCACGTCGCGCACGAAGGCGATCGTGGTCGTCCACCTCTACGGCATGGTCGCCGACATGGATCCGATCATGAAGATCGCGAAGAAGCACAAGCTCTACGTGGTCGAGGACTGCGCGCAGTGCTTCGGCGGCGTCTACAAGGGCAAGAAGGCCGGCACGATCGGCACGGTCAGCTGCTTCTCGTTCTGCCAGTCCAAGCACTTCACCACGGGCGGCGAGGGCGGCATGGTCTGCTGCAACGACGACGACCTCGCGTGGGAGATCCGCTCCGTGCGCGACCACGGCTACGACGTGCGCGCGAAGCTCAACCTCCTCAAGATGGAGGGCAAGCAGCTCTACATCCACCGCCGCGTGGGATACAACTTCCGCATGACCGAGATCCAGAGCGCGATCGGCCTCGGCGAGCTCGCGCGCTTCGACAAGTGGAACCTCCCGCAGCGCAAGAAGCTCGGCAAGGCGCTCATCAAGGGCCTCGCCGGCCATCCGCTCGTCAAGTACGCGCCGGTCGACACGCCCGAGCGCCAGAACGCGTTCTGGCTCGTGCCGTTCGTGCTCGACACCTCGAAGCTCAAGTGCACGATGAAGGAGTTCATCGCCGCCGTCCAGGCCGAGGGCGCGTTCGCCTACTCGGTGCTCTGGCCCGAGATGTACAAGGAGGAGGCCTACACGAAGCAGAAGGGCTTCGGCTCGCGCCAGTATCCGTTCAAGGACCCGGCCGCGCGCAAGATCGACTACACGAAGTTCAACTGCTCCATGGCGCATTCGATGGCCGACGCGACGATATCGTTCTGGACGCATCCGACGTACACGCTCGCGCACATCAAGGCCGACATCGCCGCGTTCAAGAAGGTCGCGGCCGCGATGATGAAGTAGCGCCCCGGAGGGAGTCCACATGGCAAAGATCAGGTACGCACTCGTCGGTTTCGGCGGCATCGCCGAGAACCGGGTCGCGAAGGAGGGCTTCGCGTGCGACAGGGGACGCTTCAAGGTGCTCCGCCACGCGCAGCTCGTGGGCGCCACCGATCTCAACCCGGCGCGTGAGGCTGCGGCCTCCGCGCTAGGGTTGAAGTGGTACGCCGGCCTCGACGACGTCCTCGCCGACAAGTCCATCGACGCGGTGTACGTCGCGACGAACAACCGCAGCCACGTCCCGCTCGCGGCCGCGGCGCTCAAGGCCGGCAAGCACGTGATCGTCGAGAAGCCGATGGCGACCTCTGTCGCCGACGCGAAGAAGCTCTGCAAGCTCGCGAAGGCGAAGGGACTTTCGCTCACCGTCGACCACATGATGGTGAACAACGCCTGGAACGTGGCCGGCAAGGTCGCGATGGCGAAGGGTGCCCTCGGCACGGTCAACGACTGTTGCTTCCACATGGAGTTCGCCTACGGCTACGATCCTGCCGAGGCGGCCACGTGGCGCTGCTCGCGCGTCGACGAGCTGGGCGGCCCGATCGGCGACGTGGCGAGCCACTGCTTCTACGTGGCCGAGTTCATGTTCGGCAAGAAGATCAAGCGCCTCGGCGCGGTCTACTATCCGAAGGTGATGAAGATCAAGGCCGAGGACGGGGCGTACGTGAAGTTCTTCTTCGAGGACGGCACGCAGGGCAGCGTCAACTGCGCGTTCTCCGAGATGCGCGGCGGCCTCGCCGGCACGCTCACGAACCTCGGCTACGAGATCTACGGCTCCAAGGCCGCGATGCGCGGCTACGGCACGATGTTCCAGCTCTCCGGCTACGCCGACGAGCCCATCGTCCAGCGCCTCGAGATCGACGACGGCAAGAAAGTCCAGTCCGTTCGTCCGGCCAAGATCCAGAACATCTACCAGGCCCTCATCGAGGGGCACGCGAAGTCGATCCTCGACGGCAAGCCGCTGACGGGCGACGACGCGGTGCACAACCTCGCGCTCTGCGCCGCATGCCATGCGTCCGCGCAGAAGGGCGGGAAGATCCTCTCCGTCAAGATTTGACGGAGAACGGGACTGAATCAAGGACAGGCAGGGCGGGACCATGGACAAGGTTAGGCGATACGCCGTATATCTGCTCGTCATCGCGGGCTGCGGCGGGCTGCTCTTCGACTTCGGCGGGACTATCATCGGTCCCGCCTTGCCGTACATCGGCCCGGCCGACGAGTATCCCGGCAGCCTCGGTCTCTTCACGACGGCGCAGATATCCCATCTCTCCAGCGCGGTGGTGATGTGCGCGGCGCTTGCCTGCCTAGCGGCGGGTTGGCTTGCCGAGAAGTTTGGCCGCAAGCTCATGATGCTCGCCTCCGCAGCGATCGCGGCGCTCGCCTGCCTGCCGATCTGCATGGTCGGCGGCAACTACTGGATGTTCTTCGTCGGACGCGCGATGCAGGGCGTCGCGGCGGGCCTCATCGGCGTCGTCGTTCCCATGTACCTCGCCGAATGCCTTGACGCCAACAGCCGCGGCAAGGGCGCGGGCATGTTCCAGCTTCTCGACTTCGTGGGCATCACGTTCTGCTCGATCGTCGGCCTTGTCGTCGTGCACACGATCGGCGCGGCAGACGACGCGGCGGTCTCCGCCGCCAGCAAGTCGCTCGCGTGGAAGACCATCTTCTGGTCGAGCGCAGTGCCGGCCGTGCTGTTCTTCTGCGGGGCGCTCGGCCTCAGGGAATCGCCGCGCTGGCTCTACCGCCGCGGACGCAAGGACGAGGCGCTGGCCGCACTCGCCGCGAACAACGGCGAGGCGAAGGCGGCGGAGATCCTGGCCGAGATGGTCGCGGCAGACGAGGCCGAGGCCGCCGAGAAGGCCGCGCTCGCCGCCGCGGCGAAGGGCGACTCGCTCTTCCAGCGCAAGTACGTGCTGCCGTTCTGCATCTCGCTCGCCATCCTCGTCTGCAACCAGGCAGACTCTGCTCAAGGCCGGCACCCTCGGCATGGTCGCAGCGCTCGTCGGCGTCGCGACGATGTTCCTCCTGCTCGAGAAGGGTACCGTCTCGACGGGCTCGTTCGCCGGCTGGGCGACGGTCGCTGGCATCGCGCTCTTCGTCGCGTCGTTCTCCATCGGCCCTGGCGTCGTCGTGTGGCTTGCGCTCTCCGAACTCATGCCGAGCCGCATCCGCGCCAACGGCATGGCTATCGCGCTCTTCGTCAACCAGATGGTCGCGTTCGCCATCGCGGACGCGTTCCTGCCATGGCAGAAGGCGTGCGGCTACGCGGTGGTGTTCTACTCGCTCGCGTTCTTCGCCTTCCTCTACTTCCTCGCCGCGGCCTTCCTGCTGCCCGAGACAAAGGGCAGGACGCTGGAGGAGATCGAACGATCCTTCGCCCGCCACGGCTGACTAATCACCATAGGACAGGGTGCGTGTCTGCCGACGGCAACACGGAGATCACGGAGTTCCACGGAGACGCGGAGATTGATGGAGAGTTGTGCGCAAGCGCACCTCCAAAGCAACCTCCGTGTCTCCGTGACATCTCCATTTCTCCGTGCCAGCGCCGCAGCTAGATTC
>CACWSW010000359.1 GCA_902763655.1 uncultured bacterium
GCCGATGGCGTAGGCCACCTGGATCTGGCAGCGGTCGGCGAAGCCGGCGGCGACGATGTTCTTGGCGGCGTAGCGCGCGTAGTAGGCGGCGCTGCGGTCGACCTTCGAGGGATCCTTGCCGGAGAACGCGCCGCCGCCGTGCGCGGCCATACCGCCGTAGGTGTCGACGATGATCTTGCGCCCGGTGAGGCCGCTGTCGCCCGTGGGACCGCCGACCACGAACTTGCCGGTGGGGTTGATGTAGAAACGCGTGCGGTTCGTCAGGAGCTTCGTCTTGGCGAGGCAGCCGCGGGCGACCTCCTCGATCTGCGCGTAGGACTTCCTGTTCGCGCCGGCCTCGGTGGTCTGGTGCGAGATGACGACCGTCTCGATGGAGACGGGGCGTCCGTTCTCGTAGACGACGGAGAGCTGGCTCTTGGAGTCGGGGCGCAGGAAGGGGAGCTTGCCCGTCTTGCGCAGGCGCGCGAAGAGGATCAGCAGCTCGTGCGAGTACACGATCGGCGCGGGCATGAGCGAGGTCGTTTCGTTGGTGGCGTAGCCGAACATCATGCCCTGGTCGCCGGCGCCCTGCTTCTCGGCCTGCTTGCGGTTTACGCCCTGGGCGATGTCGGGGCTCTGTCCGTGGAGCGCGCTCACGTAGTTGAACGTGTCCCAGCTGAAGCCCTCGGCGGGTCGGTCGTAGCCGATGTCCTTAACCACGCGGCGGGCGATGTCCTGCGTGTTGATCGTCTCGAACCCCGTGCAGGCGATCTCGCCCATGTTGACCACGAGGCCTGGCCCGCACATGGTCTCGCAGGCCACGTGGGCGCGGGAGTCCTTGGCCAGGCAGGCGTCCAGCACGGCGTCCGAGATCTGGTCTGCCACTTTGTCGGGGTGTCCTTCCGAAACCGACTCGGAAGTGAAAACGTGCCGTCCGGCATGTTTCGTCATTTTCATTCTTCTTTCCATTTCTTCGTACTTGCGAAGCGCATCCGGGGGATTGTCCCGCACCACCGTGGCGTCGCCGCTCGGTTGGCGCGGCCGCAACGGGCGGCCGCTTCCTGATGCTTCGATCGCCGCTATTTTACCATAACCTGCCGCCGGAATCCAGCGGAGGGTTCGGGATTGTGCTATAATGGCGCCATGTCAAACACCCTAGAAAAGATCACAGCCAACCCTGGAGAGTACTCCTGCACGGTCGACACGCTCGGCCCGTGCACCATCGCGTCGCCTGTGCGGCACCACGAGTTCGTGCCGGAAGGGGACCGCATCATCATGACGGAGAGCGTGCCGTTGCGCGACTGGCTTCGCGAACGCCTGGGCCACGAGCCGACGTTCGAGCGCGCCGGCCCGCGCGAGCGCATCTTCCACGACCCCAGCTGGACGCGCGTCGCGATCCTGACAGCGGGTGGACTGTGCCCCGGCCTGAACAACGTCATCAAGGGCCTGGTGGAGATCCTGTCGTTCGACTACGGAGTGAAGACCATCTTCGGCATACGCTTCGGGTACGCGGGGCTGAGTCCGCGCTTCGGCTACCAGCCGCTCATGCTGGATCCCGACACGGTGGACACGATCCACGAGCACGGCGGCACGATCCTCGGCTCGTCGCGCGGGCAGCAGCCGACGGACGAGATGGTGGACACGCTGGTGCGCATGAACATAAACATCCTGTTCTGCATCGGCGGAGACGGTACGCTCAGGTGCGCGCGGGACGTCGCGGAGGAGTGCACGCGGCGCAACCTCAAGATATCAGTGGTGGGCGTGCCAAAGACCATCGACAACGACCTGCAGTTCGTGGGGCCGAGCTTCGGGTTCGAGACGGCAGTCGCCGAGGCGACGAACGTCATCCGCAACGCGCACGCCGAGGCGAAGGGCACGTTCAACGGCATCGGACTCGTGAAGCTCATGGGCCGCGACTCCGGCTTCATCGCCGCGTATGCATCGATGGCCAACCCGGTGGTGAACTTCTGCCTCATCCCGGAGATGAACTTCGAGCTGGAAGGTCCGAGCGGGCTCCTGGCCACGATGGAGCGGCGCTTCGCGAGCGGAAAGACGCACACGGTCATCGTGGTGGCGGAGGGCGCTGGCCAGCACCTCATGGAAGGCGACGTGGGACGCGACGCGAGCGGCAACGTGCTCAAGAAGGATATCGGAGAGTTTCTGAAGACGCGCATCACGCGGCACTTCAAGGAGAAGGGGATCGTGGCGAGCGTGAAGTACTTCGATCCGAGCTACATGATACGCAGCGTGCCGGCGCGCGGCACCGACGCCATCCGCTGCTACATGCTCGCGCGCAACGCGGTGCACGCCGCGATGAGCGGACGCACGAACTGCGTGGTGGGCAGCGTGGGCGATTGGTACACGGTCGTGCCGATCAAGCTCGCGACCATCGAGCGTCAGACGGTGCAGCTGGAGAGCGACCTCTGGCGCAGCGTCATGGACGCGACCGGCCAGGAGTTCTACTCCGCGCAGTCGGCGGGCGGGAACGGGTTGGCTCCGTGAAGGGTGAAAGGTGAAGGGTGAAAGGTGAAGGGTGGCTAGTTGTTAGTAGTTAGTTGTTAGTGGCTAGTGGTTAGTGGAGAGTTGAGAGTGAAGGATGAAGAGTGATGGAGAGAGGTGAGCTGGATAGGGAGCTGGCGGAGGAGATACGCGCACGGGTGCTGGGCGACGGCTTCATGAAGATCGTGCAGACTGTGCGGCGCAACGGAAAGACGTTTCGCATCTCGATGCGCCCGGTGGAGATCGGCGGGGAGCGGCGTTTCCAGGCAGAGATGGTGGACGACGGGCAGACGCGCGTGAAGAACTTCGACGCGAACGGCGCCGCCGAGGGGCTGGAGGAGATCATCGCGCAGAAGGGCGCGCGCGACCTTCACCTCATCACCGCGAAGGGCGACCTGCACGTGCGAGTGACGCGCAAGGGTCACGTGATGGCCACGCGCTCCGCCGAGATGGACCGCGTGGCGAAGGTGCTGCCGCACGACCGCGTGAAGAAGACGCCGCTCACCTCGTTCGACTCGGCCGCGCTCCTTCGCGTGACCGGCATCGCCGACGGCGACGGGAAGATCCGCGCCTCCATGCGCGGCAAGTACGACCAGGTCAACGAGTTCCT
>CACWSW010000360.1 GCA_902763655.1 uncultured bacterium
CCGTGGACACGCCGTTCACGCTGGACGCCTCGTTCGGCGGCAAGCTGCCGCTGACCTTGTCCACGGAAGGTTACGTGGTGCCGGAGAACTGCCATGCGCTGACCAACGCGCTCGTGACCGTGAAGGACACGTCGGCCGCGGCGGTGCGCGCGATGCTGCCCGCCTTGCGTCCCTGGAAGCCCTACGGCCTGACGTCCACGGTGGTGCCGCGCGCCAATCCGGGCGAGAACACGACGACCTTCCTGCTCGTCTCGAAACACTCGGGCTGCACGGTCATCATCCGGTGACGGGGTGATTGATTAAGGGTGGGGAGTTTTGTTATAATACACGCCACGAAGGCGATTGCGATAGCCGGCAAGGATTTGAAAGGAGTAACCGCATGAAGAAGATTCTGACCCTCGCCGTGATGCTCGCGGGCGCAACCACCGCCCTCGCGGCCACGCGCATTACCACGCGCGCCGAACTCGCCGCCATCGCGAACGACCTCGCCGGTGCCTACGAGCTCGGCTGCGACATCGATCTCGCGGGCGAGCCCTGGACGCCGATCGGCAATAACTTCCATAAGTTCACCGGTTCGCTCGACGGGTGTGGCCACGTCATCTCCAACCTGACCGTGACCGCCGACTCCTCCAACTACGTGGGCCTCTTCGGGTAACCGGCGGACCGAACTACGGACGCGCGGGCGGCCTCATCGGCCACATCAAGATCAACTGTTTCGTCTCGCGCTGCTTCGCGATCGCCGATGTTTCCGCCGGTTCCCACCACGTTGGCGGCTTCATTGGCGTCATCGATGATGATAACCATGCCCCGTGCGTCGTGAGCAACTGCTTCTCGGTCGGCTCGGTTTCATCCACCGCCAACTGCGTCGGAGGCTTCATCGGCTATGTGACAGGCGGGCAGGGTAGCGGTTCCTTCGTCTTCGACTGTTACACGGTCGCGCGCGCCCATGGCTCCGACAGTGTCGGCGGCTTCTTCGGCAAGTTGGAGCAGAACTGCAAAGTCACCCTTGCGCGCTGTTACACGGCGGGTGGTGACGGCGACACGACCGGCAATTCGCACGTCGGCGGCTTCGCGGGCACCCTGTCGGGTAGTGCGAACTGCGACAACTGCTTCCGCCTCGTGGACGGCCTCGCGGATGTCGGTTCGGAGGAGAGTGGGGGGGGGCTATAACGGGACCATCGTCGCCCTTGACGCGGCGGAAATGCGCTCGACGAACAACTTCACCGCGTTCCAGGCGGCGGGCTGCTGGACGCAGACCGATGGCCAGACGCAGCCCTACTTCGACTGGGGGCTCGTGGACGGCAAGTTCCTCCTTCTTGCCGGAGACACCGCCACCACCACTGTCAACGGCCTCGGCGCCTACGCCCCCGGCACGGACGTCCCAATCTCCATCAACCCGACGGACAGCATCTTCCTCGGCTGGACCGGCGGCGCGACCTACGCCAACGCCTCCGCCAATGAGACGACTGTCCTCCTCGACAACTACCATGCCGTTTCGGTCACGCTCGGTACGCGCATCACGACACGCGCGCAGCTGGCGGCGATTTCCTCCAATCTCTCCGGCGCCTATGGACTCGCTGCGGACATCGACCTCTCCGGCTCGCCCTGGACGCCGATCGGCTCCTTAGGTTCGCCGTTCACCGGCAAGCTCTACGGGCACGGCCACAAGATCATCGGCCTCACGTTCGACAACACGTCGAGCGGCGATTCTGCCGGAGCCCGAGTTGGCATCTTTCGCAGTGTCGACGGCGCGACGATCGACGGCGTCCACCTGGAGGGCGTCTCCATCAAAGGATACGAACGCTGCGGCGCGCTCGCGGGCGAGGTCCAGGGAGCCACCACGATCCGCAACTGCTCCGCGCATGGCTCCGTCAGCGGCGCCGACTCCTACATCGGCCTGCTCGCCGGATACATCTCCGGCCCCGGCGTTCTCTTCGAAGGCTGCGCGACCACCGGCTCCGTCTCCGCCGCCGGCTCGGACGCCGGCGGCTTCGCGGGCATCGCCAGAGGCGGTTCGGTGACCTTCACAGACTGCCACGCGTGCGCGGACGTCACCAGCGTAGGCGCCAACGACTCCCGCGGCGGTTTCATCTCCGCGATCTTCGACATCGGCTCGTTCACCTTCACGCGCTGTACCGCCGAGGGCACCGTCTCCGTGTGCAAGGACGAACATGACTACCAAAATAGTAACCTCGGCGGCTTCATCGGCTACGTGGACAGGAGGTGCAGGGGCATCTTCACCGACTGTTCCGCGAACGTGAGCGTGTCAGCAGGTTACCGGAAGGCGGGCGGCTTCGTCGGTTACATCCGTGACGGCTCCGACGGCTCGTCCTTTCTCCGCTGCACCGCCGCGGGTGACGTGTCCGTTACCGGCGCGTTCGCCGGCGGCTTCGTCGGTTCCAACGAAGGGAACGCCAGCTTCACGGATTGCCGCGCCGACGGCCATGTCGACGGCAAGGGCGACGTCGGCGGCTTCGTCGGCCACGTCGCCGCCCCGCTCGTGATCTCCAACTGCGTGGCGCGCGGCGACGTGCGCTCCTCCGGCGACAACTACGGCGGCTTCGCCGGAACTCTCACCAACGCCGCCTCGGTGGTTTCCGACTGCTGGTGCTCCGGCGCCGTCTGGGGCACGGGCGACACGATCGGCTCCTTCGTCGGAAACGCAGGGGACACGGCGAACGGCACCATCAGGAACTGCAGCATCTCCGCCTACGGCGCGGGGCCGCGCCCGTTCTGCGGCAGCAACGGCTCGGTGACGGGCGGCTCGCTCACCGTGCATCAGGTCGAAGAGCTCTCGAATGACGGCAACGGCACTCCCTGGCCCGAAGTGAAGCAGCGCGCCCAAGGCGCCACGAAGATCCGGACGGTCGAGGACCTCTTCGCCGTCACGAACGACCTCGCCGGCATCTACGTGCTGGACGGCGACATCGACCTCGGCGGCGCGGCGTGGACGCCCTTCGGCAGTTTCACGGGCGAGTTCTACGGACAGAACCACCGGATCACGAATTTCGTCGTGAACGCCGCGGACGGGTCTGCCGGGTTCTTCGGCAGGATTGCGGGCGGACGCGTGAGCGGCGTGGTGCTGGAGGGCACCGTCACCGGCGCAACGGATGCTGGCGTGGGCGGCTTCGCGGGCGCAATCGATTCCAAGTCCCTGGTGGAGGGCTGCTCGTTCCAGGGCGTGGTCACGAACGCGACAACCTGCAACGCCGGCGGCTTCGTCGGTTCCGTCTCCGATTCGCCCGTCATCCTCCGCAGCTGCGTCCTGCGCGCCACGGTGGCGGCGAACACCTCTGGCCAGGCGGACTCGTACGCGGGCGGCTTCGTCGCCTCGCTCAACGGCGGCTACGTCATGGACTGCTACGCCATCGCGGACGTGAATGCCGACGGCAGCTACGTCGGCGGCTTTGCGGGATTTGTCGACGGTCTGATTACCAACGCCTATTGCGTCGGCTCCGTGACGAGCTCGGGCTCCTATCACGG